>JAXGQI010000009.1:0-65121 GCA_040766525.1 Clostridiales bacterium | reverse complement strand
TGAAGGTGGCACAAAAGAGACCGCTCCAGGTGATTTGGGTGAGTTTGTCGAGTATGGAAATATAGATGCACTTGAAAAAAGCATAAAATCATTTTTGGAAAAAAGCGATATCTCTAAAAGTTGCAGCAATTATGGCAGCAAGCATTATTCAACTAAAAGAATGTATAATGAATATTTAAATTTGTACACGCTGCCTGGAAATAGCGAAGGGTGACCAAATTATGCCAAAAGAAAATTACAAAATATGCACCAACTGTGTGATGGATACTTCTGATCCAAATATCCAGTTTGACAGTAAGGGTGTTTGTGAAAGATGCAATCAGTTTTACAATGAAATTCTGCCGAACTGGCCGCAGGGGGAAGATGCGCAGAGGAAATTGAATAAGGTTGTTGAGGCAATTAAAAATGACGGCAAAAACAGAGAATATGATTGTATTTTAGGGCTTAGCGGTGGGTTTGACAGTTCCTATATGTTGCATTTTGCCGTTAAAGAGTTAGGCTTGCGGCCTCTGGTATTTCATGTTGATTCTGGGTGGAATACTGATTTTGCAGTTGAGAATATTAAAAAGATGGTCGATAAGCTGAAAATTAATTTGAAAGTAGAAGTGCTTGATTGGGAGGAAATGAAGGATTTTCAGTTGGCTTTCTTTAAATCAGGCGTGCCACATTTGGATATACCCCAAGATCACGCATTTGTTTCAGTTTTGTATAATTATGCAGAGAAACATACAATTAAGTACATATTAAATGGCGGCAATATATCCACGGAAGTGGTTGTGAATCCGGATGCATGGTCTTATTGGGGGACGGATTTGGTTCATATAAACGATATTATTGGCCGCTTCTGTAAAAAACCATTAAAAAAGTACCCTTTTAGTCATGTTTTAAGACATAAGGTTTATCTCAGATATATCAAGAAGATAGAGCGTGTTATCTTGTTAAATTATATACCATACATCAAGAAGAATGCAGAGGAACTTCTGAAAAGTGAATACAACTGGACACCCTATCCGCAAAAGCATTTCGAATCCATTATGACAAAATTTCTAGAAGGTTATTGGTTGCCACTGCGTTTTGGGTATGATATTCGCAAGGCTCAGTTTTCAAGTTTGATTCTGACCAAGCAAATGACCAGAGAAGAGGCTTTGGAAAGATTAAACCGCCCGCCTCTTTCTAAAGAAGAGGGAGAAGAATTATTTAATCAGGTAGCCAGAATGTTGGAAATTTCGACTGATGAATTGATGGGTTATTTTAAGATGCCGCTGAAAACTTATAAAGATTATAAGCATCAGGAGAATATGTTCAAACTTGGCGCAAAGATGATGTATCTATTGAAGTTAGATAAACTGATAAGGAAATAAATAATTTTGTCTGCTCATAATCATATCCAAATGACTGGCATTGCAGATTCTTTTTGCCAAGTGGTACCGATAAGGACTAAAATGTATCGTATATGTTCCAATTGTATTATGGATACTTCTGACCCAAATATTACCTTCGATGAACGAGGCTGGTGCGACTATTGCCGTAATTATCATGATAATATTCTTCCGCACTGGCATCCAAATGAGCAAGGCGAAAAAATTCTTGCTCCGATTATAGATAAGATTAAAAAAGATGGAAAAGGCAGAGACCATGATTGCCTTATTGGCTTAAGTGGTGGTGTTGATAGTTCCTACGTGGCTTATTTGGCAAAAGAAAAATTTGGCCTTCGTCCAATGCTTTTTCACGTTGACGCCGGTTGGAATTCTCAGGAAGCTGTTAATAACATAGAGAAACTAGTTGACGGCCTTGGCCTTGATCTCTATACAGAGGTGATTGATTGGCCGGACATGAAAGATTTACAATTGGCTTTCTTCAAAGCGCAGGTGCCACATATTGATACGCCGCAGGATCACGCTTTTTTTGCAGGGTTATACAACTATGCGGCCCGTAACGGGCATAAATATATTTTAACAGGTGCCAACTTTTCTACGGAATGTGTCCGTGAGCCGTTGGAATGGCATTATCATGCTTCTGATTTACGACAAATAAAAGACATACATCGCCGGTTTGGTCAGGGTTCCTTAAAGAAATTTCCGACAGCGGACATTTTTAAATATAAGATATATTACCGATTCGTTAAGGGTGTGAGAGTTGTCAAACCTTTGGACTATGTGCCATACATAAAAGAAACAGCGATCAAAGAGTTGGCGGAGCGGTTTGGCTGGCAGACTTACGCGTATAAGCATTATGAATCACGTTTTACCCGATTTTATGAAGGATACTGGCTACCCAGGAAGTTTGGTTATGATAAACACCGCGCGCACTTTTCCAGCTTGATCTTAACCGGGCAAATGACCCGTCAGGAGGCGTTGGAGCTCATCGCAAAACCTGCATATGATGAAGAAACGGTTATGCAAGATTTTGAGTATATTGCAAAAAAAATGGATTTGACGGTTTTGGCATTGCAACAACTCATGAATGGTGAAAATAAAACATACCGCGATTATAAAAACAATATGGCGTTAATAAATATGGCTATACAATTATTAAGAGCGGTTGGAATACAGAAGACAATCATTAGATGATAGCAATTATTGATTACGGTTTGGGCAATGTCAAAGCATTTGCTCAAGTTTACTATAAACTGAATATACCCGCTGAAGTTGTTAACCATCCTGATGATCTGAAATCCGCTGAAAAAATCGTTTTGCCTGGTGTGGGCGCATTTGATCAAGCAATGCAATTACTTGATAAATCGGGATTACGTCACATGCTGGATGAATGCGCTCTTGAACGACGCATACCTGTTCTTGGCATATGTGTTGGCATGCAAATACTGGCCAAGTCCAGTGAAGAAGGTATCCTTCCAGGGTTGGGATGGATTGATGGCAGAATTTTGAAAATGAATCCATCAAAATTAACCCATAAAACATGCTTGCCACACATGGGCTGGAATGATGTAAAACCGACGATTGATAATAAGCTGTTTAAAGGTCTTTCGGAAAATGCACGGTTTTACTTTTTGCACTCTTATTATTTTCAAACACAGCATAATGAAGATGTAATTGCCGTCACGGACTACGGAGGCCTCTTTACTTGTGCAGTGAATGCCGGGAATATCTTCGGTGTTCAATTTCATCCGGAAAAAAGCCATCATTATGGACTGCAACTTTTGAAAAACTTTGCAGAGATGTAAGTATGTTACGTCCCAGAATCATTCCGTGTTTGTTAATTCAGAATAAGGGTCTGGTTAAGACCGTCAATTTTAAGAATTCAAAGTATGTTGGTGACCCCATTAATGCTGTGCGCATTTTCAACGAGAAGGAAGTTGACGAATTGATGGTGCTGGATATAGATGCTACTTGTGAAAACAGAGCTCCTGATTTTAAAATGATTGAACATCTGGCCGCAGAATGTCGGATGCCGCTTTGCTATGGCGGTGGTGTTAAAGATGTTGAGCAAATAAAAAGGATTTTTGGTTTGGGCGTTGAAAAAGTGGCGATAAGTGCCGCTGCAGTTGATAATCCTGGTCTCGTATCAGAAGCGGCGCGATGTGTGGGAAATCAAAGTGTTGTTGTTGTGATAGATGTTAAAAAAAAGGCAATGTTCGGACGATATGATGTATGTACGCATAACGGCCGCAAGGATACGGGGAAAAATCCCATTGAGTTTGCAAGACAAATGGAGAATCTTGGTGTTGGCGAGATTGTTATCAATTCGATCGATCATGACGGTATGATGAAGGGCTATGATCTTGCTTTAATTGAAAAAATCCGCGAGATGATAACTGTGCCATTGACTGTTCTTGGGGGGGCCGGCTCTCTTGGTGATATAGGTGATCTAATTGCCAGGCATGGTATTATTGGCGCTGCTGCCGGAAGTCTTTTTGTATTTAAAGGAAAGTTCAGAGCCGTTTTGATAAACTATCCCAACTGGTTAGAAAAAGACAATCTTATCCAAAAATATTATTCTGCTGCTTAAATCAAACTTCCCGTCAATAGGGACTTTTTCTGAAATTTTTTTCAAGCCTTCAAAAACAGACAATATTTTATGTACATCGTGTTCGGGTGTGATTTAGGTCAGATGTCAGCGGGCAGCGATCAGAAGTCAGCGGGGGAATAAAGTTCACAGTTCCGAGTTCGAAGTTCAAAGTTAGAAAACTGATGTCAGAAATCAGAAAATATGAGGGGCTATGTTTAGAAATAAAATTTTGTTAATTACTGGTGGCACGGGAACTTTCGGCAATGCCGTATTGCGGCGTTTTTTAAATACGGAGATCAAAGAAATACGCGTTTTCAGCCGCGATGAAAAAAAGCAGGAAGACCTGCGGATATCTCTTGCCAATCCAAAGGTAAAGTTTTTCATTGGCGATGTCCGCAATTCCGACAGTATTCTACCGGCCATGCAGGATGTGGATTATGTTTTTCATGCGGCAGCGCTTAAGCAGGTGCCTTCCTGTGAATTCTTCCCCATTGAAGCGATCCGCACCAACGATTTAGGGGCGGAAAATGTGATGAATGCGGCAATGGTCTGCGGGGTGAAGAATCTGATCGTACTCAGCACGGATAAAGCGGTTTATCCCATAAATGCAATGGGAATGTCCAAGGCGTTGATGGAAAAACTGATGGTTGCCAAAGCGCGGATGTACGGCGATAAAAAGACAATTTTCTGCGGGACGCGGTATGGCAATGTTATGGCTTCCCGCGGATCGGTGATTCCGCTTTTTATCAAGCAAATTCAGGATGGTACACCACTGACATTAACCGATCCGAACATGACGCGCTTTATGATGACAATAGACGATGCGGTTGACTTGGTGTTGTATGCTTTTCAGAATGGAAATCCAGGGGATATCTTTGTTCAAAAGGCGCCGGCCGCAACCATTGGGGTTCTGGCTGAGGCGCTGCTGAAGTTGTTTAACGCAAAAAATGACGTTCGCATTATCGGGACGCGGCACGGCGAGAAACTATACGAGACGCTCCTAAATCGTGAGGAAATGGCCAAGGCCGAAGATATGGGCAGGGCTATTTCCGTGTTCCCGCAGATGTGCGTGATTTGAATTATAACTGCTATTTTGTCGAAGGGCAGGAAGAGGTTTCGCTGAAAGAGGATTACAATTCCCATAATACGACAAGGCTTGATGTGGATGGGATGATGAAGCTGCTGATGAAGTTGGAGATTGTGCAGTGGGCGATTAAAGGAGAAAGTCGAAGGATGAAAGTGTTTCTTATGGTTCGACAGGCTCACCATGAAAAACTCTTGTCACTAGAGCCGTCAGAAGCCAGCATGACAACCTTGCCCTTGTGAGGTGGATGTGAAATCTATTCTGGTTACCGGCGCGAGAGGATTTATAGGGAAAAATCTAAGTATTGCCCTCAAACGACGGGCGGATGTCGAGCTGATTGAGTACGATATCGATTCGGCAGAAGGCTTGTTGGAAGAAAGTCTGTCGAAGGTTGATGTGATTTATCACCTCGCCGGGGTGAATCGACCGGAACGCGTCGAGGAGTTCACCGAAGGGAATTTTGATTTAACCCGACGGATCTGCAGTACCCTTAAGCGACTGGGCCGGAAGCCCTTGCTCTTGCTCTCCTCGTCCATGCAAGCCCTCTTGGATAATCCCTACGGTGTTTCCAAGCGCCAGGCGGAAGAGGAAGTCTTCGCCTTTGGGGAGGAGACCGGGGCGCAGATTGCCGTCTTCCGTCTGCCAGGTGTTTTCGGCAAATGGTGCCGCCCCAATTACAACTCCGTGGTGGCCACCTTCTGCCATAATATTGCTCATGATCTTCCCATCGCAATTTCCGATCCGGCAAAAGAAATCGAACTGGTTTATGTCGATGATGTCGTGCGCGCATTTATCAACGTGATGGATGGAATGCCGCCGGTTAAGGACGGGAAATATTGCCAGGTCAAAACGACGTATCGCACCACGCTGGGGGCTCTTGCGGAAACGATCCGGGGTTTCCGGGAAAGCCGGGTCAGCCTGACCGTGCCTGATGTGAGTGATCCCCTGGTCCACGCCCTTTATGCAACCTACATCTTTTATCTTCCCACGGACGCCTTCGCCTATGCCCTAACCCAGAGAACCGACCCCCGGGGTGAATTGGCGGAACTGCTCAAATCGCCGCATATCGGACAGATCTTTGTGTCTCGCACCAGACCGGGCATCACGCGCGGCCACCACTACCACGACACCAAGGTGGAAAAATTCGTTGTCCTCGAAGGGGATGCAGTGATCCGGTTCCGTCACATCTTGGGCGGCGATGTCATCGAGTACCCGGTCACGGGAAGGGAGTTTCGCGTCGTGGATATACCGCCAGGATACACGCACTCCATAGAAAATGTCGGAAATATCGACATTGTTGTCCTTTTTTGGGCAGATGAAATTTTCGATCCGAATATTCCCGACACCTTTGGTATGACCGTCTGAATAAAAGAAAAGGGGCTTCCATGAAAATCATGACCATTGTTGGTACTAGGCCGGAAATCATACGATTGAGCAGGGTCATCGCAGTTTTGGAGCGACACACGAAGCATATCCTCGTGCATACCGGACAAAATTACGATTATGAGTTAAATCAGGTATTTTTCAATGACTTGGAGATGCGGGCGCCGGATCATTTTCTGGATGCGGCCGGGAAAACGCCGGCGGAGACGGTGGGCCTTGTCATTGCCCGGGTGGATGAGGTACTGGCCGCCGAACAGCCCGATGCAATTCTGATTCTAGGGGATACAAACAGTTGCCTGGCGGCCTATCCGGCGAAACGGCGAAAGATTCCCGTGTTCCATATGGAAGCGGGCAATCGCTGTTTCGATCAACGGGTGCCGGAAGAGATAAACCGCAAAATCGTGGATCATATCAGCGACATCAACATGCCCTACAGCGCCATCGGTCGGGAATATCTCCTGCGGGAAGGCTTGCCGCCCGATCGGGTGATCAAGACGGGCAGTCCCATGTATGAGGTTCTGCATTACTACATGCCGAAAATACAGAAGTCAGAGATCAGAAGTCAGCTGAAGCTCCAGGAAAAAGATTACTTTGTGGTGAGTTGCCACCGGGAAGAGAATGTGGATGACGAAGCCAACTTCCGTGGGCTGGTTGAGGTGCTGACTGGATTGGCCGAAGCCTACGGCAAGCGCATCATCGTGACCACCCATCCACGCACCAGAAAACGCATCGAGCAGGAAGGCATAAAACTGCCGCCATTGGTGGAATTGCATAAACCATTTGGCCTGATCGATTACGTCAATCTCCAGATGAACGCCCATGCCGTGCTTTCGGATAGCGGGACGATCAATGAAGAGTCGTCGATTTTAAATTTTCCCGCCCTCAACATCCGCCAGGCGCATGAAAGGCCGGAGGGGATGGAAGAAGGGGCGGTGATGATGGTGGGGACGAAATGGCAGCCGGTGCAGGAAGCGCTGGCGATCCTGGAAAGCCAGCCACGGGGCGCCGATAGATCCCTGCGACTGGTTCGGGATTATGATGTTCCCAATGTTTCGGAAAAAGTTGTCCGGATAATTCAGAGCTATACCGATTACGTCAATCGGGTGGTGTGGCAGAAATATTAATGGTTTAGATGCGCGGATCTATTTTGTGTTTCATTTAATGGACTTAATGTAATGGCCGACGTTTTGATGCTGTCGCTTGTCTTTCCGCCCGACAGTGTATCGACTGCACAAATTATGGGGCAGCTCGCAGTTGACTTGGAAAAATATGGTCATCGGCTGACTGTGATTACAACAGTACCACACTACAATCCGAGCTTCGAAAACGAGAAGCAGCAGCCACTGTGGTCGAAATGGTGGAAGATTCTGCATCGCAGTGACTTCCACGGCATCACGGTTTATCATGTATGTATGCCTCGTAAGGGGCAAAATATCTTCCTACGGCTTTTATCATGGGCGTTTTTCCATTTTATAAGTATTATTGTTGGCTTAACTGTTGTGCCCCGACCAAATATTATTATTACACCATCGCCGCCTTTGACAATAGGTCTGTGTGCCTGGCTGCTTGGTGTGCTACACCGTGTCCCGTTTATTTACAATGTGCAGGAAATCTATCCGGATATTGCTATCAGGTTAGGCGCGGTCCGCAATCGACGGGTCGTAGCTTTTTTGTATTGGTTGGAAAAGTTTGTCTATTCTAAATCATCGAAGGTTACGGTGATTGCGTCACTCATGCGTGAGCAGCTTTTAGTAAAAGGTGTATCGAACGATAAAGTTTGTATTATTCCAAACTTTGTTGATGTAAGTGATTTAGTTCCGTTGCCGAAAAATAATGATTTTAGCAGGCAATACAAATTGCAAGACAAATTTGTTGTGAGTTACGCGGGTAACATGGGGCCGGCCCAAGGTTTAGAGAATATTATAGATGCCGCCAAAATCTTGAGAGATGAAGAAGGGATTCGTTTTCTGATAATGGGCGACGGTATTGTGCGTGAGTCTCTCCGCCGGCGCATCGAGATGTATGGCATTAATAATGTTGTTTTTTTATCTTATCAGCCATTTTCTCTGATGGGGCAGGCATATGCTGCATCTGATCTTTGTCTGGTGCCGCAGGCTGTTGAAACAGGGTTTGAGGCTGTGCCTTCAAAAGTATATCGTATCATGGCATGTGCACGACCTGTTCTGGCTGTTACGGATGAGCATTCTGACCTTGCGCGCTTGGTTTATGAAGCTTCGTGCGGGAAAGTTGTTGCACCCGGCTCATCTGTTGCTTTGGCTGATATGATTATGTCTGCTTTTCAGAATCAATCAAAATGGAAGAAAATGGGTAGTGCCGGGCGTGAACATGTTGTTCAAAATTATTCACGCGAGACAGTGACCAATCAATATCATGTGTTGATAGAAAATCTTATTTCTGGATCGGGAAATAAAGTCATTTGTCGAAATTAGTTCTTCTTACCGGCGCTACCGGTGCTGTTGGCCCTCTAGTCGTAAATGCTTTCCATGACGCTGGTTATTCTATTCGCACGCTTTCTATCGATTCACCGCCTGCCGGAATCTGGCCTGATGATGTTGAGGCGCGTGTTGGCGATGTAACTGATGTGTCGGAGGTGCGGGCGGCCACGGATGGTGTGGATGCCGTTGTTCATATGGCGGCGCTTTTGCACATTGTTAATCCCCCGCCAGAGATGCGCGAAAAATATGTGCGTGTCAATGTGGGCGGCACAGAGGCGGTAGTTGACGCTGCGATTAAGACGGGTGTGCAGCGCGTAGTTTTGTTCAGTACGATTGCGGTGTATGGGGATTCAGGGGGGCGGGTGCTTGATGAGATGTCGCCAACTTGTCCTGATACTTTTTATGGTCAGACTAAACTTGATGCGGAGCAGGTTGTCTTGAAGGCCAGACGTGCTGATGGTGCGCCATTGGGAACAGTGCTGCGCTTTGGCGCAATTTATGGTTCCCGTATTAAAGGTAATTATGAGCGGCTGACTAATGCTTTATCACACAACAGGTTTATTCCCGTTGGCGATGGTTTGAACCGGCGCACGCTGATTTATGATAAGGATGTTGGCCGAGCGGTTGTGCAGGTTGTCTCTCATCCTGCCGCTGCTGGACGTGTGTATAATGTTACGGATGGTGGATTTCATAGCATGAATGAAATTATTGAAGCTATTTGCCTCGCCCTTGGCCGCAAACCGCCGCTGTTTTCTTTGCCAGCTGGGCCGATGAGAATGGTGGTCGGCTTGATCGAAAAAGGGGCCGGTTTTTTGGGAAGGAAATCGCCGGTTACTCGGGAGACTGTTGATAAATACACGGAAGATATTGCTGTGGACGGGCGTCTTTTTCAAAAGGAAATCGGTTTTGTGCCGCAGTTTGATTTGAAGGCGGGGTGGAGGGATGCGGTGAAGGAGAAGTTTTGAGCTGCGAAAGTTTTGAGTTTTAAGTTCTGGGTTTTGAGTTGATGGCGGAGGGAGTTTTGGGGTGAAGAAGTTTTGAGTTTTGAATTTTGGGTTTTGAGCTTTAAAAGTTTTGAGTTATGGGTTTTGAATTTTGAGTTAGGTTTTGGGTTATGGCTGAGAGTTTGATAAAAGATAAAAGTTATTGTTTTGCTTTGGAAATTATTGGGTTGTATAAGGTTTTGTTAAAGCAAAATGAGTTTGTTTTGTCGAAGCAGTTGCTTAAGTCGGGGACGAGTATCGGTGCAAACGTTGAGGAAGCCTTAGCTGGACAGAGTAGAGCAGATTTTTTATCAAAAATGTCCATAGCTTCAAAAGAGGCACGGGAAACAAACTATTGGCTTAGATTGCTTAAGGATAGCGGGATAATCTCAAAAACCGAAATAGAACCACTTTTGGCTGAATCAGAAGCAATTGCAAATATACTTACGTCCATCGTAAAAACGACCGCGCAGAATAAAAATAACTCAAAACCTAAAATCTAAAACTCAAAACTATTTAAGAAATGAAAAGGCTGTTTGATCTGATTCTTTCCTTTTGTATGGTGCTGGTCTTATTGGTTCCCATCCTAGTGATTGCGGGTTTGATAAGGCTTACTTCCAAGGGGCCGGCTGTGTATTGGTCGGATCGTGTGGGGGTGGATAATCAGATTTTCAGGATGCCGAAGTTCCGGACGATGCGGATTGATACCCCTGCGGTTGCTACGCATTTACTCCAGAATCCTGATGTATATCTGGCGCCGTTCGGATCCTTCCTGAGGAAATCAAGTCTGGATGAGCTGCCGCAATTGTGGAGTGTGTTAAAAGGGGATATGAGTTTTGTGGGGCCACGCCCCGCTTTGTTTAACCAGGATGATTTGACTGCTTTGAGAACGGAACTTGGAGTTCATCAATTAATTCCTGGAATTACGGGTTGGGCTCAGATTAATGGCCGGGATGATATCCCGATTCCGAAAAAAGTGAAATTTGATGAGTATTATTTAAAATACGCGGCCCGCTACCGCCTGGTAACATATACGGTAGTTGAGTAGTTACAGTGATTATTATATCGGATTCACATCCGCTACCGGCGACAGGAATCAAGAATACGCCGTACAACAATGGTATTATGACAATACCTATCATGGTAGCCTCTGTTGGATGGCAGTGTTCAGTATGATGGCGGCATTGAACCCAATGTAGTCGCAACACGGTCCCCTCAATATGAGGTTCACCGTCACATTGAGAAGAAGAGGCATGTGGGGCAGCGATTTTGATTCCGGCTACACGAAGGTTTTGAACTTAAAAGCGAACTCGGAACCCTCGTTAATATCGATGCAATCGACGGAAAGACCGATGTCAGTGATTTAAACAATCCAACGAACTATCTCTTCCGTGCCTATGCATATAACACAGCCACGAGAAGAATACACCTATAGAGGGAATGGAAAGCCTTTGCGACACAGCTCGGTATACCGTCAACGTGACCGGCGGCTATATCGGTATTAATGAGGCAACGACTTCCGTTACAGTGGATGCCGGCACCTCCGCAACGCTGCCGTTTGTTGAAGGGCAATACTGCTCGGCTGGAAAAACACAGACGAAATCATCGTCAGCTCCGATAATCCTATAACTTTCCGTAACTGAAAATGCCGGTTAACGGCAAGCTATATTGACGGCTTCTCCGGCACCGGTACGGAAGCAAGCCTAACACCGTCCGCAGTGAAAGGATTTAATCTGCGTGACCACCTGGTTGACGCGGGGGACGATTTCAGAGGGGACGCACGCTCATGGTAACGCAAAGCGTACCGCGGCAAGTACCAATTACAGTCGATCGGGTATTACAGTTATCCTTTCTCCGGCACCTTTGGCGGCAACGGAAAAGCGATCTCCAATCAGCAGACAGCAGATGATTGCCGGACTTTCGGCGCTATCGCGGGCTGTCGTCGTCATCTCCAGCTGCGTGCCGCTTTCCGGGCAACCATACGCGACCGCCGCTTATGGGGAAGATAATAACCGTTATTGAACTGTATTTATTACTACTGACTGGCATTCTGGCGAATACGGTAACATGAAGGCTATGGTAGCAGCGCTGAATCTTTATTGATGAACAGTAATACAATCATTGTGGCGTTACTGTACCCGGCGGCATCACCGGTTACCTGGAAGATTATGGTGCCATCAGTCATTGCACCGTTGCCAATTCATCAATAAGCAGCATCTATCATGCCGGTGGCCTCAGTGGCGAAGTCGTTGATTACAACCGTCGTCTCCTGTACCGTTACCAACTCGACGATTTCCGGTGGGAGCGATACTGGTGGTATTACAGGTTATATGGATGATTACAATACGGTTGGATATTGCACGGTTACCGACAATACCATTGAAGGCTATTACGCGATCGGCGGCATCGCAGGTTATGCCTATTACAATCCTACGATTACAAACTGCATTGTATCCGGAGGCAGCATAACTTCCATAACGATGGATGCTATGTCGGCGAGCATACTCGGTGAAATTTATGATGAATATTATACCACCATAATTCGCAACTGCAGGTCACTTGCAATCTCCTGAACATTAACGGGGCTTATCTGTCGGCGGCATCCTGGGCGGAGAGGTGTGCTGATTGAAAATTGTGAATATAACGTATCTGCGATCTCCGACGATTATGATATCACTGCCGGTGGTATTTTGGGCCGAAATTGATATCTATGATTCCGGCGCAATTGCAAATTGCGCAGCATAACACAAAGTATCCGCAGAGACGGGCGATTTTCGCGCGCTGCGCTGCGAATCGTCGGCTATATCGATGAAGAGATGTGGATCTAACCAATAATGTCGCTATGCGTACCCGGTAACAGCCTGACGACGGTTCAGAAATTATGCTAATAGCCTCTGTGCTTACTATTGATACGATTAACGCAACCGATAACTATGCCAATGCCGACGCGAGCATAACCGGAACGGATACGCGCTTCAGCGAAGCTGCCGCGCTGCCGAAGCGCTGGCTGCAATGGATACCGCTTTTGGACAGGCCGATTTCACTTCCGCTGCTGGTTGGGGATTGACTACAACCGACAATATTTTCGCCTCCCACAGAGGCGCATCGGATCGAAAGCAGCAGCGCAGCATTGCGTCTCGGCGCCTCTCCTGTCTGGAGGCGGCTCCTGCAAATGAAGACGGCACGTATACCGTTTATGTCGGGCTGAAATTTACATGGTCGGCGGCGCAGTACTTGAAAATCACCGGTCTTACTGTCAACGACACCACCACCATAACCGAAAAGACCCTGGACTTTCTGTGGTGGATGATACGAAACCCTTGGCGGCAATGCAACCCTGGAAAAGCCCGGGGATTTCTGGGTCTATGGCGGCTATTATGTACGCGGAAATTACGATGAAAGCACATCATCATCGGTATGATCGATTGGAGCAATGCTGTCGATTCCTGCGAAGAACCTATCTCCGGAACCTATAAAGTAAACGATTTATGTGTTAAGTCAGGAAGGCTTTATATTGATCAACTCACTCTTACCAATGGCGCGAAGGTTATCAGCAGAGCCTTTGGCGACGGCGTCAACTTGTATATGGCGCAGATGAAGACGTGGATTATCTGATTGCCCGAGGCGTGTATGCCGAAGCCGAAAGTGATGATATCTATATCGAATTTAAAATACGCGATCAATACGATTTGGATCTATGACGAATTAGACATTTCTATCAGTATCGTCGGCGCAAATACCTTAACCATTTATGATAATTGTTGCGGCGTATGAATATCTGTGGCAACCCACTTGATATTTGTACGACGCACATGCTGGAAGATCCGCGTTACCAGGATAATGTAGCGGTTTGGGTATATGATAACAGCCGTTTCACAACAAATACGATTTCCGGCCTGCTTTGGCCTTTGCGCATGCAGAAAAGCAGAAATTGCCCGTTAAGGAAGGAGCCGCAGTCAATTATATTGCCGAAGCATTCGGCAATTCTATGCTTCACCATTTCCGGCGATCTCACAATCAATAAAAACGATGATTATATTGACGGCAATCGACAACAATGCAGTACTGACAATTGACGGGGACGCCATGACCAATAACAATGCCCGCCATGCAGCCGAATGCCATCTTGGTATTTACCGGCGCATATTGACGCCCAGGAAAGATCAGGTGAGAATCATTTCCTGAATGCGGTTGTTCTCAATGCGAACTACCGGTATCCCCCTATTATACCGATGACACAGATGTGGACTATGCCGCGTACCGAACTGCAGGTCTGCCGTCCAATACGCGCTGATATTTACAACCGAGGGCGAATATCAATGTCCTTCACTGCCCGGACGAATGCCGATGGGGACTTTGGTTGCATGTTGCCGGTAGACGGCGTGATGGCAACGGTTGATGATGTTGCCTATACCAGTACGGAATTGATCGGCAATCGCAACGCAACGATCGCTTCCAATGCAACAGTAAATCATTGCCGTCGATGTATCTGCTACCGTAGGAGCTGATCAGGATGCCGGCAGCGTTCCCGTGAAGCTATACAGGTCAGTGCGGATTCCGATGATCCGGTTTCGTCTTTAACAGCGACAACCTCACCGTATCCCTGGCGGATAAGAAACCGAAATCTGCCCATCGATACCACATTGACCGACGCTTTATTACTTAACCGTCACCTATGAAATTAAAATGGCAGTGAAAACACGGTTGCCTGCAGGACGACGACCATGTTATTTCCGCCAAAGCCTATTATGCGATCACCGCCGCCGCCAATGCGGGCGGAAGCATCTCGCCACCCTCCGGTGATGTCGAGGTAAGAAAAATATGGCGAGATTCCTTCACAATCACGCCGGATGTGGGTTACGGTGTAGACGATGTTCTTGTTGACGGTGTGAGCATTGGCGCGTGACGGTATACCTTCTCTTTTATCAGAGGAAACCGCCGATTGAAGCCTCCTTTGTTGATGCTTCGCAAAACAGGGGTTGAGGATGTGGACGATTCCAAATGGTACGCCGCCACGATCGATTATATGGCCTGCGGTTGTTCCGAGGACGTCTGCAACAACCTTTAAAAGACAACTCGTTATGGCTTGAACCATGTTGTTACGGTACTTTACCGTCTGGAAGGATCGCCCGCCCCGGCATCCGGAACCAATACCTTTACCGATAGCGGATGGAAATGGTAGCGATGCGGTGATTTGGGCATCGGAAAGCGGCATCATTAACGGAAAAAAGCGCCGATACCTTCGGACCGTACGATCCGGTTACACGAAGGCAAATGGCCGTCATCTTGTACCGCTATGCGGATGAGAAAGAATATTTCGATATTACAACCGCCGATGACCTCTCCTCCTTTACCGATGCGGATAAGTTACGCGGGCGCTTCCGGCAATGAATGGGCATGCGGGCTGATCTCATCTTCGGACGGACTGTGCAGTCGTTCCTGGCGACAATGCAATGACGGAAGCTGCCGCCGTTATCATGCGGTTGTGGAAAATATCGTCGACTAATACCGCACTACAAAATCAAATAAAACCAAAATAAACGGGCCCCCAATGAAGTCATCATTGGGGGCCCATTATCCGACAAGGTCGGCAAGATGGAAGACACAAGGCAAGCCTGAAGCTGGGAAAAACAAAGGCCCTGGACATGTAGCGTATATGAATGGCATACGAAAGCGGTCGAGACTTTGCAGACTGACCCTTATCGGCTTGTCTGAACCTCGAGCCCCTTCAATGATCTATCATTGGGGCGCAAACCGGTCTCTCTATCGGTTGTTGCTTTCCCTTTGCGCTTTCTTTGCCGCTTCCTTTGCTTTGCTCCTTTAAAGTGCGGCAAAATCATCGGCAGGGGATTTTGCCCACCCGTCGTAGGATCAGCGATCTCTTCTTTGCTTTGTCTGCAATAACGGTCGTCAATATGAATCATCGTATTGCCGATCTTTATTGTCTCTCAACAGCATAGACTCCTCCTTTTACCGCCGTTGCGCTCACTGTGATGCCTGTGCATTTCCGTTTATGCTATGCCGATTTCAACACTCTTTGCAATTGCTGGCAATTTTAACTGACGGATAAATCCGGCAGCTAATCATATAAAAAACTATCGAATTTTTTGGGGAAGCGACCCGAAATGAACGACGAAACACCCGTAATGCCGCCTATCTGCAGAAATCAAGAAGAGCCGATGCCGAAGCTGAAGCCGCGGCAGGAGAAGCGCTGATTCGCCATGAAAAAATCCTTTTAAATTGTCACAAAGACAAAATCTCCCAGTCAAAAATGCAAGGAGATCGTCTCCGGAGAGACCATCGCCGCCCGACCGGTTAGCCGCAAGCTCGCGGAAGTAGAAAACGGAATCTGGAACGGCGTTTGGTCGTAGAGGTATGAGCGTCTCGCTGGGGCGTCTACCGTTGACCAAGGCATCATGGCGCAAACCTTCAAATATTCCAAAAGCAAAATCATCACCGTAAAAAACATATGACCCTACTGATGAATTTGATGGGGAATACTTTGGAATTTGGCCTCTTCATATCCGCGCCGAGGAATTTAAAACGATCAACCGCCGCTTGCAGCAAGGCCGCCGCGCCTCCATTAAAGAAGGAAAATATGTGGCCAACCGTCCGCCTTGCGACATCGAAGGCAAAAACTCCCCCAGGAGAAGAGTATACGCTCCTCCCCGGAAGAGCCGCACTATCTTACAATTGATCTTTCGCCTCTACCATTGGGGATCTGACCCGACGGTAGCTATCGGCGACGGGCGCCCTAATCGCGCAAAAACTGGATCGAATGGTGACATCCCTCCGCCACGGGGCAACCATTGGTCTGCCGCCAGTATCTATGATATGCTGTCAAACCCGATCTACATCGGCGAATTACGCTGGGATTGGCGATCGGTCAAAAAGCGAATGCGCCAGGGCAAAGGTGAAGATTACGCGCCCCCGCTCTAAAGAATATCTCCTGGGGCGCCATGGGGCGATCATCCAGAAAACCTCTTGGCCCAAAATCCGCTCCGCCGTCCCTTCAGCCCGTCAGCCGAGAATACACGATCAAAGATCCTTTGGCCCGGGCTTGTAATCTACGGGAATGCGGCTATAAGATGATCCGCAAACCCGGCAAAAGCAAAAGCACACTCACATGCCCTGCCCGCTGCCGAAACCGTCAGTGCCAATCTGGAATTGGTGGAACAGCGAACAAGAAGCTTGGCTGCATGGTTGGGGGAATATCAAGCATCCTTTGAACAACCGCCATTACCAAAACGACGCCATTGTCAAACAAACCAAAGAAACTGCCATAGAATATTGCAAAGGAAAGCAAAATGCTGGAAGAACAGAAAAAATGGGCTCTTCGACTTTTTGGAACGGGGGAATTTTACGATGCGGATACCTTCCTAAAACGGCCGAAAGACCTCAGCGACCGGATTGAGGAAAAGAAGAACGCCTCAAATCTTTGCAAGAGGAAATCGAAGAGGAAAAAACGACCATCACCAAACGAAAAAACGCCACCCCAAAAGGAAACCATCCTGCTCAGCACTTATCCTAATTTGCAACAGGCAAAAGCAAAAAACGATCTATTAAAGAGAGTATAAAGAAAGATGCATCTGCAAAAACGGCCGGTGGAGCGGCCAGAAGGCAAGCTTCACGCTTTCAATCCGCCCCCAAATGCCAGAAATTCACTTTCCCCCGCGATCCCCGCCAGCGCCGGCGCGAAGAGCTGGCACATATGGAAATGATCGCTTCCATCGTTTATCAATTAACCAGGAACTTTCTGGAAAATCAAGGCCAGCGGCTTCGACAGTTACTTTGTCGATCATGCAACAGGGATTTATCCGTCCTCTGCAGCCGGCGTCCTTCTCTTCCGCCTATCTTGCGGTAAAGGCGGGTATGCCGGTTGACGGAATCAATGGCGAAGCGGCAGAAAGCCAGAATACCTATGACAATATTATATCTTAAATTTCAGCCCGACGATCCGATGTGATCGGGCCATCAAATTCCTGCGGGAACGCGAAATCGTACACTTCAAAGATTTACGGGAAAGTCTTCGTCATGTGCAAGATCCATTAGACAGTAATAACTTCGCCTTCAGCGGATTTCACTCCCAAGTGATCTCCTCCTCTTTTCATGACAAAATCTGCCGTCATGGTTGTTTCTCCCCGTCGGCTCGTCTGATGACGGGGCTTTCTTTTCAAAAACACGGCACAAAAAACCGCAGAACGCAACATGTAAAAATGATCCATGTGCACTCTGCGGTTTTGTTGAAAACAATCAAGAATTCTTTGATGTGCTCCGCGTCAAACTCTCTCAGCAGCTTACATCACCGATAAATGCGTGTCGAATCCAACAGCCAGGTCTTCCTCCGTTTCCTCTTCGATCTTCAAAATCCTTTCCAGAAACTGGGGATAGCCTCCCTCATAATCCGATACAATGCGTTCATATCCTTACATGCCAGGGCGTTATTGAGCTTTAACATACAGGTATCGATCTCTTCTCTCGATACATTGATCTGCTTACCGCATAAAATACGTTGATGACGCGTTTCAACGATCCCTTCTTCATCTAAAAGAAGCTCTTCATATAATTTTTCTCCGGGACGAAGGCCGCTTGATGCAATATCATGTATCCTGATACGGATGGTAACCCATCATTTTGATCATATTTTCCGCAAGACTTAAGATCTTAACGGGATCCCCCATATTGAGAACAAAAATCTCGCCGCCCTTTGCCATACTGCCGGCATGCAATACAAGACTAACTGCTTCGGGAATCGTCATGAAGAAGCGCTCAATATCCTTATGGGTCACCGTCACCGGACCGCCGGCCTCAATCTGTTTTTTGAATAAGGGTACCACGGAGCCGTTGGAACCCAAAACATTACCAAAACGAACCGCTACAAACTCCGTCGAGCCGTTGATTTTACTTTGTACGATCTTTTCACATAGCCGCTTTGTCGCCCCCATAAAACTACTGGGATACCGCCTTATCAGTAGAAATCAGGAGCGAAACGGTCGACCTTATGCTTTTTCCGCCAAATTGGCCGCATGATAGGTGCCAAAAAACATTGTTCTTCACCGCTTCATCAGGGCTGTGTTCCATCAGAAGGGCGTTGCATAACGCATGTGCTGCCGCATGAAAAGCAAGATTCGGCAGGTAACGGCTAAAAATCTCCTCCATCTTTACATTGTCCCGCACGGAAGCGATCTCTACAACCATAGATAAACGGTCCCGATATTCCAACAGCAGTTCCTGCTGGATATCGTAAGCATTATTTTCATAAATATCAACAATAATTAATTTCTTCGGACTACCGCTGGCAATCTGGCGGCAAAGCTCAGAACCAATGGAACCGCCGCCACCCGTAACCAAAACCGTCTTGTCTTGGATATAGCCTAAGATCTCCTTATTAAGATTCATATTGACTTCACGATTCAATAAATCATTGATCGAAATATCCCGCAAACTTTCTTGCATATTGATCGGCCGTATCATACCGGAAAAGAATTCGGGCAAAATCTTGGTAGGGCAAGGGGTTTTCGCGCAGTAATCCAAAATCCGCTGTCTTTGCTCTAAAGTCGCGGAAGGAATGCAAATATAAATGCCGTCTACTTTCATCTGTTCACAAATATCCGGGATATCCCTGATGGTTCCCAAAACCGGGATGCCGTTGACCGCTTTCCGATATTTCTGCAAATCATCATCAACAAAACCAATCACAATTACACCGCTTTGGCGGTTTTTCCGCATCTCTTCCAACAGCATCGCACCGGCATTTCCCGCCCCGACCAATAAAACGGTGACCTTGCAATGGGCCTTCGCGGAATGGCCCGCTTGATGGAGTATTCTGCGCCGATAAGTCCGATACAAAAATCTGTAGGACACCAGAACAATGGAAATGATCATCACCGCCAATAAGTTATGGGAAAAAGGAACCGTGCCAATAAAGGCCCAATGGATCACGCAATATGTTAAGCCCGCAAGCATCGAGACGCCGCCGCAAACGGCAAATTCCTGAATTTCCGCATATTGCCAAAGGCTGCGGTAAAGACGAGAGACCGTAAAAAAGCAGAAATAAATCACGACAAGTAAAATAACTAGTTGAAAAGTATTATTGGAATAAAACAATGTATCCATATTGAGATAACTGAGGGTCAAACTATAAAAAAGACCAACCAAAAACATATCCATTAAAATGATGGCAGGATATTTGTTTTTAGCAACAAATGAATAAATTCTCATAAATATCCCCCTAAGTGAGTAATAAACAAAAATTAATCCGTTTTCTCCGGTAAAACCATGGCCGAATACAACGCCGCATTGTGTTGCCCAATCTTACCGATGCTGTTTGCTCCGAAATACTGCTCCATTAAGATCAACGCTCTTTCCATATCCGGTTTTCTTTTCTCCATATCATGAGCGTCACTGCCGATAAAATGACAATAACCGGCTTCAACAAGCCGCGCCAGTTGCCTTCTGGAACGAAATCCCACCAAAGAATCAGCGTTCACCTGTCCCATCACATTTTGATAGTGAAAAAGCTCCGCTACCGCCTCTTTACGGTTCCAACGGAAATACCGCTCCACATGGGCGATAATGGGAAATAGCTCTCGATTCACGGCCAGATCCTGGATCTCATCGATCATATAGGAAGAAAAGGCCGAGAAAGGCGGCTCGATAAGAAGATATGGACTGCCGCCAAGCGTCAGTTTTTCCAAGTGCTTCGCTTTGGAAATCCCCCGAAAATATCGGACTTCCGCACCCAAATAAACCTGGGGGATACGGTTCCCCTCTCTTTGCTTCACGATCTTCATATAAGCTTTTTGGCGATTCTCCAAAAACCGTTCCGGCGTATTCGCATGCGAATAAAAGTGCGGCGTCCCAATAACGGCTTGGACTCCCTGCGCCTCTAAAAGTGCCAATATATTAATAGATTCCTCTGCCGTTCTCGCCCCATCATCCATCCCGGGCAGAACATGGCTGAATATCAAGCATCATCGTACCGGTCCTCAAAACCTGATCATTCACCCCTTTTAATCTTGCTTATAGGTATAATACGAGTAACGGTATTTCTTATAACCACCGTATTTCTTTTTCCCCGTTCCAGCCCCGTTCAAGACCATGCCCAAAATCTTAATACCGGCAAACTCCATCTGGGACAAAACTTTTCCACATGCGGATGCAATGCCGACCTTTCCCGCAAAACCAAAACAATACCGGCAGTCAAGCGCTACCGCCGTCGCATCGGCGACGACCATGGCAGGAGGCGAGTCGATGATCACAAAATCATAGGACTGTTCCATCCTCCGCAACAACTTTTCCATTGCCGAGGAACTCAAAAGTTCCGAAGGATTCGGCGGAATCTCCCCGGATGTCAGTACATCTAAATTGGCGGTATATGTGGTAACTGCTTCTTTTTCATCGGCAAAGCCGGCCAAGATATTGCTCAACCCCACCGAATTTTTTATTTTCAATCTCTTATGCAGCACCGGCTTTCTCAAATCGCCGTCGATCAATAAAACCTTGTATGCCGCTTCCGCCAAAGCAAGGCTGAGGTTGATAGCAACGGTACTCTTCCCTTCCATCGGCTGTGCACTCGTCATTACAATGAATTTCTTCTCACTGGTCGACAAAGCAAATAAAAGATTCGTACGCAGGATTTTATAGGATTCCACCACCGAAAAAGGCGTATTATCATTGGTAATCAAGAACTCTTCCCTCATCAGCTTACTTCGTTTCATGATAATACCCCCCTTTCTTTTGCAAATCCAAGCTGTCGGGAATCACCGCTAAAAGCGGATATTGATAACGCAAGGCCAATTCATCTTCTCTTTTAATCCGTTTATCCAAAACTTCGATAATAAACGCAATAAAAACAGAAAGGAAGAGACTCAAGGAATAAACAAATTAACGTATTCAATTCGATATTCGGCCCCACTCTTTGCGCGCTGGACGCCGTATCGATCACTTCCACCGATGCAGAACCGCACAACCCGGGTCAAAATATCCGGAGCTACGGACAATAAAGTATTCGCAATAGCCATTGCCTCGTCCGGATCATCGGAATTAACGCTGATCTCCAATACTTCCGTATTGTTTTTCGCTACCATGGAAACCATGTTCCGGATTTCTGAAGCCGTATAATCCAGACCCTGCTTTTCAATAACTGCCTCTAATGCCGCATTACTGTATAAGATTTGAATATAGGTGCCAACCAATTCTTGAGAAGCGGTGATATCGCCAATGCTGGTAACGGAATCTTCCGTTCGATTGGCATTGTTGACAAATAAGGAGGTAGTCGCTTGATATTGCGGCGTCAACAAAAATGACGACACCAGAAATGCGATCAAAGCGCACCCCAAACTACACCCAATAATCAGCCATTTTCTCCTAAGCATGATCAGTATAATCTCCATAAAAGATAATTCCATCATTACTTCCTCTCGTCTCTCTCCCACGCTGTCCTCCATCCCTTTTCTTGGTGATCATAATATTGGTGTTAAAAGCTCATATCCGGGAAAAAGTATTCTTGCAAGCGGATCAGATCCTCCGAACCGCAGGAACAAAGGATACTTTCTTTCAATTGGGCCCGATCTTCCGTCGGCAAAGCACGATAGGAAGCCATTGCCGCGTCGGCGGGCGTACGATAATCATGGTTTGGGTCCTCCAAAACCGCATCCATATTGTCGATGATCATTGCCACGATCTCTCGCTGTTCTTCGCTGCATTCCATCAAACTACCATTGGCCAAGCTATCTTCCAACTGACGAATCACCCGGCTCATCACCACCTCCAAAGAATCTTGGGGTAAAGGCTCATCGTCAAAACAGAAACGCGCCAATGCAATCGCGACCTCCGCTCTGGTACCATTCATCTTGGCCCTAAAGCAATTCCCCGCTTCCAATCTCCAAATATAGTTGGAAACGAATTTTTCGACCGCATCCCTCGCCCAAGGCGCTACGGGATCGCTAATCTCTTTATCAAAAGGTAAAAGTGTCAGATGCACATTGCGATCAACAATCACACACACCTGCTCTCTCGTCACATTGACATTACCGCGGAAGGTATCGTCGGGATAACCGAAAATATAGTTCCGTTCCACCGCCGTCAGGACTTCCTGATAGTACCAGGCATTGCTTTTCACATCGACAAAGGGATTCACCGTGCCGCCGTATTGATAATGGAATACTTTATTGACCATCTTTACCAGCTCTGCCCTGGTGATCTCATTTTCCGGATGGAATTTACCGTCAGGGTACCCACCGACCACACCGTAATCATACAGCGTTTGGACCGCATCATAGTAAGCATCGGAGGGATCAACATCCGGAAAAGCATCTTCTGCCAAAACCGCACCGGAGCAAATAAAGAAAATCATGATGAGGATGGGAAATAGAAGCAAAGACCGAATCGGTTTCATCAAAACCTCTCTTTCTTTATTGCCGCAATCGAGAAAAGATAACCATGTGTCCTTTATTGAACAAGCGTAACCAATCTTAGGGTAACTGTGACGGTTTTGGTGCTTCCCACAGCGGTCAAATACACTTCACACCCGTTGCCAGCGAAAAATGTATCCACATTATCGCCGGTCCAAAGGATCCTTTCAATCCAGCTTTGACCGATCAAATGCGGATCTGTCAAAGTACCGCAGCGGCTAAAGTAGCTAAAAGTAACCGGAGCGCCGCTACCGGAGGAAGTCGTCACAAGATCCATTTCATTAAAATTCTGGAGCATGAGATCCCGATTTTCAGAAGATAGCCCTGTGGGATATAAACCATTGAAACCATCCATAAAATCCTGCAAATAAAGGAGCGTAATATCTTCTTCAAAATCCGGCTTCATCAAATCGAGAGCTGCCGCATTCGCCCCGGTGCCGTCAAAAAGCTCTACCACTTGTTGCCAACCCGTTTCACTGTAAAGCGGTACTCCGTTTACCTCCAAGGATCTAATCTCCGCTATATTATTGTTCATAGGCACAATCAGATTGGAATTGATTGCCGCAGCATTATTTTCATTATCCAAAAAGCTCTCTACAGCGCTGAAAATCGTGTCATCTTGATCATATGCGATATTCAAAAAGTAAGTGTCGTCACCGGTTTCCATTTCAACCTGTAAATAATAGGCGCTGCCCGGTAAAACCACATTTTCATTCCCCGCAATAATGCTGGAACAGAAATTGGCGTCAGGAACATGCCGGTCCAAACAGGAAATTACACCATTCCCCGTAATAAATACCGGAGCATTGGCGGTAAAAATATCAACGAGAATATCATTGGCTGTCAAAGCCAAATTAGAAGTATTGACCAACGCATGGATATGCACATTCTC
Source organism: Clostridiales bacterium (assembly GCA_040766525.1). Classification (GTDB taxonomy): domain Bacteria; phylum Bacillota; class Dehalobacteriia; order UBA7702; family UBA7702; genus JAXGQJ01. Next base: position 40,942 of record JAXGQI010000009.1, on the reverse strand, counting down.
CAATGCGATCTGCCCCATCAGCGTAGAACTCCCCAACAAAGTGCAGCTATCTATACTGCCTTCCGTCATCCCGTTGATTCCGTTGGAATAGATGCTATCCGCGAGAGCGCCGGTGGGGGAAACTTCGGGGTCGGAGATGATATTCTCTCCTTCCATCATCCGCACCAAAATCGTAGCGGCTTCCGCTCTGGTTAGGGTACCGGTGGGATTAAAGCAATCCTCATTGTCACCCCGGAAATATCGCTTGTTGATCACCAATGTAACATAGGGCACCGCCCAATTGCCAATATCGTCCTTGTCGACAAAGCTATCGATGCCGCCTAAATCCGGGGCATTATCCGGGACACAATAACCCAACATCTTGGCAGCCTCTTGCCTGGTTATATAATTATTTGGTCGAAAGGTATTGTCTCCATAACCATCGATAAATCCGGCATAAACTGCGCTATTCACCCAATCATAATACCAATACTCCGGGCCCACGTCCGTAAATATGATGCCGGCGCCGTCCTGTAAACCTAAGATTCCGGAAAAAATCTTGGTCAATTCCGCGCGGGTAATCTTTCGCACTCGGGCGAAAGGTTCCATCGCATCGCCATAGCCGTCGACATAACCCGGTTGCGGTGGCCGCCATAATATAATCCCTCCGCCCAATGTCCTTCGATATCCGAAAATGGTCACAGCGAAAAGCTCCGTGGAAAAAGTAAAGCATAGCAGTAGGGCAACCATAACTACAACGAGTTTCATTTTGTTTTTCACTATTTTCCCTCCTAAACCAATAAATACAAGTAAGCTGCTCAAACCTAAATCAAACTCAAAAAGTAGGCTTTTTTGCCGCTTTTTCCTCCGCATAGGAAGAGCGCAAAATCTCTACGATAGCAGTATCTCCTCCAACTGCAATTAAACTTGATTGCAGCGTAGCCAACACTCTTCGACCTGTCCGTCGCATTGCGATTCCAACGAGGCTACACGGGTCATATATTTACTTACAATCACCGTTTTGGCAGCACCGGTTTGTTCCGCTTCAGGCAACCATAGAATTCTTCCTCCGCCTGGCCTTTAACAAAACTCCAAGTCGGCCAAGATAGGTTGCTTTCAATCCATACAATTCCCCGACATATTCCGCAATGATATTTTCAATCGCCGCGGCGGCGGTATTCTCATCATTCTTGGTTGGGATTTTGATTTTAGCAATTGCTTCCGCTTCCGTGATTTCACCAGCCAGCAAAGCCGCCTCATCCTCCAAGGTCAAATCAGAAATGGGCTGCGGCAAAACTGCTTCTTTAAGGGCTTCCTCTAATTCTTTCCTTTCTCCACAATGGAGGGCCAATTTTCCGAATCGTACCGCCTGGAATCAATGATGGCAATCAAATTATCCCATTGGAAAGTTACAAATACCACCCCGATCAGTAGGAGGCACCCACCTAATATGCATAACCGTTTTTTCATCCGAAATCACACTCTACTCTCCTAAAATCGACCGGCTATTTTCCACGCAAAGCAAATTTCCGCCGCGATTTCACCCGTCAATTTTCTCCATTATCCCTGTACAAGGATGACAAATTTTGTTCCCACGTTTCGAAAAATGCAAATCAAATCCGTGTTTTCCGCTTCTTCGGGGCTTCGTTATGATCGTCCTTGTCATCCATCTACTTCCCGACAAGGGAACAAAAGAAAAAAATCTCACAAAAAATTACCTGGCCCGAAAGTTTATTTTTGTATATTTTATATAAAAGCCGCATCTTATGCCTGGGTGCGACAAACAATGGCATGACGAAATGATTAAGAAACTCTATTTTTCGCCCCAAGCCTCTGTCACCGGTTTGAAAGCAGGCGCCGTTACGCGCCTCCCGGGGTTTAGATCATATTTGACCAAGTAGGCATCTATGAGGATGCTTGTTTCTATATTGCTAACCCATAAAGCTCCATATACACCGGATCGCTGAAAAGAATGACAGTTAACAACATAACTTTATTTTACGCACTGTGTCGTAATTTGTCAATCCCGCTACCAAAATAGAGAAAAAACCATCTCGCCTCAACCCAATCACTTATACATAAATTGCAAAAAACATGCAATATAGATGCCTCTTTTGCGCAGCAAAACCATTTTAAATCAATGCAAAATAACGACTGTCATCACCGTATTTCCCACGTCTCAATCCCATGGATACTATTCACCGACAATCAAAGTCCCAATCCTCGAATAAAATCCTCATAAACATAAAATCTCCGACCGAGAAAGATCTCGGCGGAGATTTTTCAATTCATTCTGTTTGGCCGTTTACTTCAACGCCAAACATACAAAGCTATAATGATCACAAACCAACCTTATAGCACACCCCCAACCTTCTTGCAAGACAATACCTTGAATCTAGCCAAGTATTTTGCCTCATAAAACAACGCCTTATAACCATAATCCGATGTTTTATGATTCATTCTGATGAGCCTTAGCGAAGTCAAGGGTTCACCTTTCTTGATCAACCGCAAACCAAGCCTGCGGTTTTTTTCCGCTTTGTTTTGATAAAACCCCATCAGAAAAGCCGCCAAACAAAGCCGAAATTTTTCCCGATACACACGATCACTCTCCCCTACGTAAAGAATATACAAGAACGAAGCGTTCTCATAATCTATATGGTATCATAGGGGGACTATCAAAATATGTCGGAATCTGCGGGAAATCGGTAGAAATTTATATTTCTTGGGCGCATGATTTTCCCATCTATCCTTCACCCCGGAAGATCTGGATTTACCTATATTTCCCTATGCTCTATCCGGGAAGCCAAGGCTTTGATACGCTCTGCGATCGTCTTGATTACGGCAAGAAAAACCTCGTCATTCTCACCGGTAGGGTCAGGAAGCCCCCAATCCTCTCGATAACGGCAGGGGAGCATCGGGCACGCCACATTGCAGCCCATCGTAATCACAATATCCACCGCCGGGATATCAAGAAGCGTCTTCGAATATTGTGAAGCTTCCATATCAATCCCATAAAGCCGCTTCATCAAACGCACGGCGTCCCGATTGATGGTAGGCTTCGTTTCCGTGCCCGCCGAAAAACTTTCAAACTGATCGGCGGCAAAATGTTTCCCCAAAGCCTCGGCGATTTGGCTGCGACACGAATTATGGACACAAATAAAAGCGACCTTCACCATAAAAAACTTCCTTTCACATATCCTCAATTTTTTATCGGCGGACGCAATCGTTCATCAGCAACAGCCGTTCTTCCCGCAACAACAACTCGTCTTTCAACGGCCTTCACATCCAAAAGCGCGATCCCTAGCGCTTTATATGCGGCCTCCCGGATTGCGGCGGCGGGGATTTCATATTCATTGCCGTCATAAACTACGGTTCTGCAACAGGTTTCCTCTCCCAATAAGGAAGAGCAAGATTCTACAATAGTTTTCTTTTATCTCGATCCCCAAAAGCTTCTCGATGGGCGTCCCGTCAAATAAGATCAGATTCGATTGGGCAATTTCTTTTTCATCCAATTTGGTCTCGATCAATTCCACGCCGATGCCTCGATCAAGGAGCTCTTTATTTAAGCGCTTCACTTCTTTTTTAACTGTTCTCCGTATCGGAACAGCGATCGCAGGTTTCCCCGCTACATCCAAATGTTTCATTCAATTTTCAATATCTTCATCGGGATCAAACTCCTCCTTATTTCTGCATTTTACCACCATTATACCACATCACAGCGGAACATAAACTCCAAAATACAAACTCAAATACCTGCCTTTTCAATCAAGCGCTTGATTTCATCCACACTTAACGGCTTACCGTAAGAAACAACTTTATGATCGAGAACCAATGCCGGGGTCTGCATTACGCCGAATTGCGCGATCTCCATCGGATCGCCGATATTCACCACTTCATCAACAAAACCAAGCTCTTTAACCGCCTCTTTCGCATTTTCAAAGTTTGCCGGCTCTTATCACAACAAGCGCCAAGAACGATAAACCGCGCCGTTTTAGAAGCACTTGCGCTGCTGCCTGAACAAGCAGCACAGTTCTCGTCTGTTCCACCCGTATTCATATCCTCTTTTTTCTTTCCTTTACCAAACAATCCCATTTCCACCTCCTCCTTTTATATCATTTTCACATAAACAACCATTGAAAAGCATTAAAAAGAAATAAATCGATCAGAATGATCCCCACAGCCACAATCAAAACAAATACGCTCAGCAACTGGGGTTTGACCGCTCTGCGCAATAAGATCACAGAAGGCAAGGACAACGCTGTGACCCCCATCATGAACGAGAGGATTGTGCCGATGCCGACGCCTTTGGCAAACAAAGCTTCCGCAATCGGGATCGTGCCGAAAATATCCGCATACATTGGGATACCGACCACGGTTGCGATTACGACGGAAAAAGGATTTTCGCTGCCCAAAACGGCCTGCACCATCTCAACCGGAACCCAATTATGGATGAGGGCCCCGATGGAAATCCCGACGATCACAAACCAAAACACTTTTTTGACGGTAAAGGCAACCTGCCCTTTTGCATAATTCATTCGGTCTTGGGGCGTAAGCTCCGGCGTTTCCAAATCAACATTCGCCGCACCGGTAATAAAATCCTCGACATACCGCCCCAGCTTGAGCTTCTCAATCAAAGTCCCACCCAATACCGCTAATACCAAACCGACCAGGACATAAGCAATGGCAATTTTCCCGCCGAAAATACTCATCAACAGAATCAAAGAACCCAAATCCACCAAGGGGGAAGAAATCAAGAAAGAAAATGTCACCCCCACGGGTAGCCCCGCGCCGGTAAATCCGATGAATAACGGAATAGAGGAACAGGAGCAAAACGGCGTTACCGTACCGAGCAGCGCCGCTAAACTATTGGCCGTAACGCCATGAAACCGCCCCAAAATCCGCTTTGTCCTCTCCGGTGGGAAATAACTCTGAATATAGGAAATAACAAAAATCAAAACCGACAGCAATACAAAGATCTTGATCGTATCAAAAATGAAAAACTGGATACTCCCCCCCAATCTGGAGGTAATATCGACATGGAGAAAAGTTAAAAAACGACCCAACAGTTCATTTAACCATTGCATCCCCAAAATTTGATTTTGAAAAAAGAGCCAACCGGCTTTTATTACATCCATGATTTACCTCCTGAAGGGACCATTCTAAAAGATTGATACATGTACATATTTCGATATATCGGTGTTAGGAAAGGCCATCCGTAAGATGGCATGATACCGTAGGGTATGATCATTCTGATTCATCCGGGGCTTCACCCTCTAAGGCAGTCAATTCCCGCAATAATTGAACGGCATAGCGGCTCCCTTCCCGATTGATGGAATAATGGGTCCACTTGCCTTCCCTCCGGCTGTTGACAATGCCGGAATCACACAGAATCTTCATATGGTGAGACAGCGTAGACTGCCCGATGTGCAATTCTTCTAACAGCTTACAGGCGCACTTCTCCCCGCTTTGCAATAAAGATAAAATCATCAAGCGGTTTTCATCGCAAAAAGCTTTATATACTTTGGCATTTTTCACAAAACGGTTATCCATGCGCACCTCATATCGATATCTTTCGATATATAGTATATGCCGCCGCACTGCTTTTGTCAACAGGGTCAGGAAGATTTCCTAAATTTTTATACTCCAAGGGGATCACACCCTTCCTTGCCCACCAAGGATTTCGCGCTTTTTCCGCTTCTGTTGATCGCGCAGACTGCAATCTGTGCATTTCAACAAAAGATTGAACAAATTTCCCGATTTCAGCAACAAAAACCTTTGCCAAAGCAAGTGCCCCTGTTTATAATAACCAATAAATAGCGATATGAGGTCCAATATGATCACAACAGAAAGCAAAATCTCATCCTATAGCGGCCAATGCCCTTTTTTGATGACCCGGAGGTCCATCCCCGTTCGATTTGAAAAACAGACATCAGCGGAAGAAACCAAAGCCATCCCGGTGGAAAACCAATGCGATTATCTGGAGGATTGCCCCTATACCCATAGTTGCCCGGTCTATAAAACCTGCGAAAGAGAAATCCGTCCCTGGGCGGAGTTAAACTAATCCCTATAGATCGAATGCCTGCTGCGTTTCGCAGCAGGCATTCCAGATTATTGACAAATTAATAGATGGAGCCGAGTTTTGTACCCACATAATAATAGGCGATGATCTCTTTCGCCGTTTTCCCTTCCTTTGCCATTCCGTTAGCGCCATGCTGGCAAAGGCCAACGCCATGTCCATAACCCTGGGTATGTACCAGCAATTCGTCGCCTTCCACCTCAAAGGTAAAATTGGTGGAATTGATCCCCATTTTCGTCCGAAATTCCGTACCCAAGATCTCTAAGTCACCATAGGACAAAAGGGCCACGCGGCCGCTCGTCGTTTTCTCCAAGATTTCCGGCACTTCCTCCACTTCCTGATCTGCCGCCAGAGCAAAGCAGGGCTTCCCGTCCTCCCCTAAGAGCCAGGGAATATCCTTTAAAGCAAAAGCGAAATCCTCTTGATAACGGGGCGCGTCTTCATCCCAATCGCATTCAACGCTGATGAGATAAGGATAGTCCTCCCCCCAAACCTCTGCCGCCGAAGCCGTCTTCCCGCCACAGGTTGAGTGGTACGGCGTCAGCGCGATCTCACCCTCGTATAAGACCACAAGGCCACGGGTATCCTCCACGGCTTTTCTGATCTTCTCATGATATTCTTCATATTGATCGCCCCACTTTTCCTTCATTTCCTCCTCGTCACAATAGGCCTGACAATGGGCAAAAGAATCGCAAAGGGCGGCCTCATGCGTCGGTTCCGTGATCGCGGTCTCGCCGAAAAGCTTGCGCACCGCATAGGTTCGGGCAACAATGGCCTGGGCTTTCAATGCTTCCGGTTCAAAATTTGCCGGGACTTCCGCCGCAACGACGCCGAGAATATAATCCTCCAATTCCAAGCGAACGGTCTTGTCCTGTTCAACACGATAAAGATCGAGGGTAATCTCTTCGCCCTCGGGAGCGCTGATAATCGCCGCTTCAGGCTCCGACTCCGATGCTACTTCCGGCTCTCCATAATAAACACAGATCGCCGCCACAAAAGTCAAAAGGACACAAAGTATCATCAACGGGAAATTGCGTTTCTTCCGCCGCCATCGTCTGCGCATAAAATCACCTCCCCCTATCTTATGCGCCGAAAAGGAAAGTATACTAAAAAACGCCGATCCTCACCGGATCAGGGATTGATAAGGGGAAAAGAAGTCCTTCTTTACTTGCTCAAGATTTTTTCGGGCCGCTTCCTCATTTTCCCCGGCGATACAGAAATAGAACCGAATCTTCGGCTCCGTTCCCGAAGGCCGTGCCATGATGAAGCCGCCGTCTGCCAAAGTGAAGCGCAAGATATCGACTTTCGGAAAAACCAAAGCGCTTTTCTTTCCCGCTGTAACCGTGATGCCGGTCCGATAATCCGTCATTTCCGCTACGCGAATGCCAGCGATCTCCGGCCGCGTCTCTTGCCGGAGCTGCGTCATCAGCGCAGCGATCCGCTCTCGGCCATCCTTACCACGCAAAGTCAAAGCAACCTGGTCATCAAGATAATAACCGTATTTATGGTAGAGTTCCTCCATCACAGCGGCTAAAGTTTTCCCGGCCACAAGTTTATAATACAGCGCCGCTTCGGCGATGAGGGCTGTGGCCAACACTGCGTCTTTATCTCTCGCATAGGTACCGGTCAAATAGCCTAAACTCTCCTCAAAACCCCAAAGGAAGCTCCCCTTCCCGCTTATTTCCATCTCTTTGATTTTTTCACCGATGAATTTAAAGCCCACCGGCACAGCGACGAGTTCGACCCCGAAATCCGCAGCAATTTTTTCTGCTAAAGCCGTCGAGACGACACTTTTAATGATTCGTCCGTCTTGGGGGAGCATATCATTTCTTTTGCGTAGAGAAAGTAAATAATACGCCATCAGCACGCCGACCTCATTACCGTTCAAACGCCGGTAGGCCCCGTCTTCCTTCTTACAGTAGATCCCCACCCGATCCGCGTCGGGATCAGAAGCGGCTACAAGATCGGCGCCGGTCTCTTGCGCTTTTTTTAAAGCCAGGGCGAAAGCAGCGTCTTCTTCCGGGTTAGGGACGACGACGGTAGGGAATTCCCCATCGGGCTTCGCCTGTTCTTCGACGATCATCGTATTCGAAAAACCAAGCTCCGCCATAATACGCATCACGAGTTCGCCGCCGCTGCCATGGAGCGGCGTATAAACGATCTTAACTTGATCCCCTCTTTCACGAATCAAAGACGCATTGATGAACTGTTCTTTAACCGCTTGCAAATAAGCGCGATCCACCTCTTCGCCGATGAAACATAGGAGTCCCCTTTCTCTCGCTTCCTTTTCGGAAAGGGGTAGGATCACCCACGCATCCCGCTTCTTGATCGCCGCCACGATTTCATCTGCCTTTTCCGGCGCGATCTGGCCGCCGTCTTGCCAATAGACTTTGAAGCCGTTATATTCCTTCGGATTATGGCTGGCGGTGATGATGACCCCCGCCGCCGCCTTCCGATAACGCACCGCAAAAGAGAGTTCCGGCGTTGGCCGCAAACGGTCAAAGAGATATGCTTTGATGCCGTTGGCCGCTAAGACCAAGGCGGTTTCCAATGCAAATTCCGCGGAAAAGCGGCGGGAATCATAGGCGATCGCAACCCCTTTTCCGTTGTTCCCTCCGTCGTAATCACATCAGCCAAGCCCTGGGCCAGGCGGCGGATCATATAGATATTCATCCGATTGGTCCCGGCCCCAAGGATACCCCGCATCCCGCCGGTACCGAACTCCAAATCGCAATAAAAACGGTCTTCGATCTCCTTTGGATCTTGCAACCGCAGTAATTCTTCCCTGGTCTCTTTTGAGAAATAAGGGTCATGCGTCCATTCCCAATATTTTGCCTGCACCGTTTGGCTGACCATAACAACACCTCATTCCCTTGATTTTCCCTATGGGGGCTAATATAATGTAAACATCTTTCCAGGCAATCGATCCAAATTAGGAGGCTCAACTATGATTTTGACCGGAGATATCGGCGGGACCCGTACACGCCTTGCCCTTTGGCAATGGGAAGACGCCCAGCCAAAGTTATGCTGCCGCAAAGAGTATGACAGTCGGGGCGTCGAAGCATTGGCAGACTGGATCATTTCCTTCCTCGAAGAAGGACCGGAAGAGAAAATCACCGGCGCCGCCCTTTGTTGCGCGGGAACAAAAGGAGAAACCGGCGTTAAACTCACAAATCTGCCCTTTACGATAGCATATGAGGCATTGCAAACCAAACTGCCGTTGATCCCCTCTCTCACCTTTCATAATGATGGTGAAGCTCACGCCGCTGCCCTTCCCTTCTTAACCGAGAAAGATTATCGAACCATAAAAAAGGGGGAAGCCAAAACGAAAGGAACCAGGGCGGTCATCGCTCCCGGTACCGGCCTCGGCGAAGCGTCATTACTGGAAGGCCGAATCCCTTGCCCCTCCGAAGGAGGACACGGGGATTTCGCGCCGCAAACCGGAGAACAATGGGCGCTCTACCGCTTTTTAACGGAGCGCTACGATCATGTGAGTTATGAGCGGATCCTTTCCGGCCCGGGACTTTCGGATCTCCATCGCTTCCTCAGTTTTATGGAAGGAAGGATCGGTTCCGTGCTGGACGCCAATATGATCAGCCGCTTAGCGCTGATGGGGAACGACCCTCTCTGCCTTCATGCCCTAACCATATTCCGCCAAGTCTTGGGAGCGGAAGCCGGTAACCTCGCTCTACGCACATTAGCCTTGGGCGGCGCCTATATCGGCGGCGGTATTGTGCCCCAGATCGCCGCTTTTCTGGACGATGACGAATTTAGGGAAGCATTTCTCGCCAAAGGCCGCTACCGCTCCTTTTTGGAAGCGGTTCCCATCCACATCATCACCAATCAAGACAGCGTGCTTTTTGGGGCGGCGGCCCTGAAACATCAGAGAGTTTAATGGCAATAGAATCGGGTATCAATGAATTTCTCCCCGATCTCGCTATCGATCCCATCCTGATTGGCCGCTAAATAGCGCAAGATCCTAAAGATATAATATGGCGCTTCCTCTCTCTCCAGTAGAGGGGAAAGCGCATTTTCTTTTTGCAAAAGCCCCGCTAATTCCGGAGCAGTATAAGAGCAGCCTCTTCTCGCTTCCAAAAAATCCACCAATTGATTTTTCAACTCGATCATCAGCCCGGCGCTCTTTTTCCCCATCTCTACCGCCGGTTGGTGATAAGCGTTGATATCCGTCAGATCGGCGTAGTATCCCACCGTTCGTTCAAACAAAGCCAATAATACACCGATATGGTAACCATCGATTTGCGGGATGGTAATCGTAATGGCGTCTTTCCTTTGCGCTGCCAAAGCGCGACCTGTCCCCAGGAGAAAGGCTTCCAAATAATCACCACTGGTGCTCTCTTCCCCTACAATGGGGGAATCTCCGGCTCTTCCCGCCAAGACTTCCAGAAAAACGATGAAAAAGTTGGCCGGGCCCGCCAATAATTGCTGCACATAGGAATGCTGATCCGTTGCGCCCTTATTGCCGAAAACGGCGATGCCCTGATCGACTTTGTTCCCTTTCCGGTCCTCTTCCTTCCCTAAAGACTCCATCACCAATTGCTGCAAATAGCGAGAAAAGAGGGATAAACGGTCTTTATACGGGAGAATCACCATCTCTTTGCCGCCTTTGCCGCCGGTCAAATGATGCCATGCCAAGGCCAATAAAGCCGCCGGATTTTGCCCTACGGCTTTTTGGCGGGTAACCCTGTCGGAAGCTGCCGCTCCGGCCAAAAGACCGTCGATATCCGCGCCAAGCAATGCCAGGGGCAACAGCCCCACCGGGGAAAGAACGGAAGTACGCCCCCCCACCCAATCCCAAAGCGGAAAGGACTTCAACCAATGTTCTTTTTCCCGCAAGCGGTCCAAAGCGCTGTCTTTCATCGTTATGGCAACGGCATGTTCAGGAAAGGAAAGAGTTACATTGTGATAGCGGGCTTTTGTCTCTTCCATCCCATTGCGGGTTTCAACGGTGCCGCCGCTTTTTGAGATCACAAGGACCAAAGTCTCTTCCCATTGCCCCTCCAAAGCGGAGAAAATCCGATCCATGCCGTCCGGGTCCGTATTATCCAATAAAAATAAGCGCATGCGGTCCTCTTTCCCTTTAGAAAGAGCATCGGCGACAAAAGCCGGGCCCAAACTGGAACCGCCAATGCCGATCAGGAGTAGATTTTGGAAAATGCCTTCTTCATGCACTTGCCGGGCAAAAGAGAGTATCTCGGCCTTCGCCTGCCTTATTTCCTCGGCGATAGCAAAAGTCGGTGCCAAATCGGGATCTCTGAGCCAATAATGGCCCACCATGCGGTTCTCATCACGATTGGCGATGGCCCCCATCTCCAAAGCATCCATATTGGCAAATACCGTCTTCATTTTGTCTTCCAGAAGAGGGAACGTATCAATTCCGCTTAAATCCAAGGTCAACCCGGTGTGTTGATCATAAAATACCCGTTCTCTAAAGTCTTGCCATCGGTTCATCTTTTACCTCACACGGATACGAAATATTATCGTCTGATTTTACCTCTTCACTCATTTTCTCCCGGATTCAAAATGATTATGATAGGATGCCCTAAAATATGCAAAAAAAAGAACGGCGATTTGCCGTTCTGAGACTGTCAATAAAATGCTTATAGCTGTGTTCCAGCAAAACCGCAGACCGCTCATGTACGCCTATGTACACGTCGCGTCCTGCGGTTTTTCTGCGCCTTGCTCTAAACCCTTTCTTGGCAGTCTCATATTCTGTGTGAAAACGAGGGTTTCTCGACAGACTGAAACGGCGTGCCGTTCTTCATATTCTTTTCCAAGACTCAGGAAATTCGTTCTCGTTCTCTTTATAGTGCTCCCTTAATACTCCGAAAATACCAGCGGCGTGCCGAGATAAAGCCAGGTTTCCCCGTCCACTTCATTGTCGAGAAGCGCCAACTGCAAATTGATCTCTTTTCCATTACTTTCCACACTGCGCCGCATACCGCTGACATAGCCGCTTTTGCTCAAGTAATTCTTTTCCTCCACACCTTCTACAATGGTGGCCCCGGCGGCTTCATAGATCGTTTCCGCCAGATTTCGTTTTTCACGCTTACTCAATACTTCATCATATCCGGCGGTCAGGAGGGTGTTCATCTCCGGCTCCGCTCCGATACACAGGAAGATCTCCAAAACCTTTTCTTCCAAGGCCTCCACCTTCTGATAATCGCTCGTTTCCGTCAATTTAATGATGAGATAGGTCTCATCTTCTTCATAATCGTCTTTGATACTCTGTAAAACAAATTCCAACTGGTAGCCATCGACCGTCTTCCCGTTCAAGGTGATGCTGGTATAATTCTCATCATTATAATCTTCTCTCAAATAGTCTTCTTCGGGAGAAGGCTCGATCGTCGGCGCGATCGTCTGATAGATCGCCCCCAATTCATCGGCAGTATGGAAAGTGCCGTCCGTCTTCACCCAGGCTTGAACCGATACCTCTCTGAAATCAGCGCCGCTGGCATTAAAAGCAGCGATAAAAGGAGCTTCCACTGTTTTAGAAGCGATATCTTCCGCAGGACGAACCGCAAAATATCCGGCCACCCCCAGAAGCAGCAGTACCAAAGCCATCAATCCATATTGGAGCAGTTTTTTTCTTTTCATGATTTCCCCTCCTAAAAGGCTTGTCACCTTTCTTTAGGAGTAGGATTACCAAAACTTGGATACTTTATGCAAGCCCCGCCATATTTTTTTATGGGAAGGTTTGCGTTTGCTGACAACTCTTCTTTCCCCAAATTCACGCCTCCATCTCGCTGCTGTCCGTATTGGAACCGGGGAATTCTTCGACACATAACCGCAATGCGGCCCACCATAGATAGACATGTTTCGGCCGATCAAAATCTGTATCTGCTAAGAGCCCATGCATGATTTTATTTCTCAAATTCTTCCCAACTTTTTCCGTAAGTAAGGAACGTAAATTAAACAGAATATCCTGGTTAAAAACACCTTGAAAATACGGCAATGTAAATACTTCACCGAGGGGAATTTCTTCTTGGCATCCGTTGTCGGCAATTCGGAGTGTATTATTTCCATAGAAATGTGCCAGCTCTCGCAAGCTATTTTCAAGCTGCGGCGCCAATAAATGAGAGGAAAGCATATAGTCGCCTCTTAATCCTTGATAGATCCCTTTTCTGAAAATTCCGATCCGATCTTGCGGGACAAAACAATTGTTTTCAAATAGAAAATCAAGGTCTTCTTCCGTAAAATCATATCGCTCCCTAATACTGGAAAGCATCGTTTTGAGAATAGCGCCGAAACACTCATGCCATTCCCTCACTTTAGAAAACATGCACTGCTCCTTTTTCTTTTCCAGTTCCTTCACTCTCTCACCAGATGCATTCTCTTTATTTTTAAGTTCCTCAATTTCTTCAGGTGACAAATTGGGCTGTTCTGATTCTTTCATGCCATAATCATTGATATTTAAACAGGTAGTGAAAGCTTGCGAAATTCCGCTTCCACTCCCTTGAAGAACCTCATCTGCAATCTCTTCTTTATCATACCATCCGTCAAGGTCGGCTATCGCTCTGATTGCTTCCGCAAAGGTTTTCCTCTCCAGATCAATGTTGAATTGCTTCGGTACCTCTGTCATAACAACAACCTCCTTCATATCTCCCATCTGCATGCGTTGGTAATGATCAATTTTATGAGCACATTGATTGCGTTTCTCCGCATTACCTGTTTTTTTATAGTTTTGCACCGTTTCGTTAAAGTTGTTATTTATTTGCGCACACGCATTCCCATCTATTGTTTCCGCTCTTTCATATATAGCTGCATTTTCAATCGCTATTTCCGCAATCCGTTCCAAAGATTTCTTTTGATTGTTTTTATCCTTTATCGCACCATACCATTCTGCTTCAATTTCCAAGTAAAACTTTATCAAAGAATAATCACATGATTTTTTAACAATATCCTCAATAATATCGATATACGCTCGGTCAAAATACGCACGTTTAAAGCGCCCATTTTCATCTCCAAATAATAGCATCAAATCTCCGGTAAAATGGGTAGTATCGAACTCTCGAATTTCTTTAATCGATTTTCGAATGCAATCCTCAACCTCTCGGCGCTTGCCTGTTTTCGGCAATTCCTTGGCGATCGTCAATGCCCGTTCCATGCAGTCAATTTTTAAAAACCATTTTCGGGGTTCTTCGAACGCAGCTAAATACCGATCTACTGCCTTTAACCCGTATTCCCAATCATTATCTAGCTCCCAAAGTACATCCGCAATACAAGATTGGAGTTCGGCGTCATCGATTCTTTTATCTATTTCCTTGAGGAGACTAAAATGCGCGTTCATATCCAAACTAGATTCCTTCACATAAACGGTAGGCACTTGGGATTCGGTGTCATCATTTCTTTCTTCTATTTCCTCGGTGATAATATGATCATCATTCGAATCTGAAGTACTTGCCTCCAAATAATTGTAAGAAGTGACTTTTTCCAATAACTTAAATATTTCCCTTCCCTCTTTATCTTCATTTTTGGCAAGTTTTGAAAATTGAATATTATAGCCCCGATATCCTTTATTTTTAGGATCCTTTAGGATTGCAACGATTTTTTCTATGATATTATTTTCTATCATTTTCCCTCCACTTTCGCCAAAACCGATCGCAATACGCATGCGGGCACACCATCGACAAACACGAACACCTATCCGAAATTTCATTCTCCCATACCTTTTCACCACCTATATAAATAGTATCAATATTAGTATAAAATTTCAACACACACAATAATAATTCGCTGCAATCATTTTCCTCGGATCCTCACTAAAAAAGCCTGCTGGTTAAAGCAGACCCTAATATAAAAAACCAAATATTCTTTTATAACCGCTGCTTTGCTTCACTTCTCAACAAAAAGGCTTTCTCCAGCGGGATTCCGCTTGAGAAAGCCTTGATTTCGTTGTCTGATCCTTCAGATTTTGGAAACGGCGTCGATGCGAGCCAAGGCTTTACGCAAAGCCATTTCTGCTCGAGCCACATCGACTTCCCCACTGCCGCTGGGAAAGGCGTTCTTCCGCTCTTTCACGCGCTTTTTTTGCTCTATCGACATCGATATCGCAAGCCATTTCAGCTACGGTAGCCAGGACAACGGCTTTATTGTTCATTACTTCCATAAAACCGCCGCCGATAAAAGCGCAGAAACTCTCCCCTTTGTCATCCTTCGTCTCAAGCACACCGACGTCAAGCCGGGTAACGAGAGGTGCGTGGCCGGGTAAAACACCCAAAGACCATTGGCGCCGGGAGCAACAATAGAATACACATCGGCAGTATAGACAATTTTCTCCGGGTTGACGATTTCCAAAGAGATTTGTTTTTCCGCCATATTATACACTTCCTTCGAGAGCTTTGGCCTTTTCAACCACTTCGTCAATGGTGCCGACCATCAGGAAGGCCTGTTCCGGCAAACTGTCATGTTTACCTTCGAGGATTTCCCTAAAGCCGCGGATCGTTTCCTTCAAAGGAACATATTTCCCGGGCATACCGGTAAACTGTTCCGCCACATTAAAGGGCTGAGAAAGGAATCTCTGGATCTTACGGGCCCGAGAAACGGTGATCTTATCATCTTCCGATAATTCATCCATCCCCAAGATCGCAATGATGTCCTGTAATTCCTTATAGCGTTGGAGCACGCCTTGCACCGCACGAGCGGTCGCATAGTGTTCTTCACCCAAGATATGGGGTTCCAAAATACGGGAAGTGGAATCCAAGGGGTCCACGGCGGGATAAATCCCCAATTCCACGATCTTACGGGAAAGAACGGTGGTGGCGTCCAAGTGGGAGAACGCAGTCGCCGGAGCAGGGTCAGTCAAGTCATCGGCAGGCACGTAAATGGCCTGTACCGATGTGATGGAACCCTTCTTCGTCGAGGTAATACGCTCTTGCAAAGCACCCATTTCCGTGGCCAGGGTAGGCTGATAACCAACGGCGGAAGGCATACGGCCTAACAACGCCGACACTTCGGAACCCGCCTGGGTGAAACGGAAAATATTATCGATGAAGAGCAAAACGTCCTGCCCTTCCGAATCACGGAAGTATTCCGCCAAAGTGAGGCCGGTAAGACCCACACGAAGACGGGCGCCGGGGGGTTCGTTCATCTGACCGAAAACCATCGCGGTTTTTTCGATAACCCCGGATTCATTCATTTCCTGATAAAGGTCATTCCCTTCACGGGTACGCTCACCAACACCGGCGAAAACGGAGAAGCCGCCATGTTCATAAGCGATATTACGGATCAATTCCATGATCAAAACGGTTTTGCCAACACCGGCGCCGCCGAAGAGACCGACCTTACCACCTTTAGAATAAGGAGCCAACAAGTCAACAACCTTAATCCCGGTTTCCAACATTTCCGTGGACGGTTCCAATTCTTCAAAATCAGGAGCCGGACGGTGAATCGGCAATACGTCAACGGTTTCTACCGGAGGCCGACCATCAATGGGATCACCGATCACATTGAACATACGGCCCAAGGTTTCCCTACCGACATGAATGGTGATCGGGGCGCCGGTATCATCGACTTTCATGCCCCTCTGCAAACCGTCGGTCGAGGCCAAAGCAACGGCACGCACCGTATTGTTGCCCAAATGCTGCATGACCTCAAGGGTAATATTTATATTCTTGGATTTGGCTTCTTCGGAATCTTGCGCGGAACTACTAATCTTTACAGCATTGTAAATGTCCGGCAGTTGACCCGGCGGAAACTCAATGTCCACAACAGGTCCAATAACTTCTCTCACTATTCCTACTGACACCTTTCCAACCTCCCTTGTAAAAGTAATAGTTTATTGCAGCGCCGCGGCGCCACCCACAATTTCAGAAATTTCCGTGGTAATCGCCGCTTGCCGCGCCCGGTTAAGGGTAAGCGTAAGCGACTGGATGATTTCGGCGGCATTGTCCGTTGCGGAACTCATCGCCGTCATCCTGGCCCCGTGCTCGCTGGCCTTGGATTCCAAAAGTGCCCGATAAACCAAGGTTTCCACATATGCGGGCAAAAGTGTTTCCAAAACTTCCACTTCAGAGGGCTCAAAGATATAATCATTTCCGCCCGAGGATTCCGTTGTTTCCTCCGTTTTCTCCACTTCTTCCTTTTCGATCGGTAAAAGCTGGATGTCGGTGGGAATATGGGACATAGCGGAACGGAATTGATTAAAAACAAGATGAATCTCATCTACGGTGCCGTTCAAATATAGTTCAATCAGCTTGTCGGACAATTCCTTACTCTGCGTAAATGTGGGATTATCATCGATGCCGATATATTCGTCGAGCATTTCCTTTTTCCGCCGGGCAAAATAGTCACGGCCTTTTCTTCCGACTGCTACCAGTGCGGTATCCACCGGCACTTCTTTCATCAAAGCTTCGCATTCTCTGATGATGTTCGCATTAAAACCGCCACAAAGACCCCGGTCTCCGCTAACCAATACATAAGCAACTTTCTTTCTGTCCCGCTTCTCTTGGAGAGGATGGACATAGTCGCCGGTATTGGCCGTGAGATCACCAAGCACTTCATGGATCTTCTCGGCATAAGGTCTTGCTGCTACGACATGGGCCTGGGCTTTCCGCAGTTTAGCGGCAGATACCATTTTCATGGCTTTCGTGATCTGCTCCGTGCTTTGGATACTGCGAATACTCCGTCGAATATCCCTCATACTTGCCATATTCTTTCACCACCTTTCGATCTTTTGTATGGGAGAGTTACGCTTGGAAACCTTCCTTAAACTGTGCGATTGCTTTTTTCAATGCATCCGTGGTTTCATCGGAAAGTTTCTTCTCATCCCGCACTACTGCCAAAAGATCGGCATAGCTGGTGCGAATATACTGCAATAATTGTTTTTCAAATTCCAACACATCTTTGATGGCGACATCATCCAAGAAACCGTTGCTCCCGGCAAAGATGGAGATAACTTGTTCTTCCACTGCCATGGGAGAATACTGTCCCTGTTTCAAAAGTTCAACCATTCTTTCCCCACGAGCCAGGGTTGCCAAAGTGGTTTTATCCAAATCGGAACCGAACTGGGCAAAGGAAGCCAACTCACGATACTGGGCCAATTCCATTCTCAAGCGCCCGGCAACCTGTTTCATCGCTTTAACCTGGGCCGAACCACCAACACGGCTAACGGAAATCCCCACGTTAATCGCAGGACGAACACCGGAATAGAACAAGTCGGATTCTAAGAAGATCTGACCGTCAGTAATAGAAATAACATTGGTGGGAATATAGGCGGAAACGTCACCGGCCTGGGTTTCAATGATCGGCAAAGCTGTCATAGAGCCGCCGCCCATTTCAGGATTCAGTTTCGCTGCCCGTTCCAACAATCTGGAGTGGAGATAGAAAACATCCCCGGGATACGCTTCACGGCCCGGCGGGCGACGGAGAAGCAAGGAAAGTTCACGATAAGCGGCAGCCTGTTTTGTCAAATCATCGTATACGATCAAAACAGCTTTGCCGTTATACATGAAGTGTTCGCCCATTGCCGCACCGGCATAGGGAGCAATATAGGTCAAAGGCGCAGGTTCACTGGCAGTGGAGGAGACGACGATCGTATAATCCATTGCGCCGTGTTCTTCCAATTTGGAAACAACACCGGCAACAGTAGAAGCCTTTTGCCCGATAGCGACATAGATGCAAACGACATCATGTCCCTTTTGATTAATAATGGTGTCAATGGCAATCGCGGTTTTCCCGGTTTGGCGGTCACCAATGATCAGTTCCCGCTGGCCACGGCCGATGGGAACCATTGAGTCAATCGCCTTGAGCCCCGTCTGCATCGGTTCGAAAACCGATTGGCGGGTAATAACCCCGGGTGCAAGAAATTCAACCGGCCGATGTGCTTCGGCTTTGATCGGGCCTTTGCCATCCAAGGGTTCCCCCAAAGGATTGACGATACGGCCAATCAATTCTTTACCGACAGGCACTTCCATAATTCTGCCTGTTCTTTTCACCTGGTCGCCTTCTTGAATTTCCGTAAAAGGCCCCAGAATAACACAGCCGATATTATCTTCTTCGAGGTTCAAAACCATACCCTTCACTCCGTTGGAGAATTCCAGGAGTTCGTTGGCCATGGCATTTTGAAGGCCATAAATACGCGCAATGCCGTCACCGACGTTGATAACTGTTCCGACTTCGGAGATATCAACATCGGCCTCATAGTTTTCGATCTGCTGCTTTAAGATGGAGCTGATCTCTTCCGGCCTAATGCTCATTCATTTTTCACCCCTTATCCTAACATCTTCGTTTCTTTTAAATCTTCCCCCATCCTTTTCAGCTGCAAGGCAATGGTGCCGTCATAGACTTTATCGCCTACGCGGACCTGAATACCGCCGATCAAGCTCTGATCCACAGATAATTGTGCTTTCACCGTCTGGGAAGTCAGAGAGGAAAATTTATCTTCGATTTTTTTCAACTGTTCCGCATTTAAAGGAACAGCGGATTTCACAATGGCATGTAGGATATTCTCGGATTCATCGAGCATATCCTGATAAGATTTACAGATATCCTGCAAATAAAGGCCCCTGCCCTTATCGAGAATCAGGGAAATAAAATTGATGACCAAGGGATCAAAGGAAGCAAAAATCTGTTTGGCCAAGTTTTTCTTCTCTGTAATAGAGATAAAATGGCTGTCGATCATTGCATTCACTTCTTCATCCTTTTCCAAAACGGCCAAAACTTCCCGCAGGTTTTCAGCAAAAACCGCTACTTTCCCCTGCTCTTCCCCGATACTGAAGAGGGCTTTGGCATACCTTCTGGCAATCGTTTTATTGGTCATTGAATTTCCCCTGCCTCCTGGATATACTTATCCACCAGTTGCTTATGATCCGCGTCGTTCAACGAGCGTTGAATCAACTTCGATGCGGCCATTAAAGCAAGTGATGCAGCTTCATCCCGAATTTCAGCGAGCGCTTTCTCTTTTTCTTCATTAATTTCCGCCTGCGCTTTAGCGATGATCTTCTGTGCTTCAGATTTCGCTTCTTCAACGATCTGCGCTTTCGTATCATCTCCGGCTTTGGCAGCCTGGGCGATGATTTCCTGCGCTTTTTGGCGGGAATTGGTGAGTTCGGCAGAAATATCAACCTTCATCTGGTAGGCTTCGGCTTTTACATTTTCTGCCGTTTCAATATTATTGCGGACAGTCTCCGCTCTTTTTTCCAACATCCCCATAAGAGGATGGTAGAGGAATTTATATAGCACAGCCAAAAGAATCAAAAAGTTAACTATCGCTAGTACTATTTCAATGGGATTGATTTCCACTTAGATCTTACCCCCTCTCGTAAAGGAGCCTGCCCGGAGAGAATTTCTCCGGGCGGCAAATAATCCGGTTCAATCAACCAATCTTCCCTACGAGCATGAAGGCAATAACCAAACCGTAAATCGCCATAGCTTCCATCATAGCGAGAGCAAGAATCATGTTTGTACGAATATCACCTTTTGCTTCGGGCTGACGGGCGATACCTTCCATCGCCTTCGCAGCGGCAATACCCTGACCAACCCCAGGGCCAAGTGTGGACAAACCGATAGCGATAGCAGTAGCGATTGCAATTGCACCTTGTGTTTCCATTTTAAAAAATCCTCCTTTAGATCTCTCTTTTCAAAAATTTAATTTTTATATACCTGTTTTTAATAAACATTAATGACTTGTTTCCGTGGCCTGCGAAATATAGATCGCCGACAGTAGTGTGAAAACAAATGCCTGGATCAAACCGAATAAGACGCCCAGCAATTGCATCACGACAGGCACGCCAAAAGGCACCAAACCGAAAAGCTGAGATACGACCATTTCTTCCCCGTAAATATTGCCGTATAACCGCATTGCCAGAGAAAACGGCCGTACAACTTCTTCAATTAGGAGCAGGGGAAGCAGAAAGGCGAACGGCGTTACAAAGTGTTTCAGATAGTGCACTTTGTTAACTCTGAAACCATTGATGTGCGTGGCAAAGAAGACTACAATAGCGAGACCCACGGTTACGTTAAACACCGAGGTTGGTGCGGCAAGACCGGGCAAATGACCTGCAAGCGGTAGCATCCCGGTGTAGTTGCTGACGAGAATAAAAACAAAAAAAGTTATCAAAAGGGGACCATAACGCTTTGCCCTCTCCTTGCCCATCATGCCGGCAAAAAAACCGATCAGCCCTTCAACAATCATTTCCATGGCATTTTGCAGGCCTTTCGGCACCATTTTCATGTTTTTCGTGGCAAAAATAGACAAAACGATGAAGATAAGCATAATAGCCCACATCGTCACCATCCAGGAAGTAATCGGGATCGGCCCAATCTCAAATAGAGTATAAGCACCATGACCGGCTTCCTCTCCGCCACTAGAAGCAATCTGAAAAGCAGCTTCCATTTACTTTTTCACCCCCTTACGCAAAAATATATATTGAACAATCAATGTTTTTTGCATAATAATCAAGCCCAAAGCAGTGCCTAAAAGCGCGGGTACCCAACGATATGTTACTAATAAAGCCAAAAAATTCAAACTGTACCGCAAAAGATAGCGAACAAGCAGCTTTCTTTTTGCCGTTCCTGGCGGGTACTCCCCAAACTGATCGGCAACGGAAATGATCATCTTACGATTAATCAAACCGATTAAAAGGCCGAACAGCATGCCGGCAAAAAAGAGCAGGATGTCATGAATCGACGGCATCAATCTTCCTCCTCATTTTCCTTTTTCACTTTTTCCATGATGGTTATCTCCCGATAGAGATAGAAAAAGGAAAAGAAAAGGCCCAATAATACACCGATCAAGGTAAAAACAGATTCTGTCCCTACCTTCTCGTCCACCCAACCACCGCAAAATACACCGAAAAACCAGATATTGATAGCGGTGGTAAGACCGAAGGTAGAACCGATCCGCATATATTGATATACTGCCGGATGACCTTTTTCAGCCATAGGAAAACACCCCACGATCTCATAGTGACATTATACTGTATTACTTTTTCACATAACAAGTATAATATATTGCCATATCAGAATAACCACAAGAAAATCAACAAAAAATATTATTTTTTGTTGATTTTCTCGGATTTTAATGATATCACAGATCTGGTTACAAGCAGTACCGTCTCCATATGGATTTGCCTGCATCGCCATGCGTTTGTATTGCTCTTCATCCTCCAAGAGGGCCAGCGTTTCCCGTCGCACGCCTTCTCTCCCGGTGCCGGCGATCTTCACCGTACCTGCCGCCACAGCCTCCGGTCTTTCCGTCGTATCCCGCAAAACCAAGACCGGTTTCCCTAAAGCCGGGGCTTCTTCCTGGATGCCGCCGGAATCCGTCAAAACGAGATAGGAACGGGCCATGAGATGGGAAAAAGGATGATAATCCAAAGGCTCGATCCGGTGCACTCTCGTAAGACCGGCAAATATTTCCTCCGCCGCCTTACGGACACGGGGATTTTTATGGACGGGGAAAACCACGTCCACCTCTTCCCTATTTTCCACCACATCACGGATGCCACGGAAGATTTCCAGCATCGGCTCGCCCCAGTTTTCCCGCCGATGGCAAGTCAAAAGAATAACTTTCTTATTCCAATCCACATCGGCAAGACCGAATTCGTCTAAGGAGAGCGGCTCTTTGATCGTCATCATCAGAGCGTCGATCACGGTATTCCCCGTGATAAAGATCTTATCATCGTCAATATTTTCCAAAAGCAAATTGTCGCGGTTTTGTTTTGTCGGTGCAAAATAGAAATCCGACAAAACATCGGTCAAGCACCGGTTCATCTCCTCCGGATAGGGGGCAAATTTATCACCGGTACGCAACCCGGCCTCTACATGACCTAATGGGATCGAGGCGTAAAAGGCCGCCAGCGAAGCCGCCAAAGTCGTCGTGGTATCACCGTGCACCAAAACCAGATCCGGTTCAAAATCCGCCAAAACATCCCGCAGGCCTATCAAGGCTTTCGCCGTGATATCATAGAGAGTCTGCCCCTCTTTCATCATATTGAGATCATATTCCGGCACAATTTTAAAGAGATCCAACACCTGATCGAGCATTTCTCTGTGCTGGGCGGTAATGGCCACACGCACAATAAAATCCGGCTCCTTTGCTAAAATCTTATACAAAGGAGCCATCTTAATCGCTTCAGGCCGGGTGCCGAAAACCATAAGAATTTTTTTCATTGTTCGTTCCTTGCCTTTTCATCGTTGCTCAATTTTATTAAATCCATTCCGGCTTCTTTTGCAATCTGGCAAGCAAAAGGATCGGGATAATCACCTTCGTACACCACCCGCTTGATGCCGGAAGTTACCATAGCCTTCACACAAGTCGTGCAAGGCTGATTGGTCACATAAACTGTGGCGCCTTCCAGGGGGATCCCATAACGCGCGGCAATATTGCAAATATTAGCCTCCGCATGTTGTGCCCGGCAAATCTCTTGCCTCTCACCGGAAGGAATACCCATCTTCTGCCTTAAACAGCCGGTTTCTTCACAATGAGGCGAACCGGGAAGCGCACCGTTATATCCGGTCCCCAAAATCCGATTATCGGGACTAACGGCAACCGCCCCCACATGGCGGCGCAGGCAAGTGGAGCGAGAAGCAGCAACACGAGCCAATTCCATAAAATACTCATCCCAACTCTTTCGCATAGTACCCCCCTTGTTTCAATTAATCCCGGTAAATGGGATATTTTTCCACCAATTCCTTCACCAAAGCACGGGTGCCGTCGAGGTCATTCTCACTTAAGGTCAAATCGATGGCCTTGGCAATGACCTTCATATCGTCTTCTTTCATTCCTCGGGTCGTCACCGCCGGCGTACCGATGCGAACACCACTTGTCACATTGGGACTTTGGGGATCAAAAGGAATGGTGTTTTTATTTAATGTAATATTAACTTCATCCAAGATGGTTTCCGCTTCTTTCCCTGTGATGTTTTTCGGGCGCAAATCCACCAGCATCAAGTGATTATCGGTGCCACCGGATACGATGCGGAACCCTCTGTCCGTTAAAGCCTTAGCCAAAGCCTGGGCATTGTCCAAAACCTGTTGCTGATATTGTTTAAATTCCGGCCGCAAGGCTTCCCCAAATGCGACCGCCTTCGCCGCGATTACATGCATCAAAGGACCCCCTTGGATACCAGGGAAGATCGCCTTATCGATCTTGGGACCGTATTCTTCTTTGCAGAAAATCATCCCGCCTCTGGGGCCACGCAAAGTTTTATGGGTGGTCGTCGTTACAAAGTCGGCATAAGGGATCGGATTGGGATGGAGCCCAACCGCCACGAGGCCGGCAACATGGGCCATATCCACCATTAAATAAGCGCCAACGGAATCGGCGATTTCCCGCAGACGGGCAAAATCAAGAAAACGAGGATAAGCACTGGCTCCCGCCACGATCATCTTCGGTTTTTCTTGCAGTGCCAATTCGGCCAAAGCTTCATAATCCAGCGTTTCCGTTTCCGGATGGACGCCATAAGGAACAAATTGATACAATTTCCCGGAGATATTGATGGGATTCCCGTGGGTAAGATGGCCGCCGTGGGTAAGATTCATCCCCAAGACTTTATCGCCCGGTTCTAAAAAACTAAAATAGACCGCCGTATTGGCCTGGGAACCGGAATGGGGTTGCACATTGACATGTTGTGCCCCAAAAAGCTGTTTCGCTCTGTCTCTGGCCAAATCCTCGGCTAAATCCACACATTGGCAACCGCCGTAATAACGATGGCCGGGATACCCCTCGGCATACTTATTGGTCAAAACCGAACCTTGCGCCGCCATAACTGCCGGAGAAACAATGTTTTCCGATGCAATCAGCTCGATATTATTTTGCTGCCGTTCCAATTCCAAAGCCAAAATCTTGGCCAATTCAGGATCAGACGCCATAACATATTTTAGATCTTCCATGTTCTTTCCTCACATTTCTTTTTTTTCTTATTTCCCGCAGTTTTCTTCGATCTCCGTGATCAGATCCACCCGCCGCTGATGCCGCTCTCCGGCAAAGGGCGTTTGGAGAAATTGCTGCACAATATCAAAAGCCACGGCTTCCCCAATCATCCTGGCGCCTAAAGCCAAAACATTGGCGTTATTGTGTTCCCTGGCAAGACGGGCGGATAAAGATTCATGACAAAGGGCCGCCCGTACCCCCTTCACCTTATTGGCGGCAATACTGATGCCAATACCGCTGCCGCAACAAACGATGCCAAAGTCCGCTTCATGAGAAGCGACTTTCCGCGCCGCTTTCGCTCCATAAACAGGATAGTCGACGGAAGTTGTGTCGAATGTCCCTTCATCCAGGATATCATATCCTTCTTGCAGGAGCTTTTCTTTTATTCTCTCCTTTAATGGAAACCCCGCGTGATCTGCGGCCAAAACAATTTTCATAAGAACCTCCAGATAAAAAAACAATTTAAATTATTTCTACAAAAGATTTATGATTCCTTTGTTTCTTCCAGTTTTTGCATCATTTCCGACAGCATTTTCAGTAAATGATCCCGGGTTAAAGCATAGGTTCCCCGATCGCCGCCGAAAGGATCCATAATATCACGATCAGAAGCCCCCACAAATTCCGCCAAAGAAAAAACCTTCCCTTCGGCATTCGGCAACTGATTGATGATCCATTGCCGGTGCGGCCCGGTCATCGTAAGAATTAAATCGGCCTTGTCCACCATTTCCGGGCGGAACAACTTTGCACGATGGGGCAGTAGATCAATCCCTATTTCCGCCAAAACGGCAATGGCCTCGGGAGAAGCAGGCATCCCTTCCACCGCCATCAATCCCGCCGAATCAAAAAGATGCCCGCTTTGCGCAAACTCTTTTTGCTGAAGGTCACGGGCCAAAAAAGTTGCCATACTGCTGCGGCACGTATTACCGGTACAAATAAACAATATTTTTTTACCCGCCATGTTTTACCCTCCAATCATAATCTTGATTCCGATCACAATTAAAATCACAGCTGCAAGAATCTCGGCCCAATCCCGAAATTTGAGACCAATCAGGCGTCCGAGTAAATAACCGATCACGGTAAACAATCCCGCAGTAAAACCAAAAACCAAAGGCGCATACCAAACAAAACCGATTACGCCTAAACCAAATCCAACGGAAAGAGCATCCATGCTCACGCTTAAAGCCAAAACCAAAAGCGCCCAAAAACTATCAATGACGATCTCTTTATTTTCATCATTTCCGGACTTCAGTTTCGGGAAAATCATCGGCAATACTACCCGTAAACCGAGAAAAATCAAAAGGCCGCCGCCGAGATAAGATGCCACCCGTCCGATATAAGCTGCAGAAACATTGCCAATCGCAAGACCGGCCAAAGGGAAAAGGATGTGCATCAGGATAACGACAATCACAAAAGCGGCAATGCGGCTTTTTTTCGTACAGGAAAGCCCCATTCCCATCGCAACGGCAAAGGAATCTAACGCTAAGGCAATCGCCAATAAAACAATAATTTTTGTTGTCATATAGTCTCTTATTTCCTCCGGCTTGCTTTTTCGATACGGTTCATTAACGCTCTTCCCATCCCAAAAGGAGGAAAGGCTTCAATATAAATTGTATCCATCTTCTGCCGGTCACATTCCCGAAATGCGGCAAAAAGCTTCCGGGCCACCGTAGAAAGATCCTCTCTTGAACCCAAAAGGATAAGCAAGTCGGGATGAACTTGCTCGCGCATCTCTTCCCAGCCTTCCTCTGTGAGGAGAAGCGCTTTTCTCCCCTGGCCTTCATGAAAATGAGGGGGGAAATCCGGGATGCCCCCCAAGGGAATGATCTCCAGAAGACCGTTCGGCGCATAATGGGCATATTTCATCCCCGGCGCTTTCGGCTTTTCCACTAAAGAGGAATCGGCATGTTCTTCTATCTCGGGAAGATACGGACGCAAATCAGCGGCGGTAATCTTCCCCGGGCGTAAAATTTGCGGAAGGGGGCGAGTCAAATCCAACACGGTGGATTCCAAGCCGATCTCCACCGCGCCACCGTCCAAAATCAAAGGGATGCGGCCCTGAAGATCATCATAAACATGCTGCGCATTGGTGGGACTCGGTTTCCCCGAAAGATTGGAACTGGGAGCTGCAATCGGCACACCGGCGGCACGAATCAAAGCCAGCGCAATCTCATGATCGGGCATCCGAATCGCCACCGTATCCAAACCGCCCGTCGTTTCCGGGGGTACCTCAGGTTGCTTCGGTAAAATCAGCGTCAATGGCCCCGGCCAAAAAGCCTCCGCCAAAGCAGTTGCAAGGGGAGGTACTTCTCTCGCCAAGGTGGGTAACATCGCAAGATCGGCAATATGCACGATCAAAGGATTATCGGAAGGCCGGCCTTTTGCCCGGTAGATCTCCTCTACCGCCTGGCCGTCAAGAGCATTGGCACCCAATCCATAGACGGTTTCCGTAGGGAAAGCCACCACTTGGCCACCCCGAATCAGAGCGCCGGCCTCGGACAGGATCTTCCCTGCGGCGTCAATCGAAACGATTCTTGTCTTCATTTCTCAACTATCTCCAAAACAGAAAAAGCCCCGTAAAACGGGACCGGAATCATGGTTTTTCATGCGAACTTATGCCTTTTACCAAGGAATCTGGAATCCCCGGCACTCGAAGGAGCATTGGGGTTCCAGATTACCGGCATTCTTAGTTGTTTTGCATAACCTTTTCGCTATCAAATCTGCATTATGATATGATCTCCGCTAGACGGAGCATATGCTTATAGCTTGATAACATTTGCGGCCTGCAAGCCTCTGGCCCCCTGAACAATCTCAAATTGTACATCCTGGCCTTCGTCAAGAGTTTTAAAGCCATCACCCTGAACAGCAGAAAAGTGAACAAAAATATCCCCTTCATCGCTGTTGATAAAGCCGTAGCCTTTTTCCGCATTAAACCATTTTACTTTGCCTTCCATGTGAACCTCCTAGATTAATAACGCTAGCACCCATTATATCACAAGATCGAAGAAAAGCAATATTCATCCGCGATTTTTTCTTTGCCCTTTTGGGGCCAAATCCAAGCCACGCTGGACTTTTGAAAAATTATTCTTTCTCGGCCCGCCCATAAAAAAACCGATTTTTACCGCTCAGATCGGAAAAGATCTCCGTTTCGTCATATAAACACGCCGCCGCGATCTTAAGAAGTGCCGAACTTTGCTGATCGCCCGCCTCCAAAAGCAAGCCACCGCCGGGAAGCAAATGATCGGGAGCATCGGGAAGAATACGCCGATAAAAATCCAAACCGTCCTCGCCGCCGTCCAAGGCCATCGTCGGCTCATAAGCGATCTCCGGATCGAGTTTGCCGATCTCCTCTCTGGGAATATAGGGAGGATTGGAAACGATCAAATCAAACCGTCCTGCCTCCGGGGGTAACGCCGCAAAGAGATCACCGACGCCAAAACGAATATCAGCCCCATGCCGCCGGGCATTTTCCGCAGCAAGGGCCAAAGCATCCGAAGACAAATCCACCGCCCAAATCTCACTTTGAGGCAGATGATGGGCCAAAGCCACGGCGATACAACCGCTGCCGCAACAGAGATCCAAGATGCGGCCCTGCGGCGGCGCTAGGGAAAGGGCCTTTTCCACCAAAACTTCCGTTTCCGGCCGCGGGATCAATACCCTGGGATCGACTAAAAAGGAAAGCCCGTAGAAATCCTGCTCCCCTAAAACATATTGGAAAGGTTCTCCCTCTTGAAGGCGGTCAAGGAGCATATCGGCCCGCTGTAACACTTCTTTGGCCGCTCTTTGCTCCCGAATTTGAAAAAACGGCGCACCGCCGAGATATTCTGCCAGCCAAATTGCTTCCCTTTGGCTGTTCTCCCGACCCATGGCCGTTAATGCTTGATTCATTTTTTGCATCAAATGGGCAAAGGTAGTCATCAACCCTCAACCTCTTCCCGCAGCTGTTTCATCTGTTCATCATGGATGAGCGCGTCGATAATATCATCCAAATGCCCTTCCAGGATCGCGTCCAATTTGTGGAGCGTCAAGCCGATGCGGTGTTCCGTTACACGCCCCTGGGGGAAATTAAAGGTACGGATCCGTTCGGAACGGTCCCCGGACCCGACCATACTTTTTCTGGTAGAAGAGATATCTCCCTGCTTTTCTTCTTCCATCTTTTCGTAGATCCGGGAACGCAAGACCTTCATCGCCTTTTCCTTATTCTTGATCTGGCTTTTTTCATCCTGGCAGGAAACAACGATGCCCGTAGGTAAATGGGTGATGCGCACGGCGCTTTGGGTCGTGTTCACCGATTGGCCGCCGGGGCCGCTGGAGCAAAAAACATCGACACGGATATCATTGGGACTGATTGCCACCTCGATTTCTTCCGCTTCCGGCAAAACGGCTACCGTCGCGGCGGAAGTATGGACGCGTCCGCCCCCTTCGGTATCCGGCACCCGCTGTACCCGATGGACGCCGCTCTCATATTTCAGGCGGCTATACACCTTTTTCCCTTCGATCAGGCACACCACTTCCTTGATGCCGCCAAGATCCGTAAAATTCCCGTCTAAAACCTCTAAACGCCACCCTTGCTTTTCCGCATAGCGGCTGTACATTTTGAAGAGATCATTGGCAAAGAGCGTCGCCTCATCCCCACCGGTACCGGCCCGAATTTCCATGATAACATTTTTAGTATCATTGGGATCCTGGGGCAAAAGGAGCAATTTCATCTTTTGCTCCAAAAGGTTTTTCTCTTGTTCCAATTCCTGGATTTCCGCCGCGGCCATCTGGCGCATTTCAGCGTCTTTTTCTTCCGCCAAAATCTCTTTGGCGCCCAAAAGCTCTTCTTCCACTTGGCCGTAACGCCGATAGGCCGTGACGATCTCTTCCAAGTCGGCATGGGCACGCACATATTTCTGCCATTCTTCCTGCTTATTGATGATAGCAGGATCTCCGATTAAAAGAGACAGATCCTCATATTTTTTCTCAAGCTGAGCAATTCTCTCGAACATTCCCGTTTTCCTCTTTCTCTTCCGCCGCTTTCAAATCAGCTTCGGTCATCGCCGCCTTTAAAGCAGTGATCGCAACCTCCAACTGGCCCAAGTCAGGCTCTTCCGTGGTAAGCTTTTGCAGCCAAAGCCCCGGCGCCGTAACGATCCGCACCAAAAGATATTGGCAATGCCTTGCCGACCAACGCGTAAATTCATAAGTGATACCGGCCACCAGCGGCATGGAAACGAGCTTGATCAACATCCGTGTCCAGCTGGATTCGGTCTGCCCCACAAAGGTAAAGAGCACGATCATTACGATCATCACCATCAAAACAAAGCTGGTACCACAACGGCGGTGCAAGGTCGTATATTTCTTTGCCGCAGCCGGCGTCAAAACATCGCCGTGCTCAAAAGTAGCGATGGTTTTATGCTCAGCGCCATGGTATTGAAATACTCTTAAAATATCGGGCATACGGCGGATCGCCAAAAGATAGAGGATGAAGGCCGTGATGCGGATCACACCTTCTAGGGCGCTGCGCCCAAAGTCCCCGATATAGGGGTGGAGCCAAGTGCCGACAAGAACAGGTAAAACCAAAAAGATTGCGATCGTCACCACAGCCGCCAGCAAAATCGCCAGGACCATCGCACCCATACCCATCTCTTCCTCTTCTTCTCCGGCTTGATTTGCGGACCAGGTAATCGTTTTCATCCCCAGTACCAACATTTCAATCAGATTGACGAAACCACGAATAATCGGCCATTTCAAAATCGGAAAACGGTTCTTGATCGTATCTACCGGCTCTTTTTTAACGACGATCTCACCATCGGGGCGGCGCACCGCCACCGCATATTGTTCCGGCCCCATCATCATGACGCCTTCGATTACTGCTTGACCGCCATAAAAATATTTTTTCTTCATGCGCTGCTCCTACCGCCGCTCACAGCGGCACTCTACCATCACTGGCACAAGCAAAAAGAACCCAATAGAAAATCCCTGTCCACGCCCTGTACATGGACGTACATAGCGGTCAGGGATTTTACTGTCCAAACGAGCCGCCTTATGGCGGGAATATCCAAAATTATTGCAGGCCGTATTTCTTTTTAAATTTGTCAACCCGACCGCCTTCTTCAACCAAAAACCGTCTGCTACCGGTATAAAATGGATGGCACTGGGAGCAAACTTCCACCCGGATATTCTTTTTCGTAGAACTGGTTTTGAAAGTGTTGCCGCAAGCGCATGTCACTTCGACTTCACCATAGTTGGGATGGATGCCTTTTTTCATTCCTTTCACCTCGCTTCCGGTAAGCAAACACCGAATTATTAACGCAGAGAATATTATAACATAAGAAAAATGGGAATGCAAATCTTTTTTCTTTCGCAAAATAGAGAGGGAAAACCCGGTTGAACACGGGAAAAGTCACCGCAAAAAAGGGAAGCGCAAACATAGCAATAGAAATTTAAACCTACCATGAAAAAACGATCCTCTTTCGGCTCTTATTTGATGTCGGAATCGATGATCTCCACATTGAATTTCTCTAGTAGTTGATCGTATTCCCCAAAAAACTGATACGCAGCAGCCTCTT
The DNA here is from genome assembly GCA_040766525.1 of Clostridiales bacterium. Classification (GTDB taxonomy): domain Bacteria; phylum Bacillota; class Dehalobacteriia; order UBA7702; family UBA7702; genus JAXGQJ01. The sequence continues at coordinate 9,444 of JAXGQI010000009.1, read as the reverse complement.
CATTACTATAGTCTTTTCCTTCTTCCATAACTTGATTTGAATATTCTTTCCCCTCTTCCCCAAATAGGAATTCACGAAAATTCCTTTTTGTACGTAAGGGGCAATCCTTCCCAATATTCTTCCTCGGTAATCCCCGCTTCTTCGGTACATTGGGACCAGATCTTATCATAGCGCTGCACATAATCCCGCAGTTCAAGCAGCTCCTTCTCCTCCTGTGCTATGGTCTCTTCCGTAACAACGCCTCGTTCAATGCGTTCTTCTAAAGACTCCTCCCAACTTGTAATGGAATCTTCCCATCCGGCAACCGTCATTTTGCGCATCTCAAATTCTTTCGCAACGCTATCATCGGAAATTGTATCTCCCCGGCCAACACTTTCCATATACGCCAGTTCCAAAACCAAAGCTCGCTTTTTTTCTTCCGTATCAGGCACTTGAGGGAAAGCCCCACCGGTAACTTTGAAGATATAAATAGGATCGTAATAATAAGGCTCGCCGTCAATGGTGGCGAGAAGAATCCCCTCGGTCGGCTTGAGATCGTCAAGAGAAATTTCTTCTCCCCCGCAACCCGACATGCTAAACATCAATAATCCGGCAATAATAATTATAAGCGTTTTTTTCAGCATATTAACCTCCATTTAGTGTTCCTGACAAAGATTCTTCTTGCCCCCTAATCAAACAGGGTTTATTCTATGTTTTCTATAAATTGAACATCATATTTTTCCAGGAGCTTTTTCTCATAGGATTGATAATATTCTTGAAATTCTTTATAAATCTCTTCATTATAGAAACCTTTTTCTTTTTCAAAAACTTCATTGATCTCCTCATCTGTAAGTTCCATTCCTAATTCCTCCAAGCGTTCTACCACTTTTTCATAGAAAAATTCATCGAATACTTGCCCTTGTAATTCACATACCGTTAATTGCGCCCGGTATTCTTCATAGTATGCCTTCCTGTATTGCTCTTCGGTTAGACCCAATCCTTGAATGAATTTATCAAGTACCGCTTTCTCTTCCTTGGCGTCTTCACCGGTAAACAGTTCTTTCTGCTCTTCGATAAAAGCATCCATCGTTTTATCGTCAACAACGATACCCTGGGAACCTGCCTCCCGTTGCAATACTTCCTGCAAAACCAAATACCGAACAGCTTCTTCCTCCGTTTTGGCATTTCCGATAAGCATATTCTCTTCTATCTTGTTCTCGCAGTTTTCAATGGCATAAGGCTCTCCCGCGATGACAGCTATAGTCGTTTTTTCTGCGCCAGCCGTATACTTATTATTTAACTCACCGATTTTATAATATATGCTTTCCAGATCCAAATCCCCGCTTTCTGAACTAGCCAGTACATTCACCGAAATAAAGGCAGTAACCAAAAAACGCAGCTATGACTAATATGGATATTAACTTCTTCATGTTCTACCTCCTTTAAAACTCAACTGAAAAGTCATGGGAAAAGGCTCTACTACCTGCCTGGCCACTCATCGCGATAAGCATCAATTTGGCATCCTCCATTAATATCATAGGTACCATGTGTCAAAAATTTATGTGCAGGATAGTAGGCTAGATTTGCACTCACCCAAATTGAATTAGTCGGGCTAATCAAATCTAAATAACCGTTATATTGCCTATCTTGGATAGGACCAAGAACGCCCTCCCTACAAATACTTGTAGAAGAGGCAATAATCCCCGGGATACAAGGTTATGTATAATCCTCTTGTTGCTGTTTCTGCAATGCTACATATGCTATAGGCATAATAAAAGGTAATATGATCTGATGTTTTTCTATATATTTGACAAAACTCAGAACGACATTTATATAATGTTGGATAGAAATTTGCACCCAAAAGTACTCCTTCTTCGTCAGCAGACAACTCATAGCCACTTTTTTCCAATTCGAAATAAATATTATACATAATCTTGGCTACTTCCGCACGGGTAATATTATTTGTCGGATAAAACCTTAAAGAAGTACCGTCATTGATAACTCTAGCTGTTTGTAATTTGTATACCGAATCTTTTGCATATGAAGCGATGGAAGCATCATCTGCATAGGTAATTTTAGATGAATAAGTAGGCAGCGTGAATATTTCCGCATTGATACAATAACGCACCACCATCACTGCAAAGTCTTGACGCGTAACATAGGCATTGGGAGAAAAATTCCCACTGCCGGTCCCATTGACAATATTCATATTATATGCCCAAACAATTTCATCTCTTGCCCAATGATTGCTGATATCATTAAATGGAGTGCTTGATGTATTGCCCAAATAACCGGCATACGCATTTGCTAGAATAACAACCGCTTCCGCACGAGTGAGTTGGTTACTTGGTCTGAATGTGCCATCAGGATAACCATTCATAATTTTTCTTGACGCTACAGAATTCACATAATATCTATACCATGCAAAAAAATCAACATCACTAAAAGAAGGGCATTCTGGTCGAAAAACCGATTCAACGGACTGTTCATAAACCATATCTTCCTCATTAAACCCTTGTAAGGCATCGTCACTGGCAAGAACATCTATTGAACTAAAAGCTAAAATACAAATACAACAAACAGCAAAAACAATAATTCTTTTTAGATATAAACAATGAGTTTTTCTGCCAATAATAGACATATCCTTCATATATCTATCCTCCTTCTTATACTGCTTAAAACAATGAACATATTTTTCACATAAATGCTGCATCAAAATAACTACAAAAAACTATTATTTCCTTATTTCATCTCATCACTTCCTTTATTCTCTTTTTTCATTGTTTCTTATACATTTAATAATTATCTTATGGTATTTTCGCAACAATGTCAATGATGCACATCCAGAATTATTTGCATTAAATTAATTCTTGCATAAAACAAATACCTAGAATATCAAATAAAAATACCGGTTCAAAATTCAACATTATATCTTGTACTTTATAAACATAAGAAAATGTTTAACATGAAAAACAGCCAAAATCCAAGGCCGCAGGGGAAATCCCCTGCGGCCTCTTCATACTTATTTTTCTCTATGCTTTTGTTTTTTATGGGATACGCAAAACTGTTCCGACTTTAATATCTTCCTCCTCTATCGTATTGATCTCTTTAATTTTTGCGATGGAAGCGGAAAGCCGTTCAGCGATGGCGGACAGATCCTCCCCCCATTGCACCCGATAGTACCGCAATTTAAACGGTTCCGAAAGCAATGGCTCCATGGTGGTGAGGGAACTGGAATACTTGATCGCGCCTACTTCGCTCCGCTCCGGCTCCGGCCGAACCGGACTGGGTGCCAATCTTTCCGCTTCCTCTAACCCCTCCGTTTCTTGGCTGGTTTCACTGATACAGGAAATATCCGGTTCCTCGGAGCTATTTAGACCTTCCCTCTCCATTACCATCCCCTTTCCCTCATTGTTTCCTGGGGCCAAGAACTCCTCCTCTTCCACAGCGGCAAAGGAAGGTTCCCTTGCCTCAAGCATATCTAAAGTATCACTCCATTTTTCGGAGATCACCTCATAGTGGTCATCAAGATCCAAGAAGTCCAGTTCCAATGACGGCATCGGTAAAGGCGGCTCAGCGGCTCCCTCTCTAAAGGCAAAACCGTCTTCCTCGGCAACAGGAGTCAGATTCTTCCTGTAAACAGGGCTCTGCCAGGCTTCCTTCGTCATCAGCCCAAATCACGGAAAAAGTGAGCCTGATGCTATAATCGCCGGTTGCCTCACCGACCAAAGAGATTACCCTGGGATCCAGCGAAGGTATCGCTGTTGCGCAAAGCCCCCAAATCCGCAATTGAGAAAAGAATTCCACCCCTTCCCATAAGCATTCGTCATCCCTGGTTTCCGACGGGAAAAATCCCTGCCAAAGCAAATCCCCGGTCACTCTAAGCCCTTCATTTTCCGCCACCACATTCTTGAGGATGATTATTGCCTTCCAACCGTGTCATCATTTCCAGTGGCGGTAGGCTCGCCGGGATATCGACCTTTTTGATGATTTCCGTACTGAGTATCATATCTTCCCCTCCCCGCGGCTATAGACCGCACATGATCACCGGCACATTCCGGCCATTCTTACACTCTAGAAATGATATGATGATTTTTCACGCTTTAGAACTGTCGGTGGCTATCTTCTCATAGAGCGACAAACTTCTCTTGCTCCCCTCTCCCAGGAGAAAACGAGACTTCTTTGCCGCCCTTTCTCCCCAGTGCCGCTCTTTCCGTTTCATTCTCCAAATAATGATCGATCAAATGCGCTAAACCGACTTCATCATCGGGAGAAAATAGGCTGCGCCTTCTCCCATTACTTCCTCGAGCGGAAACCGATGTGGAAAGTGTGGCGGTACCGCAAGCGGCGGCTTCAAAGGCGGCAAGCCAAATCCTTCATAACGAGACGGGAACACGAACAAGGACGCGCCGTTATAATAGGCCGGCAGATCCTCGGCGGGGCGAAACCGCCGAAGATCACATCCTTTGCTAGTTTTTTTCTCCTCTACCAAGGCGGCGATCTTGCGGTATTCCTTATTCTCCCGGCCCAGGATCAGAAGAGCATGGGGTGACCCGCCTCCTTTTTCACCCGAGCGAAAGCATTGATCAGGAGAGAAAGATTTTTGCGCTCATTAAATCCACCGACATAAAGAATATATTCCTTCTTTATGCCGTATTTTCCCCATAAATACCGCTTCACGATGTCCTTTTTCATGGGACGATATTGTTTTTCCGCAGCTTCATAGATCACGGAGATTTTTTCCTCCGGAACCGAGAGGAGTTCGATCAGGTCTTTTTTGGTGTGGTGAGAGACGGCGATGATATGGGAAGCCCGAGACAAAAAACGGGGCATCTCTCGGCAAAAGATCTCCCGATAAGGTTTGCCGCACATTTCCGGCAAGATATAGGGGATAAGGTCATGGATGGTAATAATCAGCGGGACTTTATCATCGGCGGGCAAACCAAAACCGTTATGGGGATTGTGGATGAGTTTTATCCCCTCTTTCACTCTTACCGGCTTTCGGTAGGCCTGCTCCCAAAAATCGCTGATATTCTTGCCCCCACCATGAAAAAATCCTTCCGCAAGAGGGTTGGAATCTGTCCAAATCCCTTCGGGAAGGAAAAAGCTGTAGGTATTCTTTTTATCGTATTGATAGAGCGTTCGCATCAGTTGATAACTGTAAGTTCCCATACCGGTGCCTCGATACCAGACGGCTGCGCGTCCATCGATGCCAAATTCCAAGGTAATCCCCTCCATTATAAGGTTTTTTCCAAGATGGCTAAGGCATTGTGGCGCAAGCCCCGCTCGCCGGTCCACTTGAGCATCTTCTTTTCGAGACGCACCGTCTCCCGGCTTTCTTCATCATAGCGGGCAAAAGCCACTTGCCAAAAATCCTGCGGAAAACGAAGCATCCCCAAAAGGAGCTGCTTTTCTTCCTTACTTAGATTCCCTGTTTTATCATATGCCGCCAAAGCATAAAGAGCCACCGATTCATCCCAATTGTGGTGCTTTAAGAGCTTAATCAAAAAATTGGCCACATCATGGACGCGATGATCGGCAATGGCATAATCAAAATCAATCAGGCCTACCTCCCCATTTTCAGCAATCAGGAAATTATGGTAAGCGAGATCATGGTGGCAAAATCCTCCGGCTTCCTTTTGGGCACGCCAAAGATTTTCATAATTTTTCCCGGCAAAATAAGCGGATGCGGCCTCGATTTCCTCCAAATAATAGGGATAATGCCGCAGAAAGAGACAATCAAAATGGGTCTTGCGGCGTTTATGCGCCACTTCCTCTCCAAATCGACGCAGATCCTCCGCCTTTCCCTTCATCATCGCAGGCCAAATCCCCCATTTGATACGGCCGGGAAAGGGCGGCGGATCAAAACCGACCGCCGCTTGATGCAGCGCCGCCAAAGTAACGGCAGCCCCGCAAATATCCGTTTCTTCCCGAAAATCCGCGGGTCGGCCCGGCACAAAACGGCTCAGAAAATAATATTTGCCGCCCTCCCCAACCAGGCTCTCCCCGTTTTCGGTGGCGGCAATCGCATTGAACTGAGTAAACCCCGCCGCTCTTAGATGGTTCATCGCTTTCATGATAAAGACCGCTTCTTCAAAAGGAAAAGTAAGGGCCTTCAAAACAAAGGGCCCTTCCCGGGCCTTGACCAACCAAACTTTTTGTTCTTTGAGTAGCAGAATCTCTTCAAACTGTATAGGATAATGATAGGAGATAATGTCTTTGGCATCCATGGGCCGAAGCTCCTTTACCCGAGCTGCATATTATCTTTTATGCCGCTGGGTAAACCATTATAACCAAGAATATTTTTTGTCGAATTGACATAAAGTCAATATAAAATATAAGGAGGGTGCGACATGCAAAACTTCGACAACAATTGCCCTTATACTCCGGAAGAGGCGGCCCACCTGCTGAAGGATGTTTCCGAATCCTATTTTTATCTTTTGAGCGGCGCGGAAAAGCTGAACATGATCACTGCCGCCCACAAACACCACTTGAGCAGCGCAATCGATAGAGCAAATGACGCAGGAAAAGTGATCGATCAGCTCATCAAGATCTTAAAGGATGAGATTTAAGTGAACAAAACGCCGTCCAAAATCCCGGAATCGCTGACATGGATCTCCTCAACCTGGAATATTTCAAATAAGAGGAGAAAGATATCGAGACCGAAAAGGATGATATCCGCTCTCTTGGCCGGCAGACCGACAATTTTTTTCCTTTCCTCCATGGGGAGACCGGCAAGCCTTGCATGCAATGCAGCGAGGCTTGTTTTTTTTAGGCACCGTCCCTGAATTGCTTCACGACTGTAGACCGAAACTTCCCCCAAAATCGCCGACGCCGTCGTAATGGTACCGCCGACGCCGACGAAAACTTTCGCACCGGAGAAGCAAAGATCTCCAATCGTCTTTTTCAAGATCGCCAAGGCTTCTTCCCTGGTATAGCCCGTTGCTTGCCAGCGGACAGCACCTAAGGGCGCGCTGACGCCGCAAAGCTGCCCATCTTGATAACCGATGATCTCGGTACTGCCACCGCCGATATCGAACAACAGCACCTCTTCTTTCGGATAAGGAAAAGCGCCAACCGCTCCAAGAAAAGAAAATTCTGCCTCTTCCTCACCTGTAAGTACCGCAAGATCCCAATCAAAGCGATCCTTTAAAATAGCCAGAAATTCCTTCTGATTCACCGCATCCCGGACTGCACTGGTCGCAAAGACACGGAGGTTCTCGATCCCCGCGCTGCGAAGCTTCAATGCCCATTTCTCCAATACTTGAAGGGTGCGTTCGATGGCGGCAGGCGTCAGGAGATTATCTCTGCACCCTTCTCCCAAACGGGTCTCCTCTACCTGCTGCTCTAATACGATCTTTTCCCCGTTTTCCCCTACTTTACCGATCATTAAACGCAAACTGTTGCTGCCGATATCAATGGCTGCCCGCATCTATTCTCCTCCTATGAAAAAGCCGCGCCCCAATGGGACCCGGCTAAAGTCATTCTCTATTCAGCTTATTTGCCGCTCTTGCGCCCTTCCTGATGACGCTTCAACTCTCCCAGTTTCTCATTGCTGTCCCGCATAAATTTGTTGAGCATATCATCAAAAGAAGCAGCAGGCTCAAAACTCTTCGGCCTCGGCGCCGGCATTTTCGCCTTTTTGATTGAAAGGCTGATCTTCCCGTTATCTTCAATGGAAATCACTTTGACTTTGACATTATCCTTTTCCTGGATAAAATCAGATACTTCCTTCACATAGGCGTCCGCAACTTCCGATATATGCACCAAACCCACTTTTTTGCCCGGCAATTCCACGAAGGCGCCAAACTTAGTGATCCCTGTTACAATTCCTTCCACAATATCGCCAACGGCAAACTCCATTCGACAAGGCCTCCCACAAGAACTTATATCTTACATTGAGTATACAAAATGCCTCCATAGGTGTCAACCTTTATTTTCATGGAGGATGACCCCGTCGACCTCTTTATGCTCCATGATTTCCTCATTTTCCGTACTGGGAAGATAGAGCTTTTCCCCGGGCAAGATCATGCCAAAATTCTCCCTTGCCAACACCATCAGATAGGCATCGTCATGGAGAAGCTCAATTTCTTCCTCCAAGGTGGCACTCTCCTCGATCAGGGCAGTTTTATCCGCCTCTAAGCGGTTGATCTCCCGATTGAGGTCATAAATCTTCAGCAATTGCTGCCCAAAACAAACCATAATAAAGGCGGCAACCAGCAGAAAACATACTACTGTCGGCTTAATTTTTCGAATGTGGATCTTCATTTCACACCAACCTCCATGGCAATTTACTGCCTTATGAGGAGCCGTTCTTTCTATATACCCGGCTTACGCCTATTATATCCTATTCTTGTTCCTGTTGCAAAGCAATTTTTTTTCGTTTTTCCGCTATTTTTCGTACCGGGTAAAAAATAAAAGCGATCCCCTTTTCCAAAACCATTAATATCAATGCAAAAGGAAATAGGATCACCGTAAAAACCCACCGGACGCCACGACCGATCAAGGCAAAACCATGGGCCATTCTTCCTAAAAAGCGTGAAAAAAACGGCCCGTACCGCGGGTAAAGCCATTGGGTATACAATGCGATCCCCAACGACATCCCGAGAAGACCATAGAGGCGCAACTGGCCGCCATTGACAAGAAGAAGGTAAAAGACCGTCAAACCGATCATCCCCGACCACCAGAAAACATAACTGATGATATAACGGACCTTTCGTCCCTCCATCCGGGCAAAAACCAGGCGGTACAGATGAAATAACAGCCCTAAAACAATGCCCCAAGCGGTGAGTAAGATGAGATCAATGAATTCCGCCATCTTTTCGCGCCCCCTATTTTAAAAGCCGCCGCATCAAGCCGCCGCCCTTGGCTTTTGCCTTATTTCTCAGGGGAGCACCGGGATATTGCAAAGCGTCGACACGCCCGCCGATCGTTACTTTTCCCTCATCCAAATCAAGATGGCGAATATGGAGACCTTCCCCGGCAATCACCAGATCTCCCATGACCGTTTTTAGAATCACGGTCCCTTCATCGCTGCTTTCCACTTTAAGGACGCCCTTTAAGAGCAGTACCTCTCTATTTTCCAAAGAGAGGGCGTGTTCCCTTTCTTCCATATCATATCACCCCCTTATACTGTATGCCACAGGTAGTAAAATATGAAAGGAAGAAGGGACAATGTTTTTACTGATTCTTCAAAACGATCGGTTTCAGGAAATGCCCCGTATGGGAAGATTCCACCAGCGCCAATTCTTCAGGCCGACCCGAGGCGATGACCTGACCGCCCCGGTCGCCGCCTTCAGGACCCAAATCGATAATATAATCGGCGGTTTTGATTACATCAAGGTTATGCTCAATCACCACAACGGTATCCCCATGATCTACCAAACGGTTCAAGACATCCAAGAGGCAGGCAATGTCCGCCGTATGGAGGCCCGTTGTAGGTTCATCCAAAATATAGATCGTATT
>JAXGQI010000008.1:0-65868 GCA_040766525.1 Clostridiales bacterium | reverse complement strand
TCCGCATGATCCGGCAAAGGACCGATCCCCACGCTGTCTAATATCACCAGAAAAACTCTCTCCATAAGATCAACACTCCTTTCAGCAAATCCAAAACTGAACTAATCAATCAATAGAAATAAACCACTAAATCATTATGCCCCAGTCAATAAGAGGCTCATCCCCGCGGATGGCAGCGCTTAAATTCTTGGGCCATTTTTCCCTGCAAAAGCTGGGTATAGATCTGGGTCGTGGTAATATCCGCATGACCCAAAAACTCCTGCACCGTTCTTAAATCAGCGCCGTTTTCCAAGAGATGGGCCGCAACGGAGTGGCGCAAGGTATGGGGGCTGATGATATCGCCCAACTTGGCCGACTCTCCATAGCGTTTCATCATCATCCAAAAGGATTGGCGGCTCAAACGCCCGCCCCGGGCATTTAGAAATAAAGCGGTGGACTTTTTCCCCGCCAAAAATTTGGGGCGCGCTTTTGCCAAATAGACCTCAAGGGAGGAAAGGGCATAGGAACCTACCGGGATCAAGCGCTCCCGGCCGCCTTTGCCAAAACATTTGATATATTGAAAATGAAAATTGACGTCGTCAATATCAAGGCCCACCAATTCCGAAACCCGCATCCCGGTGCCATACATCGTTTCCAACATGGCCTTGTCCCTTATACCGCCCTTTGTGGTCATGTCCGGTTGGGCCAAAAGCAAAGATACCTCCTCTTTTGTCAAAACATTCGGGAGGTAACGGGCGATCTTGGGGCTTTCCAGGTTTACCGTAGGCGAAACTTGGATCGCCTTGTCCAAAAGAAGGAATTTGTAATAAGCCTTTAAAGTTGCCAGCCGCCGGGCAATGGTGCGGCTGGACAAACCCCGCCGCTGACATTGGATCAAATAGGCCATTACCGTGCCGCGGTCAGCCTGAAGCAGAGAAGAGATTTCCTGCTCTTTTAAAAAACACTGATAATCCAAGAGATCATATTCATAATTCTTGATGGTATTCATAGAATACCCTTTTTCCACCAAAAGGTAATCCAAAAAATCAATGATCTCTCGATTCTGCATCTAAACCGCCTCCGACCATCTTTTCTTTATTATAAGCCCTTTTCCCCCATTGTTCTAGAGTAAAAGCCAAGTTTTAGCGGGAGTTTGTCGGAAAATAAAAATGGTGGGAGCAACTGTACCATAATGCTCCCACCGCTATAACCGTAGTCACAAGATTGATTTATTCTTGATCCATGATGTTAAACCAATTTGCCTTCTCCTCCACGGAAGGCATATTTTCCACCCGAAGCGGTTCCTCCAAAGTGCGAAAATCGTCTTCTTTTTGGGCGGATAAAGTGGAATAGATATGGGGAATGCCAAAAAGAAGCACCACTAAAAGCAAGCAGACAATCCCTATTGTCATTAGTTTACGGCGCAAATTCCGCAAGGTAATTATGATCAAGCCGATCCCTCCCATCGATCACGATATTAAAAGATATATACGGAGAAAGGAGGAAATAGAAGACAATACAAGAAAAATCCACAAATCTTCCCTGGTCAAGATAAAAAAAAGCCGCTCTCTGTAATAAGAGGCGGCAAAAAAGGGAGAGAAATTCAAGCGAATTTATTGGCCATTTTCAACTTGTCCGCAATCATTGCAATAAACTCCGAATTCGTAGGCTTACCCCGCTCAACATCAATGGTGTAGCCGAAATATTTGTTCATTAATTCGATATTGCCTCGATCCCAAGCAAGTTCAATGGCATGGCGAATGGCTCTTTCCACACGGCTGGCCGTGGTCTTGTATTTTTGGGCGATCATCGGATACAATTCCTTTGTTACGGCGCCCAAGAGGTTGATATCATCGATAACAAAAATAATTGCGTCCCTCAAATACTGATACCCTTTGATGTGGGCGGGAACACCCATTTGATGAATCACATTGGTCACTTCCACATCATAGTTCTTGGCGTTGATCATCACCGCTTCTGTCGTTCCCTGCATCCCCGCCAATTGACGAATCCGCATGGACAAGCCTTGAAAATCATAGGGCTTCAACAAAAAATAATCGATGCCCAGCCGTACCGCTTCCTGCGTCATATTCTCCTGCCCCATTGCAGTGCTAATGATGACTTTTGGACGTTTAGGCAAATAATTGAGCCGGGACAAAACACCTAAGCCATCCAAACAAGGCATAATGAGTTCGAGGATCAAGATATCCGGTTCTTCATTTTCCACCATTTCCAATGCTTCCATTCCATTGTTGGTGGTACCCGCAATATGAAAATCCTCATGAGTTTCCAAATACTGCCGCAGGCTTTCGCAGAAATTCTTGTTGTCATCCGCGCTGACGATCTTGATGTTTTCTAACATGTTTATTCCCCCAACTAAACTTATTTCTTATAAGCATTATTCTTCTTACGGATAAAAACTCCTTCTTGAATTTTCAAAAAAATTACAGATTTCTTATTTTTATTGTTACAGGTTAATAACAATAATACGTATTTCCGTCAAGAAACATCAAATTAACCCGGCTTCCGACAGCATACAGTCAATTAAACAACCATATCCTTTATTCGGATGATCGACCAAGACATGGGTGACAGCGCCGACCAAAAGCCCGTCCTGTATAATCGGGCTGCCGCTCATTCCTTGAATAATCCCTCCCGTTTTTTCCAAAAGCTCTTCGTCCGTTACCTCGATTAATAGCCCTTTACTTTTTTTGTCGGCATTTCTGTCAACGGATAAGATCTCAACTGAAAACCGTTCCAAGCGATCCCCTTCAATTACCGTTATGATCTCCGCCGGACCCTCCTTGATCTGGTCGGGACGGGCCGGAAGGATCACAGGATAAAACGGATTCTCCAAATCTTCTGCCAGGGTGCCGAATATGCCGAATTCTCCCACGGTATCGATCTCACCGTCGATCACGCCGGGATTATAATAGCCGATTTTCTCGCCTGTTCGTCCCTTTTCCCCAGGAATGATCCCGGTGATATTTGCCGGCATCAAACGGCCCAAGAGATTCTTTTCCCCTTCCGTTCCCGGATCGGCAGCGGTGATCCTGTGCCCCAAGGCGCCGAACCGGCCGCTATTTTTATCGTAAAAAGTCAAGGTTACGACGCCGCCGGTATCATCTCGAATATAAAGACCGATGCGATAGGTCCCGGTTTCCGGGCAAGCAATCGTCTCCACTTTTTTCGTTAGAATTTGATCTCCCTGGCGAACCTCGATCTCAACAAATCCTTCCGCTCCAAAACGGTCGATCAATTCAGCCGCCTGTTCATCACTGGAGACGGAGATGCCGTTGATCTTCAAAATACTGTCTCCCAGTTGCAAATCGGCGTCTTTGGAAGGATAGAGCATTTTCCCATCCTCTCCCGGGATGGAAGAAAAGCCCACAATGATCACACCTTCCGTTTTCATGATGATGCCAACGGAATGACCGCCGGGAATAAGCTCCAATGCCGGCGCAACTGAGACGGAAACGCTTTTTACCGGCAAAACGCCAAAGAGTTTAAGCCCCAAAAGATAAGACCCCGGCTCTTCCAAAGACAAATCCGTTAAACTGCCCGTCTTGGCTTCGTTCTCGCCATCTTCGATCTCATATTGCAGCAGATTGCCGAAAGCCTTCGATAGATTATTTTTTAATTCAAACTTTTGCCCCGCATAATATAAATACTCGCCATCAAAGGCTGTGGCCAAACTGAGATGGAAGAGAATAAATATCTGCAAAAACAGTAAAACTAGGATAGAAATCTTTTCTTTTTTTCAAATTTTTTCACCAAAAAACAAACTCCTCTTCTCATCGTCACTTATGTTGACCTGGAGATTTATTTTATCTCCAAAACTCTTCTTTAAAATACCAGGCAAGCGCATTAAGCCTTTGCCAAAAAACTAAGATTTAGCAACTCTCAAGTAAGCAAAAACACAATAAAAAAAGCCTCATCCTGCCAAAAGGAGAGGCTTGCACTTTTTTTTAAAAAGTTTTAATATATTCTAATGGAGAGTTACCGGAACCACGCCGGATATTAAGGAGGAGAAAAGAATGAATTTGACCATTGAGAAAACAAAAAACCCCAAAGCCAAACCGGATTGGAATAATTTAAGCTTTGGGAAAATTTTTACCGACCATATGTTTTTGATGGATTATGACGAAGGCAAAGGTTGGTACGACCCGCGCATTATTCCCTATGGTCCTTTTCAATTGGATCCCTCCTCGATGGTACTTCACTATGGACAATCCATTTTTGAAGGGCTAAAAGCCTATAAAACGCCGGACGGACGCACCTTGCTTTTCCGCCCGGAAGCCAATTTCAACCGTTTAAATATCTCTGCGGAACGACTCTGCATCCCCAAGATTGATGTGGATTTCTCCGTTGAAGTGTTGAAAACCTTAATTAAGTTGGAAGAAGACTGGATTCCCAAAGCCGACGGTACATCCCTTTACATCCGTCCCTATATCTTTGCCACCGATCCCTATGTCGGCGTCAAAGCTTCCTCCACTTACTATTACAATATCATCCTTTCCCCCGTCGGCGCTTATTACGCCGAAGGGTTGAAACCGGTCAAGATCTATGTGGAAGATGAATATGTGCGGGCTGTTAAAGGCGGCATGGGCTTCACCAAAACAGCAGGGAATTACGCGGCCAGCCTTTTGGCGGGAGAAGTTGCGAAGGATAAAGGCTATGCCCAAGTGCTCTGGCTCGACGGCATCCATAAAAAATATATCGAAGAAGTCGGCTCTATGAACATCTTTTTCAAATTCAAAGATGAATTGGTCACCCCGGCTTTGAACGGCTCCATCCTTGCGGGGATCACCCGGGATTCCATCATCCATATGGCCAAGAATATGGGGCTCAAGGTCAGCGAACGGCTCCTCTCCATTGAAGAAGTCTTTGATCGCCATCAGCAGGGCGAATTGGAAGAGGTTTTCGGTTCCGGCACCGCTGCCGTTGTTTCCCCGGTTTCCGAATTAAACTGGAGCGGCAAGATCATCGAGATCGGCGGCGGCAAGATGGGAGAATTGACCTCTACCTTGTATGATCAACTGACCGGCATCCAATGGGGCAAAATTGCCGATCCTTACGGCTGGACCGTGGAAGTAAAATAAGAATATTACAAATCAAAAAAAGGAGCCGATTTTCGGCTCCTTTCTGCTTCCCACAAAACAAGAGGCTGACAAGAAAGGGTTTAGAGCAAGGCGCAGGAAAACCACAGGACGCGATGTGTACAGTGACGTACATGAGCGGTCTGCGGTTTACCTGGAACACAGTTATAAGCCCTCTATTGACAGTCTCAAAGGAGCCGATTTTCGGCTCCTTTCTGCTTCCCACAAAATCTGAAGGGCTGCCGTTTGGCAGCCCTTCAGACGATAGACAAAAGAAGATGCTGAAAGCGGATTTTGTCTTACAGGATGGCAGGTCGTCGAGAAAGGCTTAGACACGGTGAACGCTTTGGCCTGCGGCAGCGCCGCGTACATAGAAGTACGCAAGCTGTCGCGGGACAGAGAGTTCGCCGTGGTTCAGACTTCGTCGGCGGACTGAGGCTGCCTTTTGGCAGCCCTTTCTTCAATTTCACTGCCAAATTAAATCAGTTCCTTATCGGAGCAGTTCCCACCCATGTGCCATTATCAGTAAAATACCCGTAAATATAGAAGATACCGTTGTTGGTAATCGTCGCGCCATTATCGTTTTCCAAATTGGCGCCATCGTTGGTAACCGTTACGGTGCCATCATTGGTCAGCGTATTCTGATTAACAAACCAACCGCCGCGGTCAACTTCAAGCATCCCGTTTTCAAAAACGGTAAAATCACCACTATTGGTCAGCGTACTCATATAAACACCCATGCCACCATCTGGATTAACTGAAATATCGCCGGAATTGTTCAGATCCGTAGCGCCTAAGGTAAGAAAACCATTTACGATTAAGGTACCGGTGTTGGTGCAAGTATCAGCTTCTTCCGCCAGTAAATCACCGCATTCATCTACAATAAGTACACCGTTATTGGTAAAAGACCCCTGCACGTACAATTCTCCGCTGATGCTGATACGGCCGGCTCCATCGGTGGCAACCGTTTTACCGGGAGCAACATTGACCTGGCCGTAAATGTCTTCTCCGTCTCCATCAACAGCAAGATAACCATCTGAGCCGTTAATGTTAACATTAGCGGCAATATTAAGTATCCCCCCGTCGATTTCCACTTTTTTTGTGAAAGTTGCATCGGTATTGAGGGTAATTTCCGTACC
This sequence comes from Clostridiales bacterium, assembly GCA_040766525.1. Taxonomy (GTDB): domain Bacteria; phylum Bacillota; class Dehalobacteriia; order UBA7702; family UBA7702; genus JAXGQJ01. The sequence goes on along the minus strand of JAXGQI010000008.1, from coordinate 59,651 downwards.
GCCATCAATGTATATACGGGCGATATTATTGTCGGCCAGCGCATTCAGAAACTGGCCTTCATTGATCGGCATCGCTACATGATTCTCAATATAACCACTGCCTTCATTGATGACCGCACCTTCAAGAAAACCGTATATAATGATCCGTCCCTGGTTTGTGGTAACAGCGGTCAGCACCGTTTCAAGTCGGCCGCCTTCAATACCAAGATTGATCGTGCCATAATTGACCAGAGAGTGTTTATTAACAAAACGACCGCCAAAGTTGATATTTAGACTTCCATTCAAGTTAACGGTAAAATAGCCGTTATTGTCCAGTGTACTCATATTAACATTGAAAAAAACGTTTTCTTTTACCGTAATAGTGCCGTTATTGCAGAGATCTGTAATGGCCAAAAGCAGCAGACCGTTTACATCAATCGTACCATTATTGATACATTGAGAAGTCTCTATCATCAATAATTCTGTGCCGTTTGCCACTGTAAGCGTAACACCCCTGTGCCACGCAGATCGTTTTGGAAAGGGTAATATCCTCGGTAATCGAAAAACTCCCAACGATATTGATGGCGGTGACATTAACATCATCGTTCGCACTCTGCAATTCTGCAAAGCTCGTAACATTACACGCGATATTAGCATCATCCGCATTATTTTCCAAATTTGAAATGACGGCCCCTGCATCCATGGTAACAGTAGCGCCAACCGCAGCTTCTGTAATCTCCGCCGTAGTAACAACCGTATTTCCTTCCAAGGCTACCGTAGCACCCGCAGATGCAATCGATAACAGATTCACGGTCGCGTCGCTCATCACGACAGGGGTGGCAGATTGAACAGTAACAGAATTAAAAAAGCCTTCCAGGATAATATCGTCCGCCCCGTCATTGACATAAACCATATCAACACTGCAATCGGCGGTAACATAAACACGAACGGCGCCGGAAGCAGCCTTGCTGATAATAATACTATCTATCTCACTGCCGCCGGTAATGCGTATAGAGTTTTCGCCGCCACCGCGCACGATCAGCCTGCCGGTCACAATGACATTATCAAGAATAACTTCACTGTCGCCAACACCGTCGCCAATGATCAAATCACCGTTAACCGTGACATCGCACAAGGTAACGCCTGCCGTATTGATGATAATATTACCGGAAGCGACCTCCGTATAGCTGCCCGGTTCGGAAATATATGTTTTAATGATATTATACATAACCTGGGCAAATTCCTCACGGGTAATGGATTCTTTGGGTTGAGCTTATTATTCGACCCTTGAATATAGCCTGCCGCAGCAAGAGAAGCCGAAGCATCCGTTGCCCAAGCAGAAATCTGGTCCTTGTCCGAAAATCCATCCAATACATTCACATCACCACCGGAAAGTTTAAAGGCCCGCGCCAGCACAACAAAAGCCTCCTGCCGGGTAATGGAATCATTTGGCCGCATAATCCCGCTGCCATCGCCCCTAAAAGTACCCATTCGTACCGCTTTTGCAATATCCTCATAATACCATGCCGATAAGGGAACATCGGTATATGTACTGATATCCGCTTCTTCCGTTGCACCGAAAGCCCGGTTGATGATAGCCGCCATCTGGGCACGTGTCAAAACACCACGAGGATCCAACTTCCCGTTCGACCCATGAAGCAAACTGTTTTCAACCGCCGAGTTTAACGCTTCATAAGACCAGTGATCCACTGCCGGCATATCGGAAAAATCCGATGCCTCAGCAGCCAATACTGCCGTAGGGAGCAAAACCAACAAAAGACATAATAAAAAAACCTGGGTCAATTTTTTCGCTCGCATGATATTCCCTTCTTTCATAAATTAAAAAGCTAAAAGTGTGTAAATTGCATCAAATTCTATTATATAAAATATGATTATTCAAAGGCATGTAACCAGCCTACCTATGCGTAATCATATAAGCTGTGTAGATTACATTTCAGTGCAAAGGTAATATAAACGATAACAAAACCGCCCCAGGAAATATGTCTCCCAATACCTCTATATACAATTGGTTCAATTCCCATATATTATTTTACTTAATCATAGTAACAAAATTTATATTAAGACACAACACCTGATATATAAATTATAAATATATAAAAATACTTAATATATCACGATAATGAAAAGGGAGCTCTGCCAAACAACAGTTTATTGGTTCTATTCGCTGTTTTCCCTTATGATCTGCGCTATGGAAACACCTGCGCCGCCCTCATAATACCCACCCAATCTTTGGCTTTCCACATGGGCATGGGTTTTCAAAGTATCGTAAACCATTTTTTTCAAAACCCCGGTTCCCAGGCCATGAATGATGCGCACGCTGGGCAAATTCGCTAAAAATGCGTCGTCCAGAAATTTTTCAGTTCCATCCGCGCCTCTTCTCCGGTAAGTCCACGGAGATCCAATTCGCTCTTGGCCTCTTTGTTTTGCTGGCCGCCAGATGACCGTGGCGGCTTTTATTGGCTTGCTTTTCGAGACTTGGGGCTTGCGAAGTTCTTTCACTTTCATTTTGATTTTCATGATACCAGCTTGGACTTGGACTTCCTGTTCATTCAAAACTTCTAAGACGATTCCGTTCTTTTTCAAACGCGGAAGATACACTTCATCCCCGGCGCTAAAACCCTGACTTCTTCGCCGCCGAAATCCGCTTCTTCCCATTCCGGCGCCATATCTCCGATGCGCTTGGTTTTTCCCGGGCTGCCCGCATGGTCTCTTCTTGTTTTCTAGCGTCCTCTTTGGCCAGAGGTTTTTCAATTCCGCTAAAAGAGCATCGGCCTCCCGCTTTTTCTCCCGAACCAAGTTTTCCGCCCGCTCCCTGGCTTTATCCATAATTTGCGCTTCCCGCAAAGCCAAGGCTTTTTCTCTTTGGCTTACTTCCCGTTCCAAATTTTCCATGCGGATCTTCAAAGATTCCGCTTCATCTTTGGCCTGTTCCGCCGCCGCCCGGTTCGTCTCCAAATTAGCGAGGAAGTTTTGCACCTCTTTGGCCTCTTTCGACATATACTGGTCGGCTTTTGCCACCACATTTTCACCTACACCCAAGCTCAAGGCAATGTCAAAGGCATTGCTGCGACCGGGGATTCCCATCAGCAAACGATAGGTGGGCCGAAGGGTATCAATATCAAATTCCACGCTGGCATTGGCCAGTTTGGGATGATTGAAGGCATAGGCCTTTAACTCACAATGGGTGGTAACGATCATTTTCGCTTCCTTCTGCAACAGGGTATCGATGATCGCCATGGCTAAAGCCGCGCCCTCCACCGGATCGGTACCGGCTCCCAGCTCATCCAAGAGCACGAGATTATTTTTCCCTACTTTGGCTAAAATCTCCACGATATTGACCATATGAAGAAAACGTACTCAAAGACTGCTCGATGCTCTGCTCATCCCCGATATCGGCAACACGCCGCGAACACCGGGAGCTCGCTCCCATCCGCCACGGGCAAATGCAGGCCGGACTGGGCGATCAAGACAAAAGCCCCGCGATCTTCAAACTGACTGTTTTGCCCCGGTATTGGGTCCGGTAATGACGACTGCCGATAAATTTTCCTCCATCAGCAAATCAATCGGGACGGCCTTTGCCCCCAAAAGGATGGCGGGCTTTTTTCAAATGGAAGGCGGCCCTCCTTGTTCAAGCGGGGCATACCCGTCCCAAAGGGTACTCAAGCGCCCTTTGGCAAAGATAAAATCCAGCTGGGCCAAAGCATCGAGATTGATCTTTAATTCCCGGCTATTTGTCGCCACCAAGTTGGAAAGATGCCGGAGGATACGGCGGATTTCCTCCTCTTCCGCCGCTTTTAAGCGTTTCAAATCATTGTTCATCTCCAAAACTGCCATCGGCTCGATAAACAAGGTCGCACCGCTGGCGCTCTGGTCATGGATCAAACCCGGCACTTGATTCCGGTATTCCTGTTTCACCGGGACGACATAGCGATCATTGCGAATCGTAATGATCGGGTCTTGGAGATACTTATTCTGATTGGGATTCTTGATGATCCCTTCCATCTTATCTTTGATCCGATCGGAAGTAATCCGGATCTTACGGCGCAGATCGGCCAATTCCCCGCTGGCATTATCCACCAACTGCCCGTCGTCACCCACAGCGCCTTCGATGGCGCTCTCCAGAGAATTGATGAAACAGATCTCATTCCCGATCTCTTGCACGATAGGATAGGTCTCCTTCATCTGGGTGAGGGAAAGTTTGATGCGTCTGGCCGCCTGGCAGGTCGTCATGATCTCTAAGAGCTTGCTCCCTTCCAGAACGCCGCTTTTTTCCGCCATTTCAATATCTTCTCGAATATTGAAAATACCGCCGAGATGAAACAAAGGGTTTAAGCGGATGATCGTTTTCGCTTCCGTCGTCGCTTCCTGCCAATGTTCCACTTTTTCTATTTCCCGGCTGGGCCTAAGCTTCCCTACGAGCTGCCGACCCAATGTCGAGGTACATTGATCCGCCAGCATCGCCATGATTTTGGGATATTCTAATTTTTCTAAAGTTCGGTCATTCATTTTACAGTGCTCCCCGATAAAAATGTCCTTTAGTATAGGGATTTTTCGCCTCTGCCCGCAACCGGTTTAAAAGCGAAGCCAAAGCATCTTGGCCAAAATTCCCTTGTCTCGCCTCACGATAGAGGCTGATAATCTGTTTTAGTTCCCGGCTTTCATAAAACTGCCCTTCGATCCGCCAGGAGGCGAACTTCCGCAAAAATTCCGCTTCGGTAATCAACGCCAGTTCCCGCCCATTGTAAATGTGCATCTGGTGATAGAGATCCCCGTAAACCGGGAAATGGGCGGAAAGCCGATCGGACAAATAAAACTCTTTCCCGCGGCAGGAATAGCCGCAGGGCACTTTTTCCGGTTCCTTGCCCAAAACAGCGCCAATCAAACAATGACGGCTCACCATCACCGGCAAAAACCCGTGGACGACGACTTCTCCCGCTCCGGATTGATACGCCAAGGCCGCCTTATTCATTTCCAAAGAATAGGTTAAGCCGGCAAAGCCTTTCTCCTTCAAAGCAGAAAAACTCCGGCGGTTAAATACATTGAGGGAATAATCACCAATAATCTCGGCATCGGCTAAAACATCCTTTACCAGCAAACTATCCCCGGCTTGTCCCACCAAGAAATTCCGGCAAGAAGCCGCCGCTTTTTCCAGCTGCTCACGAACATGGGGGGCATTGCTTTCCGGATAGGTCCTCGGCAAAGCATAGGCGATCACGCCGGAACTTTTGCCTAAAGCGGCAAAAGTCTCCCACTCTTCAGGAGATAAGGGTTTTCCCCCCAAAGACGGGGCAAAATAAATTCGGTTTCGCCTTCGCCTCCAAAGCGCGATGACCTGGGCAAGGTTACGCACCTTCACGCTGATTTTCGGCAGTCCGTTAAATTTCATAGCTTACCGCAGCCACAAGAGCTTCCCGCTGCCGGGAGAACTCGATTTTCTTCCTGATCCGCGGATAGACCGCGCGGTTTGGGCGGCAATATCCGCCACCACCCCGCCGGGCTTGATTCAAGCTGCTGGCGGGGATCAAAATCCCTTCTTCCAAATCCACTTCCAAAGAAGAGAGGAAAAATCCGCTGCCGCCGAGCCGAACCAACTGCTTTTCCACCCCGTCATAACCGGTAGGCGTTTTCACGGCCTTTTCCACCCGATACGGCGCTTCATAGGAAGCCTCATGCCCTCTTTCATCCTTGACTTCCAGATAAAGATTTTCCCCCAAAGCCGCCTTGACGAAAAAGTGAAGGGGCATATCCGTCCCCATCTGTTGATAGCTCTCTTGGGCGGCGCCCATCAGAGCGGCGTCATAGGTTTTAAAAACACGGTCGCCATCGCTGATGCGGCCCTCGATTTCAATCTCCACCGTTTGACCGGCCCTGGCGGACTCCGCCTTTTTCCCGTCCAAACGAATATCGGCAACGGTGGTCCCCAAACGACCACCCACTTTCACCCAGATCTCAATGCCATCGCCGCGGTGAAGATCCTTCTCCAGGATGGCGACATAACGGCCGCGCACCCCTTTGACCCGGCCTAAAAAGACGCCGCGATTATTGGGGCGCAAATGGCTCATCAAAGAAACGCCGGGATTCCCCAAAATAACCGCCGGTAAAATCACGGTTGAAAACCTGGGTAACATCGGCCAGATCTGCATCCGGGGCTTCGTTATGGCCGTAATAATGGTCAATGGCCTTACGGTAAACCCGTCCCACGGTAGCCACATATTCCGGCCGCCGCATCCGCCCTTCAATCTTCAAAGAAGCGATGCCGAGATCATGATCTCCGGCATAAATTCAAGGGTATTCAAATCTCTGGGACTCAAAAGATGCAACGGTTTTTCCGTTAACTGCCCTTCATTTTTCTCATATAAATCATAGGCCATACGGCAAGGCTGGGCGCATTTGCCCCGGTTGCCGCTCCGCCCGCCGATCAAACTGCTCATCAAACATTGGCCGGAATAGGAGATGCAAAGCGCCCCATGGACAAAAACTTCCAACTCCAATGCGGGAACCGCCGTTCTGATCGCCGCAATTTCCGCCAAAGTCATCTCTCTTGCCAAAATAACGCGTTTAAAACCGGCTTCATAACAAAAGCGTGCCCCGGCCACATGATGCACCGTCATCTGGGTACTGCCGTGGAGGGGGAGATCCGGTAAAAGGGCCCGCACCGCCATGGCAAAACCAAAATCTTGTACGATCAAGGCGTCCGCTCCTTGGTCATAGAGAAATTTCGCATCTTCAAGAGCATCATTCATCTCGCCATCACTCACCAGGGTATTCATCGTGATATACGCTTTCACCCGATAAAGACGGCAAAGATCCAAGGCTTTCGCCATTTGCTCTCGGTCAAAATTTTCCGCACCGGCTCTTGCGCCAAAGGCCGATCCGGCAAAATATACCGCATCGGCTCCATTGGCGATAGCCGCCATTAAAGATTCTTCATTCCCTGCGGGAAGAAGCAATTCACTTTTCGTCAAAGTTCATTCCTTTCATCTCTCGATCCGAATCAATCCGGAAGCGGCGATACTCTCCACCCCGTTCTTCTTTAACTGATCCAAGAACAGATTGATCCCGATACTGTCGCTGGCCATATGACCGGCGATCACAACATTGATATGATATTTTTCCGCTTCCTTGCGGCAGGCTTCCCGCATATGCATACCGACGACGGTGCCGATGCCCTGGGAAGCCATTTCTTTATAGATATCTGCCGACGTCCCGGTTCCGCCCGTGAACTCGATCAAGATACGGCCGCAAGAATTGCTCTTTTTCCCGACCAAAATCGTAGGCGGGTCCATTTTCTTCGCCGCTTCTTTATATTCCGGAATTTCCAAAAGCGCATCAACGACGTCCCCCACGGTTTGGGGCGCTTTTTCTTCCAAAAACCGGCCCACATAATCCTGTACGAGATTATCCGCCGGGGTATGTACCGACATAAAGGGGATATCCAAAAGCCGCGCCGCATCAACGGACCGCTGGAAATTTCCGGCCATCAAACCATGGCGCACCTCCGCCACACGGGGAGCCATTACGCCTTCCGCCACATTGATGGGAATCCCTTCTTCCGCAAAAATCTGCGCCTGCATATGCATAATATTGCCAAGACCGGGCATCCCGACGCCTTCCGGGTGATGGGCAAGGACCATATCGATCTTCTTCCCCTTCTCCCGCAAACGATCCGCCAAAAGCAATTCCTGGGTCTCCATATCGACCCCGACGATCAGCCCATGGATCTCCGTTTCTTCATCGCCATAGAGCAGTCGGGTATCGCCATAGGGGTTTTTCAGCAGCTCCTCATCAAAAAGTTCCTTTTCCCGATCGGACAGCGCTTCAAATTTATCTTTTTGCTTTTTTAATTCTTTTTCGACCCCGTCTTTACCCCGGGGATCCTTTTCCATGCCGCAAGAAACCGCCAGCCGATAGATATCGCCTAATTTCATCTATTCCACCTTCTTCATTTTGTTTCCTGTTTAGAGACGCAACCGGTTTAGTTCTCCAATCAGTTTATCATAATCTTCCCGGATATGGTTAATTTCATCCTGCAATTGGATGGCCAATAAAGTTGCGGCTTTGCTCGAGGTATAATTGGGATTCTGGATTTTGATCTCCCGTATACGCGTATCGATATCATTGGCAAGCGACATGAGATAATTGCCGCTATTATCTCCCTTGAGAACATAATCCTGCCCTGCGATGACAACGGTAACACTTTTTCTATCGGCCATTTTACCCTCCTTATGAACGCAAAAGGATTCCATATTCCTCTTTTAGACCCTGACGGATCATCTCTACCTTTCCATTGATCTCTTCGGCGGTTAACGTTCTTTCCGGCGCCTGGAACTTCAGTTTATAAGCCAAACTCTTTTGCCCGGCTTCGATCTGGTTCCCTTGGTAAATATCGAACAATTCCACTTGCTGCAAAATCTCGCCGCCATTTCTCTTGATAGCTGCGGCGATCTCACCGGCAGGATCTTCCTCATTGGCAAGAAATGCCAAATCGATCTCAACACCGGGATATTTGGAGACAGATTGATAAACGATATGTCCTGCCCCTTCAGCCAATAATACGCTCAAATCGATCTCCATCACATTGGCTTTTTCCGGCAGATCGAAATTCTCCGCCACCGTGGGATGGATCTCACCCAAATAACCGAGATATTCACCGCCGATATAGAGCTTTGCAGCCCTTCCGGGATGAAGGAAAGGCGGCAAATCTTCGTTGGATAAAGACCAATCCTTGATCTGCAAAAGCGCCAAGATCGCCTCTAAAATCCCTTTGAGATAGAAGAAATCGAAGGCTTCCTTCTCTTTGCTCCAGCCGGTTAAATGCGCGCCGGAAACGAGGGCGGCCAAATGCGGCTCCTCATCAGGCAATTTCTCTTCACCGGGCAAAAGACATGGGCCATTTCAAAGATGGCCATATCGAGATTGCGGCGGTTCATATTTCTGGCCGCCACCGTCAGTAAGCTGGGCAATAAAGTCGTGCGCATGATCCCTTGCTCATCACTGAAGGGATTTTTCACCTGGATCGTACGGCGGCGAAAATCATCTTCGGTCAAGAGCAGATCTTCAAAATATTTTTTATTGGTAAAACTATAGGTAATGATCTCGGAAAATCCCAAAGCAACCATCCGCTCTTTGATTTTGTCCTCGATTTTTGTTTTTCGGTACGGCGACCCTCGGTCACCTTCCCCTTCGGCAGGGTAGCGGGAATCTTATCATAGCCGTGGAGCCTTGCGATCTCTTCGATAATATCGACGTCTCTTGTGATATCCGGACGGTAAGAGGGCACGGAAATGATGATCTTGTCTCCTTCTCTATCATATGCAAAAGCGAGAGCGGACATGACGGCCTCCACCTCTTGCCAGGTCAATTCGATGCCTAAGGTGCCGTTGATCCGTTCTAAAGTAACTTCCACTTGCCTTTTTCAAATGTGCCGCTGAAGGTATCCAAAGTCCCTTCAACCAGAGTACTCTCCGGCCAAATCGCACATCAACTGGGCGATGCGGTCCGAAGCGCGCAACATTTTCTTTATCGATCCCTTTTTCAAAACGGGCGGAAGACTCGGAAGAAAGGCCCAAAGCACGGGAAGTCAACCGGATCGACTTGGGATAAAAATAGGCGCATTCAATGAAAATCGTTTCGGTTTCCGGTGATTTCCGTATCCATACCGCCCATGACCCCGGCAACGGAAACCGCCCGCTCGCCGTCACAGATCAAGAGCATATCATGATTCAGCGTCCGCTCGATTTCATCTAGGGTAACGAGTTTTTCTCCTTCTTCCGCTCTGCGGACGATGATCTTATGCCCGGCCAAACGGTGATAATCAAAGGTATGGGAAGGTTGGCTCATTTCCATAAGGACATAATTGGAAATATCCACCACATTATTGATGGAGCGGATTCCCGCACATGCCAAACGCTGCCGCATCCAATAAGGAGAAGGCCCGATCTTCACGCCTTCGATGATCTTCCCGGTGAAACGGGGGCAGAGGAAATCGTCCTCTACTTCGACAGACATCATTGAGCGAATATCCTTCACCGCCGGAGGGAGTATGATCTCCGGCAAAGTCAAGGGCGCGCCGGTGATCGCCGCCACCTCACGGGCGATATTGACCACGGATAAGCAGTCGGCCCGGTTGGGCGTCAATTCAAATTCTAAAATAGCATCGTCCAGCTTTAAAGCCGTAACGATATCTTCGCCAACGGTAAAATCTTCCGGCAGGATGAAGATCCCACCTTCGGAATCCGCTAAAGCCAGCCCCTGAGGCAAAGATAATTCCGTTTCCGAACAGAGCATGCCGTAAGAAGTAATACCCCCCTTATCGGCAATGCCGATCTCGATTCCGCCGGGGAGCACCGCACCGACCAAAGCCAAAGGAACCTTGATGCCGGGCCGCACATTGGGAGCACCGCAGACGACGGTCAATTCTTCCTTGCCGCTGTCCACTTTGCAAATGGATAATTTCTTTTTATCGGGATGCTTTTCCACTTGGAGCACTTTCCCGACGACAACATTCTTAACGCCTTGATTCAAATATACAACCTGTTCCACACTGAGCCCGGCGAAAGTCAGCTTATCTGCCAATTCTTCCGGCCCCAGATCGAAAGGAACCAGGGATTTTAACCATTGATATGATACATTCATTTGGCCGCCTCCTAAAATTGATTGAGAAAACGCTGATCATTCTCGAAGAAGACCCGAAGATCGTCCACACCATATTTCAGCATTGCCACCCGCTCCACGCCGATCCCAAAGGCAAAACCGCGGAGCTTCTTGCTATCATAACCCGCCATTTCCAAAACCCGCGGATGCACCATGCCGGAACCCAAGATCTCCAGCCAACCGGTATAGGAACAGGAACGGCAGCCCTTACCGCCGCAAATCCCGCAGGAGATATCGACTTCCGCGCTCGGTTCCGTAAAGGGGAAATAACTCGGGCGCAAACGGATCTCTCTTTCCGGGCCGAAAAGTTCCCGCAAAAAGACGAGCAGCGTACCTTTTAAATCCGCCATCGAAATCTCTTCGTCGATCACAAGCCCCTCCACTTGATGGAACATAGGGGAAAGGGTGGCGTCGTCATCCCGGCGGAAAACTCTCCCGGGGCAAATGATCTTCACAGGATAGGAGGGAACCATCTTCGCCATTGTCCGCACCTGCATGGGAGAAGTATGGGTGCGTAAAAGAACATCATCGCTGATATAGAAGGAATCCTGCATGTCCCGGGCAGGATGATCCTTGGGAATATTCAGACCCTCAAAATTATTATAGTCATTTTCAATCTCCGGCCCTTCGGCAATGGTATAGCCCATCCCGAGGAAGATCTCTTTTATCTCATCGATCACCAAAGTCAAGGGATGGCGGTGCCCGGAAAACACTTTTTTCCCCGGCAAAGTAACATCCAAGGTCTCCGCGGCGATCTGCTTTGCCAAAACCACTTCTTTTAATTCTTTCCCCCGGTTAACGATCTTTGCTTCAATGATCTCCCGGACTTCATTGGCCACTTGGCCCACTTTCGGCCGCTCTTCCGCCGCCAATTTTCCCATACCTTTTAAGATTGCGGTCAATTCGCCCTTTTTCCCAAGGAGCTTGATCCGCATCTCATTCAATTCTTCCGGGTTATTGATGGCGCTCAAGCGATTTTTCGCTTCCGCTTCAATGACCCGCAGATCCTCCAGCATTTTTTCCAGCATCGTTTTCCTCCTCGTAAAATAAAAAAGAACCTTCGCAAGGGACGAAGGTTCTTCCGCGTTACCACCCTTATTAACCCCGCAGATAACGGGGTTCTCTTCCACCGGATAACGGCCGGCGCCGGCAGTTCCTACTCTATTTCAGACTGCGGCCAATGGGTGAATTCTCACTTTCGCATTTGATCCGGCTTCCAGTCGCCGACCGAACCTCCCTGGAAATGCTTAAAGGCGGTACTAATCCCATTCCTAGCTTTTTCCTATTGTATATGTGTCTTGCGATAAAAGATGTAGGCAATCAAAGAACCGGTTTCCTCAAAAAAGCGCCAATAGTAATCTTTTGGTGTGCGCATATAAAACCTCTCCTCTAGATGCTATGGCCCTATTATAACAAAAGGATTCCCGCATTTCAAGGCGAAAAAGGGGATCGATTTGCATTTTATTTTTCCCCTTGGCGTCTTTTACGGTCAAAAGCAATAATGCCCTGTGCCATCGCAACATTTAAGGACTCCACGCTATTGGAAAGCGGGATCGAGACCGTCGCGTCGGCTTTTTGTCGCCAAAAATCGCTGGGGCCCGTCCCTTCATTGCCCATGATGACCGCAACCGGCTGATCTAAAGGCAACTGCCAATAGGGAATCGTCCCTTCCATATCCGCAAGATAAAAACGAAAGCCCAGGGCTTTCAAATCCGCATATACTTTGGGGGAATGTCCCTCGTAAACGGGCAAACGGCCGATGGCCCCCATGGAGCTCCGCACGGTCTTCGGATTATAGGGCTCCGCCGTATCATCGGTCAATAAAAGTCCGCTCGCCCCGGCAGCGGCGCTGTTACGCATCATCGTACCGAGATTACCGGGGTCCTTAACCCCGCTCAAGATGAAAACAAAGGGCAAAGACGAAGCGTTGATCGCTTCCGGCTGCCACGATTTCTGCCGAAAAACGGCGATCAAACCCTGGCCATGTTCCGTTTCGGAAAGTTTATCCAACAACGGAGCGGCCACAGGAAAAGCATCTTGGGCCCAGCTGATCCAAGGCGCAAGATCGGCGTCGGCAAAAGAATCGGCATAGAGAAGCAGCTTGAGGGACATCCCTCCCGCTAACAGATCGCCGATCAAACGGCGGCCCTCCGCGATAAACAGCCCGGTCTCTTCCCGCCCCTTCTTTTTTTGCAGTTGCCGAATCAGCTTCAAATGCTGATTATCCTTGCTTACGATCATGATTTCCCCCTAAAAAGCAAGGCCGTCGAAACATCCACAAAGTGGAGATCTCGGCGGCGATACGCTCACTGAAGAACCGATTATTTCGCGTTTGCGTTTGCTTTCGCAATTTCCGCGTAAGTACCAAAGCTTGGGGATCGCTGACCGCCAATTCCGCCAAAACTTTGCGGTTTACGGTGATTCCGGCGTTTTTCAGGCCGTTCATGAAGCGGCTGTAGGAAATGTCGTGAATACGAGCCGCGGCATTGATCCTGGTGATCCACAATTTTCTGAAATCGCCTTTCTTTTTTCCGGCGATGGGCAAACGCATAGGCTTGGGAACGTACGGTTTGCTGTTTCGCCACACGATACAATTTGGAATAAGAGGCCCGATATCCTTTGGCCAGCTTTAATATTCTTTTATGACGGGCATGCTTCGCTTGACCCCGTTTTACTCTGCTCATTTTTCTTTTCCTCTCTTTCGGATTTCCTTAACCTATTCCAAGCATTCTTTTGACTTGGCGCATATTCGCATCGGAGACGAGACCGCTCTTTCTGAGATTTCTTTCTCTTCGCCGTTTTCTTCCTAAAATATGGCTTTTATAGGCTTTCGCTCTTTTGACTTTTCCGGTGCCGGTTACTTTCGTTCTTTTGGCCAAACCACGGTGGGTTTTCATTTTAGGCATTTCAAAATCCTCCTCATTTTTCGGGACTGATCTTAGGAACTAAAATCATTGTCATATTTTTGCCTTCCAATTTTGGCTGCTTCTCAATGTTTGATACTTCCGCAAGCCGTTCCGCCATCCGCTGGCAAAGGACTTTGCCCAAATCCGGATGGGTCACTTCCCGGCCTCTGAACATGATGGTAACCTTAACTTTATCCCCATCTTTCAAAACCGTTCCCCATTTCTGGCTTTGGTCTCAAAATCGTGCGCTTCAATATTGGGGCGAAGTTTGACTCTTTTAAGGTAATCACCTTTTGGTTCTTCTTCGTCTCCTTCTTTCTCTTGGATTGCTCAAAACGATACTTACCGTAGTCCATGACTTTACATGCGGGCGGTTTGGCCTGCGGTGCGATCTCCACCAAATCCAAACCACTCTCTTGGGCAACCCTTGGGCGTCCTTAATAGTCATAACGCCAAGCTGTTCTCCGTCGGCGCCGATCAGCCGCACAGATGGAACACGAATTTGTTCATTGATCCGCAATTCTTTAAAAATGGAATTCACCTCCAAAATTTATTAGCAAAAATAAAAGACGAATGAAATCATCCGCCGTAAAATACATAGGTAAACCTTACCTAAATATTAACCTGGTGCGCATTTGCGACAAGGTGAGAAGCGGAAGCTCCTGCTTTCATTTTTCCTTTAATAGTATAACGGCTTTATCTGCCGCTGTCAAGAACTTCATTCGCCGATTTCTTTGGGCGATGTCATTTTTTTACCGATCAAACCATGAAAAAGACCGCGGATATGGCCGCTTCAGACCCCGGCAAGATGAAAGACCGGGGACAAAAGGGCCCGGAGCCGGAAAAACCAAAATCCCTGAACGCACTGCGTAGTTGGCCATACGCAAGCGGTCAGGGACTTTGATTTGACAACGCTATCGGCTTTTGTCTGCAGTCTCAGGCCATTTCGACCAAACGATGCATAATTGCAGCAGCTTCCGCCCGGATAGCAAGCTCTTTCGGGGCAAAGGTATTGTTCCCTTTCCCATTGATGATCCCGGCAGACTTCATACTGTACACAGCATCTTTCGCATACGCGGCAATAAGGGCGTCGTCGCTAAAGGAATCTTCTCCTTCCCCATCGGGAAGATCAATTTCCTTTGTTGCGGCAAAACGATAAATCATCGTCGCCATATCCTGCCTGGTAATACGATCATTGGGGCTAAAGGTAGCCGCACTCGTACCATTGACAATATGATTTTCTACTGCCCAAGCAACATGGGAAGCATAATAGGCATTGCCGTTTACATCGCTAAACTTGGTCGTTACCGTGGTTCCCGCAGGCGTATCTTCGATTCCGGCATAACGCCCTAAAATGGTCACAAATTGGGCTCTGGTCACTTTTTCCTGCGGGCTGAAAGTTTGGGCGGAAGTTCCGAAAAAGATTCCATGTTGCACTACGAATTCCACATCATCGTAGTACCACGCGCCTTCCTCCACATCGACAAAATCGTCGTGTTCAATCTGCTCGATACCCGCCATCGCCTGCAGCGCTGCGTCCTTCGCATCGGAAACCGCCGTCATGGACACCGCCGCATCAATGGCGGTATCTCCAAGCGACTTGGCCTGATTTAATGCCGTCCAATTTTCCGCCGTATAATCCACCTCATCACAGTCGGCCAAAGCAGCGTTCAATTCATCCTTTGCCCCGGTTTTCGCAGCGGTCAAGGCTTCTTCCGGGCTGATATCTTCCGCTTCTAACCAAGTATCCAATTCTTGCTCTACGAGATAATCATCAATATAGTGCCAAATGATCGCGTCGCCGTCATTGACCACACAATCTTTCAAGCCAACTGGAGGATGTTCGCCGTTCACCGTATACATCCAGCCGGAATTTGTGCCGTTGGAAAATTCGGCGAGACGGAACCCACCAAATATGGCCGGCGCATTGATCGCAGAAACATAATTGTTGCTCGCCCCAAACTGGGTCATGCCGGCATCTGCAATCGCCTGCACAAAAACATCATAGACGGTTGCACCTTCCGGGAAGGTATACGAGGCGGTTTTGATCCAGTTCACATATTTTTCATGCGCATCGGCCGTGCCATGGAGCGTGTCGCCGATCAAACGGAAAGTAACCGTGATTTCCTCCGCTGCTTCCGTTTCTGCTGTTCCGGTATGGGCAGATAAATCAACCGGGTAAGCCATAGCAATACACAAAAGAAAAATGAAAAGCAGTACATATGGACTTTTTTTATTGATTCTCTCTCTGTTCATGTTCTCCGTCCTTTCAAATTGATCTGTCACACTACACTTCATAACAGGTATCCGGTTACACCCCCCTTTTATATTTTTCATATTGATTTGCATATGCGGCTGGGTCATTTTCGACCTGCCAATCAAAAATGATTTGTCCGGCCGCACATGCAAAACTGTTTCGATGATAAAAAATAAAAATGCCACAAAAGAGATAGCTTCATTCCCATCATCCGGAAACGAAAATTATCTCACTTGTGGCAGCAAGTGAAATCCAATCCAATATCCTATCCTATCAATCGCTAAAACTTCAATATTTCCCCCAAAACAATAAATGCCACAAATATACAATTCAGCCATTCTAAAAAGAACGCCAAAATCGAACTTGTGGCAGCAAGCAAGAAATATATTGTTTTTAAGCAATTTTGGATAGGTTTTGAAAACCAAAAATATCCGCAAAACATGCGTCTTGTCGGATATTTTCAAAACACTATTGATTCCCATTACCGGAGGATAAGCACAGAGCAAGTTTCCTGACTTTGGTTCTTCGCTTCCTTTCCCCTTCCCAGTTATCCCAGTGGGTGACATTGCTGCCAGAAATTCAGCTCGCCATTACAGTGGCCGGTCCGTTCGGGATTCCCACCCGATTCCATAACTCTGCCCAATATTCATTTATCAATTTATCGCAATAATAAAAAATACCTCTAATTTTCATTTAAACCTCACGAACAATCAACCACATTTTAACAAAGAATCAATAATCGGTCAATATCAATATTATTCATTTATTTTCTGGTTTTTGTTTACTTTTTTTCTTTAACTTTTGTCTTAATTCTTTGTGTCATCAAAGCAATATGCTTTGGCGTCGTCCCGCAGCATCCACCTAAAATATGGATACCTGCATCATAGACCTTTTCCATCCCACTGGCAAAATCTTCCGGTGACATATCATAAACGGCGACTCCGTTTTTCAACCGCGGTAAACCGGCATTGGGGATCGCAAACAACGGAATTTGCGCCCTTTTGCCAAAGGCGCCATTAAAATAGCCAATTCTTCCGGCGTGATCTCACCGCAGTTATGGCCAAAGCAATCAATGCCCAAAGGATAAAGAGCGTCATATGCTTCTTCAATATCATGGCCCATAAAAGTTTTCCCTTGGTTGGCTAGGGGCCAAAACCAAGCTCGCCAAAACCGGCAGATCGCTCACTTCCCGAACCGCCTTTACCGCTTCAACGATCTCCGGCACGGAATAAAAGCTTTGGACCGTAAAACAATCAACGCCGGCGTCCGCTAAAATCTCCGTTTGTTCTCGAAAGGCCGCCCGGGCCGCTTTCGGGGTTAGATCCCCCATGGGTTCCATCAATCCCCGGTAGGACCGATGTTCCCCATAACATAGGCTTTCCCTGCCGCCGCTTCCCGGCAATCCTTGCCCCTTCGCGGTTGATCTCCCGAAAATCATAGTTGGGCGCGTGCATCGCAGCATAAATCGGATTCATGCTAAAGGTATTGGTCAAAATGAGCTCTGCTCCCGCTTCAATATATTCACGATGGATTGTAGAGACGATCTCGGGACATTCCATATTGCTGATACCGCCGGGAACGATCCCGCCACGATGCATCAACTCGCTGCCCATCGCGCCGTCGGTAAAGATCGGCCCCTCACCCTGCAAAAAAGTCTTAATATCTTTCATCCTCTTTTCCTCCCAAATAATGGCTTTACGCCAACACTCCTTATCAGTATTCGCAATCAAAAGGGGACTTCCTCTTTTTTCTGCGAAAGTAGGGAGAATCTTCTCTTTTCATCCAAGGGGAGGAATCCGTCACGAAAAACAAGGAACCTTTAACGATAGCCAAAGAGAAAACGTCCGGGATTTTTTTGCATAAACTGCATCTTCTGGAAAGTAGAAAACGCCTCGCTTTGAAAAAACAGTTCAAAATAGTCGCTGTAGCTCTCCAACCATAAAAGATTGATCATAAAATCCGATCCAAAAAGGATGCGCCGAGCGATTTTAGGCATAACCCCCTTTTCCATAATGCGGTAGATCTTTTCATATTCCCGCAAATTGACGCCGCGATTGGAAAAATCGCCGTATACATTCGGATAGTGCATCATAAAGTCGATGATCGCGTCTTCCCACGTTGGGGACAATTTGCCGCGGCCCAAATGGGCAAAATTCACTTTTAAATGCGGATATTTGGCCAATACGGGCGTCCAACGCCGGGGATCCGTAAAAGCAAGAGCGGTTTCTTTATCAATGATACGGTAACCGTTATCGCTGCAGTGGACGGTGATCGGCAAACCCTTCTCTTCCGCCAGGCGATAAAACATTTCCCATTTTTCCCGCTCTTTTCGATCCTCCGGCCAGGGATCACAATTCAATGGCGGATAAAGCTTCACCCCGGCGAAGAGATTGCTCCCCATCTCCCCTGCACTCCCCTTAAAACCGCAGATTTCCCGGTGCATCAATTCTTCATCCCCCCGATAATCGCCGAAAAGCCGGAAGATCGTCTCTTCCATTTGCTTCCCCGTATAATTGGCAGGATTCAAACCCCAGAAGGGATAAACGGCTAAAAGCGGATCTTCTACGTTCTCACAGTAGACGCGGATACCGCCGATCAAATCAGTGGCCTGTTCCCAAACGGGCTTATTTCTGCGGCGGTAGAGATTGGGGACAACGCTATCGGCCAGATGGCCGAAATCCATGATCAACGGCGTAAGCACCAGCTTTTCAAAGGGCAAGGGATCCAAATGGCTGCGCAGATCTTCTTCAACCAAACGCAACATATGATAGATATCATTCTCCATAAAAGAAAAAAGGTTGACCACTCTGTCCTGGAAAGCGGCGACCCCGGATTTACGGAACAACCAACCCAAGATGCGTCCCCGATTCAGCTCACTGAAAAAGGAAACGATCGCCAATGTCTGAAAGACTAAGGGCATCTTGATCCGCTTCGGCGCAATATCACCATAGACTCTGCTCAAAAATGCGAGGAAATCAGGATGGCTCAAATTCATCAAGTGGCAATGGATATCATAAGCTTTGGCCAATTTCTCCATAAAAAAATCCCCCATACGGGGGATCAAATTCTTCACAGCGCCCCCGCATCTAACGATATGCAAGAGCCCGTCATGATAAAACTTTAGTTTTAGTTTTCACTACCGTAGAAGATTAAAAGATCGCTAAAACACTCTATTGTTCGCTCCTCATCCTTGGAATAATAAAGAGAGATGATGTTCTGCTCGTCGGTGGGCAATAACGCTTCCGCAACGGTGAGTCCCTGGATCGCGCTATCCTCCAAATATCCGGTGAGCGCACCGCCACCGGGAGATAACACTTGGGCCCAATCCCGATTATCGCTAAAGGGCAATTCTTTTTCTTCCGCTACATAGGGAGGCACGATCAAAAGGGTCGTATTTCCCCCGATGATGGAGATGGGAGCAAGAACCTCCTTCATCTCTGCCGCCGTCATATCCCGATCGAGAAGTAGCGGCGTCACCTTGATATCTTGCAAATAATATTGCAAGTAAATCATCAACAAACCCAAATCGCTTTCTTTGCCCAATATTTGATTGTCCGTTTTCACACCGGCGGAAATAAGGTCTTGCAGCTGACTAGATCCGGGAGAGATAACGCCGAAAGGTGTTTGCCAGCTATAATCTCCCGTTACCGGGGTCCTGCCGCTGCCGGATGCAAAAGAAACCAGCACGATCTGATTGCCGTAAGAGCTTTTAGCCAAAGAAGCCAAGGCTTCCGCGGTTCCACTGGGATTTTGGTACGGATGCGGTAAAATCACACAACTGATCTCCCCATCCACGGTCTTGGCCTCCGCAACAGAGTAAACAAAGTATTCTCCGTTGCAGATAAATATCCCTTGCACCGTAGGATAAATGGGATCGACCCCGGAACCCGTTGGGTGGTAATTGCCCAGGCAGCAACGGAGACCCATATAATGATGGCAAACGATAACAGAATAACGATCTTCTTCTTATCCATTATTGTACCGTGATCCCCTCTCCATAGCATTTACCGACCACTGTCCCTTGGGTCAAATTGAAAAGGACAATATCGCTGGCAAGATGAGAACCGGATTCAATGCCTCAAAGTAGAGCTCGGCCCCTGTATCCGCCTCGATCATCAGGATATACCCTTCTTCGCTGGATACCATCCGTTGACAGCACTTTGATCCCGGCATCCGGTTTCATATAGACCATTATACAAGGAATTCTTCTGATAATATCCGCCCCAATAGAGGGAAAGGCGGACGATATCTCCCTTTTCGACCTTTGGTTACTTGGTCGTCGCCAATATAGTAGGCAATATCGATGCGTTCTTCCGTTTCGATTTCCGCTGGGGAAAAAGCGATCAGCGACTGGCCGTCATCCCGGGTCCCCTCATCATAGCGCACCATGCTGTCGGTATCCATTGTACTAACAAACAGAGCGTCATCAGATACCGCCCCGTCATCGTTTCACCCTTTCGACTGTGGCAAGCTCGGCGATAAAACCGTCTAAATCATCTTTCGCCCAATCCCAACCCTAAGTGGACAAAGAGAAGCCGATAAACAAAACGCTGCTGATTATCCGTATCTTTAAAGGTCGGGTTGTCCTCCCCGAGTAAGGAACCCCGCTTTCACCTCTTCTCATAAAGCGTCCGCGCTCTCTCCGTATCCTGAAGATTCGAAAAGTCCTTCCGCCAAATACAATTTTTCTTTGCTGCTGAGATTTTCTCCCAATATGCCTGCATATCGGAAAGGGCCTCATCACTAAAAACACTCAGCCCCCCAATAACCGAGCAAACGGGTCTCACGATCTTTGGTGCTCTCGATTTTGCTAAGAATAAAAGCGGCTAAAGCCTCTTCATTGTATTGGACGGCCGTATTTTCCGCCACCAAAGCGGAAAGCAGCAAATCGCCATTGCCTCCCGCATAACGGCTAAAACTGCCATCGGAATTTTGATAGGATAAAACATTGCCGTCCGGGCGATAAAGCATCGTCGGCGCATCGGCCCCCAAAGCATCAGTAATCAATTTTTGGCCCATCACCTGGAAGAGATGATCACCGGGCAAAATATTCTGCGAAAAATAAGGTTTGGGCTTTTGGCCCCGTCTTCAGCAGGCACGAAGATCTTCTTCATCTTCTTCCCGTTCCAGCCCGGGATCCAGGGTGACCTCGTAGAGAGCAGCCTCCCCGCCGTAAACGGTAAGATCATACGTTTTGGTCGCCACCTTCCGGCCTTCCCGCAGAAGGGAAACGGAAGCGTATGCGCCCCTTCCGTTACCACATCCAAAGAGAGGGATAAGGTGCTCCCAACATAAGAAGCCGCTTCACTGACCTTTTCTCGCCGTCAGGTCCGGTAGGACGATTCTGATATTTGATCGGCGCATCAAAGGCCGCATCATTTTCTGTTTTCAAGAGATCTTTGCTTCTTCCCCTAAAAGCACGGTTTTCGGAACCAAACCAAAGAGTTGATAGCCGGAACGAATCTCCACAGGATAATAATAAGCTACTGCCGGCGTCCCCGCACGGTAGAGCCAAAACCGCAAGAAATATTGGCCGGAAAGATTAGCCGTCGGCAGGGAGAAAGAAAAATCACCATCTTCTCCCGGCAGATAGGAGGACATCACCACCGGCTCAAAACCGAAAGCGCCCAAGGCGTCTTCTTCATAGGAAACAGCTCTCATAGGCCGGCGGCAAAGCACCGCTATAAAGCTCAGCCAAAACAAAAATGCCATCGCCTCCTGCGGCGGCAAGCTCTGCGCTGATCTCTCACCCGCTGCAATGGAAACGGCGTCCATGCCCTGTGATAAAGCGCTCGCAGCTTGGGACGACAATGCATATTCTCCGTCAAGATAAGAAAGGGTAAAGCTTGCGGTATCCTCTTCCTCGGCCAACGCTACGGTAGCGCCAGCGACAGCAAAATGCAAATGGTCACCGCTATTGTCCCCATCCATTGCCGTCACAAAGAAACTGTCTTCCCGTTTGATCGCTTCCTCATCGTCACTTTCTCCCGTGATCCAATAGGAATAGCCCGCTTCCGCAGAAAAGGAAAGGGAAAAATCGCCATCGCTATCGCTATAAACCTTGTCTTCCACTAAGAGCGTGCCTTCCTCCCCGGGATTCAAACGGTAGATTTTCACCGTTACCCCCGGTTCTTATCGGGAATCGCGTCATTTCTCCGTTGCGAACCGTATAGCCCGCCAGATTTCCCTCTACTGTAAAGGTATTATCCCCCAAAGTATCATAATCCAAAGAGAGAACGCTGCCTTCACGAACGATCAAAACAACCGCGGGCACAACCACAGGATCCATCCCCACAACCGATACGGAAATCTCTACTTGCTGCTCCCGGGCAGGCAAGCGGAATCCCCGGTAAAACGGCGGTAAAAGACGGCTTCTCCATTTTCGTCCGTTCCGGCTTCCCCATCCCGGATCGCTGAAGGTTACCTTTGCCCCTTCGATCGGGTTTCCGGCGTCATCACAAACATGAACGACAAAGGACACTTCCTTCTCCGCTCAAGATCGTCTCTTTCTGTTTGTTCCACATAACAACGGGATTCCTTCCCGATCAGAAGAAGACACGGCAATCCGGTTGAGGCTACCGCTCGTCTCCAAAGAGAAGAAAAACCTCATATTCTCCGGCAGGCAGATCATCCGCTGATAGGCTTGTCAAAAGCGCCCGCTTTGATCCGGTTTGACCGTTAAACGAGGCACTTCCCTTCCCTTGATTTAGCAAGATAATGACGCCGCTATCCGGAAGATCGGCACCGAATCCGCTTTCGCCATAGCCGGAAACAATGATCTCTTCCTGCAAAAGTATAGGTTTTTTTATCGAGGAAAACGTCTCCCGCATAGCCTGTCTCTTCCGTATTGAGGAAAAAGGCCCGGGTTTCATCGGTCGTGGATACGGTAAAATAACTGCCGTTGACCGCCCGTTTCCGCGATGGGAAGGGCGCCATAGCCCTTTTTGGTCGAGTGTAACTTCTTCCCTGCCCATGTAACCTTAGCGCCGGAAAGCGCCTCGCCATCCCGATGACACCAAACATGGAGCGTTCCATCGGATACAAAAGAAGTACCGTCGATACGGCTCACATGGACGGCGATATCCACGCTTTGATCATTCAGTTCCAAACGGAACAAATAGGTACCCGCATCAAGCGTACCGTCATAAACCACATAAGAATCCGCGTCTCCCGTTTGGATCTGGGTCTCCACCCTGCCGATTTTATCCAGCCCTTTCGTCTCTACCTGCGTTTGGCTGCGGGTATAGGTCGCCCAAGACGGCAACGCATAGATGGGACCGAAACCCTCAAGATAACTTTCTTCATCCGGGAAAGCCCAAATTTCCATCGTGACCGGCAACGCTTTGGCATTATCCACATGATAATAAGAAACGGGGATCTGAATCTCTGCTCCCGGCAAGATGGTCAGATCGATATTTTCGGCGGTAAAATAATCGCTCGTAGGGATACGATCGGCTGGATTTTGCGTTTCAAAAGAGAAGCTTGCACCGGCCCCCAGCGTACGGTCAATCCCGTTCATTTCCGCATCCACAGCAACTTCCACCTGGTAATATGTTCCATCCTGCCATTTTACCGGCTGAAAAGTGACGGCGTCTTCCGTAACCGTCCATTCGCCGTCAACTTTGGGACTGATCTCAATATCATCTTCCGGATGGGCCATCGACCCACCGGCAAATGTAATCACCAAAGGAGCATCCAGGGCAATCCCCGCGCTCTGATCAAGAGAACAAGTCAAAATCTTTGGTTCCTGCCGCACCTGATAGGAAAAGGAATAGCTCTCCTCTCCGTCTTGATAGATCAAGGTATAGGTTTGACCGGCCTCTAAAGGTTGATTCGGCTTTAAGATATAATCTCTGCCGTCGGGAACAAGAAAATAGGAAAAGGCAGGCTCAACCGTAAGATTGGCCCGAATGTCCTCTTCCGTCACAAAAGTTCCTTCCGGTATCTTCAATTCAAAACCGCGGATATCATCAATCCCGGCTGCATCATATTCCCTTGGCAACAAGGTATAGCCGCTGCTGGGATAGCGCGTTTCCTGCCCCATCCCCAGGTATACAACCACGGCCAATAACAATAGAACCGCACCTAAAACAGAGGCAGCGATGATTCTTGTTTTTTTCGTTTTCGGGAAGGCTATTTTCATCTTCATACCCACTCAAATGATCTACAAGGCAAAGTATAGCATAAAACCAAGATCAGGGAAAGGCGTGCACAACTCATAAACGATAATACATCGCCCGCTGGAAAACACGGTCTTCCAAGCCTTGTTTTCTTGCCATCATCAAAAGATAATCTCTAAAAGGATAAACGCCGATCAGCGTTTTTTGTTCCATCAGCGGCATAAACTCACGGTAGGCATCTGCCAGCTCTTGATTTTTGCAGCGCTTTTCTTCCCACATCTGGCTTCTTCCGGCGAAGCGAGCAATTTGGTTAAAGCCGCGGCAATCAAAGCGATCTTTTAAATAAGAACGGTTGGGGATGGAGCAACAATAGAGCGACTGCCTTACCGTTCTTTAACGCCGCCCAAAGCGGCGATCACCCCGTTGGCGCGCCCCGAATTAAGAGGGGTCTTCCCGCTGAAAAAGCAAGGGACACAGGCGAGGCACAACGGACGGATCCCCCAAAGCCTCCAAAGCGGCCAAAGCCCGAAAGCTCTATTCCCGCTCATCTCCCCTTTTTTCCAAAAGGCTAAGAGCGTCTCACATAAAGAAGGCAGCGGGCGAAAAATCGTAAAAAAGTAAAGGCTTTTGCTGCGGATCAGATATTCCGACGATTGCAAATAGGGAAGAAGCGTTCTGCCACGACGTCGGCATTCTGATCGCTATGGAGCAGCGCATTCATAGCGGCAATTGCCGTTTCCGTTTCGGTTGTCACGTTTTCATCCTCCTTTGCCCACATTGTCTTTACATTAAGAAATGGAATGAAGGGCGTCCCTCCATCCCACTTCATATCAATCATAAACGATTCTATCGGACTTCCGCCAGCGGCGTATTCACATAACCGATGGTACCGTCATCCAATTCCAGTTGATACCAATCCCCTTCCGTATCGAGATAAAGGGCGCTTTCCCCTTCATAGAGGACCGTTACTTTATCGTTTTCAACACCGGGACCGGAACGAATATTAGCAAATTCATTGGTAAGATATACCCGTTTTTCAACCTCTTCCACTTCATCGGCAGCAGGCGTTTCCGTGGTTTCCGTTACTGTAGTTTCCGGTTCCTCTTCTGTAATGGGATCGACATCGTCAACAAAAGTCAGGAAAGAAGCGACAACATACCCTGTCTCGCCGCCATCCAAGCCGATTTTATACCAACCGTTCTCCTCACCGAGGAATTCCACTTCGGTATTTTGATTTAACGTATTGAGCACCACCGCCTGGCTGTCCGGGGCTTTGCGCACATTGACGATATAAGCGCCGGTCGTCATCGTACGGCCGATATTCTCGTCGACATCGTCATCACCGGAGAATAACGCCATCACATAGGAGACCCCGCCGCTCTGGATCAATTGACCGGTGAAAAATCCGCCTGCTAAACAGACAATTGCAATGATGATTAAAATCAAAATCTTTCTTTTCAAATGCTCTCACTTCTTTCTCTTGATGGGAATATGTTTCTAAACGATAGCCTTTACACAGAAGGTTTTCCGTCACCCATGATACCGAGGCGAGCAGCGACCACAAAAATCATTCCAATGGTAAGCAACAACAAAATAATACTAAAAACCGTAGTTAAAAGGGTCACCAACACAGCCAGGGCACCGAGGATAAATGTAATGGCATAGATAAAAAGCACGGTATATTTATGATCCACCCCCATATCCAAAAGTCGATGATGGAGATGGCCTTTATCTGCTTCAAATATCGGTTTCTTGTTTTTATAGCGGCGCACAATGGCAAAAAATGTATCCAAAATCGGAATCCCCAAAACCATGATTGGGATAAACAGCGCAATCACGGTAGTCCCCTCGGACAAACCGAGAATCGACAGAGCGCCCAAAACAAAACCGAGGAACAAAGCGCCACAATCCCCCATGAACAGTTGGGCCGGGTGAAGATTATAGCGTAAAAATCCCACTAAGCTACCAACCAAGATCAGGGCAACCGCACCGCTGACGAAAAAGCCCTTCGAGAGGGATACAACAGCCAAGGACAAAGCGGCGATCGCGGAAATCCCTCCGGCCAAACCGTCGAGACCGTCGATCAAGTTCACCGCATTCGAAACGCCAATCAGCCATAACAGGGTGATCGGCAAACCCCAAAAACCAAGATCAATCAAGCTATTATTGATTGGATTGGTCAAAAATTCCAAACGCACGCCAAAGCTAATCAAAACAATCGCAGCAACGACCTGCCCTAAAAGCTTCATTTTGGGTGAGATCCCTTTCACATCGTCATAAAATCCCACCGCTACCACGATCGTACTGCTGATCAATAAACCCAAAACCGGTTTTGACATCGCCCCGTAAACCAATAGGCCCGCCAAAAATCCAGAATAGATCCCAATACCGCCCATCGGAGTGATCCCCCGATGCACTTTTCTGGCGTCAGGCTGATCATATACGCCCAAGTTTCATTCTAATTTTTTATTACCAATCATAATCGGCCCCGCCAAAGCGACCACAAAAGCTAAAAGCATTCTCATTTTATCCTCTCTTCGCTCCACCTAAAATAACAGTCTATATTATACAACAAAATGTGGAAATAAGAATTATTTTTTATGAAGCTTTAAATAATCTCTTTTTCACATAATTCGCCTCTTTGATCCGCAACAAAAATGCCGATGCAACATAGGAGAATTCCACCGCAACCCCAAAACAACGAGCATCGTCCCCTTACCGCCGTCATTGCCGAAAACCGCCCAAAGCAGGAAGGAGAAATGGATCGCCGCCCCCATCACCAGAAACGCAGCTGTAATGCGTAAAAGGAATCAATAAACGGTCGATATGCCAAATCCGGCAGATATTTTTTCAATACCATAGAAAATTAACATGGCGGTAGCCGCTAAAAATTAGCTGAGCTAAACCGCTGTGGGCTAAAGGCCCCCGCAAAAGCAAACTGGAAGCAACATTAATCCAATCCCTACGAGCCCGGCGTAAACCGGCATCTTTACATCACCAAAAAGCATAAAATACCCTGGTTAAAACAATTACCGCTGCGAAGAGGGAACAACTGGAAAAAATAGAGTAAAGCGGAAGCCGTCTGCAAAGTATTCTCATAGGGTAAAAGCGCCCCCTCAAAAAGCAGTTGCACAATGGGAATCCTCAATACGATCAAGCCGACTGCCGCCGGTATCCTAAGAGCATGACCATTCCCATCCCCTTTTCCAAACTGCCCATGAGTTTTCCTGTGCTCTCCTTTAAGGGCAAATTCAGTAAAAGACGGATAAACTGCCGCGGCAATCGCCATACAGAGAACGCCACCGGGAAAAATTCACCCAGTTTATTGGCATAATTCAAGGCAGAGATACTCCCCTCCACCAAACCGGAAGCAAAAATGCGGTTTAAGGCAAAATAGATCTGATTGACTGCAGTCCCCAAAACGATCGGCAAGATCGTACTCATCGCCATTTTCACATCGGGATGGCTCAAAGAGATCTTCGCTTCATAACGATACCCCAAATGGAACAGGCTCGGTAATTGCACGACCATCAAACCGACAAAGCTAACAAGGGTTGCCACAGCAAGGCCGTAAATCCCTTGGGAAGAGCCGAGGACAAGGACCCCCAGAATGATGATCAAACTGGAAAAGCCGGGAGCAAACGCCGCCGCTAAAAACCGGTGATGGGCATTTAAAATACCCGTGATCACCATGCCCAAGCTCATAAAAATGACTGCGGGGAACATGATCCGCGTCAATTCCGTAGCCAAAGCCGCCGTTTCCGCATTGAAAAGCGGCGCGGTGATCTTCACCAAATAGGGCGCCAAAACAACGCCCAACAGCGCAAATCCCGTCATTACAATAATTACGATATTGATAAAATAATTGCTGACTTGGAAGGCTTCTGTTTTATTATCATCCAACAGATATTTCGTCAACAGTGGCACGGTAACCGTGACCAAAGCGAAACCAAGGATCGTCTGCAAAAAATATGGTAAAGTATAAGCAACTAAATAGGCGTCCGTATACATATTGGCGCCAAAAACCCTGGCAATTACCATTTCCCGGCCGAAGCCAAGGATCTTCGCCAATAAATTCATCACCAGGACGACCGTAGTCGCCCGCAAAATACTCTTTTGCATTATATTTGGTTCTTCTCCAATCTCCTTAGCAGCAGCGTTTAACGAATGCGCTGTAGCAGTTGCTTGACATACTCGGTAGCTTCCTCTGCTTTTTCCTGTAAAGCGGGAAGATTCTCTTCTATCGTCGCCTTGATCTCATCGGCTTTCTCCAGATCACGTTTGAAGTTCTCAATGAAAGCCACACTGTCATACTGATCCAAAGAACCGGTAACTTCCAAGCCGAGACTTCTCACAAAGCCGTCAATCTTCGGATCATAACTCAAAGAAGCAAAGGGAATCTTCAACGCCGCCGCCATAATCAAGGCGTGGAGACGCATCCCAAACATAAAGTCTACCTGATCGAGGCAATACAGCATTTCCGCAGGGGTGAGATTCCGATCAAGCTCCAAAACAGGCCCCTGGATCTTGCCAATGATCTCTTTTTCCATCCGGTTATCATCGGGATACTGGAAGGGTAAGAAGACCAAACGATACCCTTGCTCAATCAAATAATCTCCCAAGAAGGCAATATCATCAACGGGTAACCCATCCCATTGGCGCAGGGAAAACGCAACGATCTTATCGCCTGGCCCGTTTCAAATCCGCAAAGGAAATATGATCTCCCGTCACGGTGACGACATCTTCCGTGGTTCCGCAGCTGCTTCCGTTGTCTCAGCCGTCTCCAGCAGCTTCTGCTGCTTCGTCTGGCTTCTTTATCCCCGGCTTCCGCTGTGGCTTCGGAATTTTCCTCGGTAGTTTCAGCGCCATCGGTAGCCGCTTCCGTCAAAGGTTCGGTCGGCGCTTCTTCTTCCGTCGCTGCTTCGGCAACGAAACTTTCCCCGTCGGCTGCCGCTGCAGCTTCCTCTTCAGGGGCAGCTTCCCCGCCGCCGCGAGCACTTCTTCCCGCCGCAGCTTCCGTATTTTCTTCCGCCACAGCTTCTTCGGCGTCGGCAACTGTTTGCTCTTGTTCTTCTTTGACGGAGTACTCTTTTTTCTGCCAGGATACGGCGGATATCATCCAAAACGATGGTCGCCTCCAAATCCGTTACCGGCATTTCCAGTTCCGCTATGGGCGTATCGTTCCCTTCTTCCACTACCGCTGCCGTTAAATCAGCCGTAGCAACCGTTTCCCCGGTTTCCTGGGGCGGCGCGCTTGCATTCACATCAGCATCAGCATTCGCTTCGGCCCGATCTTTGAATCTGGCCGCATATTCCTGAGGCAAGGACGCAATCTCCAACAGGACCGCATCTCTGTCCAAATCCCCGATATTCAAAACCGGGTCGGCGGTGACCTTTACCCGTCCACGGCGAAAGCCCCATGCTTTTAAAGTATTCGCGGAAATCCTCATCACGCACGGTGATCTTCTTCGCTTTCCGAAGAACTTTGACGGTCTTTCTCCGCCCCCAAAGGCTTTCAATGGGGCCGATCCCTTGGCTGCTTAAATAATGACTGGTTTTTTTACGGCGTAATGCCATTTTGATGATGTGCAAATAATAAAGTAAAGACTTTTTACCGGTAATGTCCTGGAAGAGGCTACCGCCACCGCTAATCAAAAGATCCTCTTGATCGCACGGCGAAAGATCCCCCAGCGCCAACGGTCATAGGCCGTGACGCCGTAATCTTCCGATGTTTTTGCCAGTTGTCCGATAAGGCATTGATCTCACGATATCCTCGATCTCCTCCCGCAAGGAAGCGGATCATCGTTTACAATACCGCTTCATCACCGATATTGTCGAACCCAAAATAACGAAATACATACTCTTTTCATATGACACCATTTCCTTTTATTCTCATTTTCTTATAGTATTTTATCATCAACATAACAGAAACCGAGAGGGGCAATACCAATCAAAAGACCGATCCAGATCCGTTAAATGTGCGTAAAAGCGAAATCAAAATGGGGGTATGCAAATGGCAAGAGAGTATTGATGATCGACACCTGCCCAATGATGCCCATGATCCACAAAGGCAAAGCCGATCCTTATACCCATAGTAAAGGGCCAACGGCATTGCCGGAGTTGCCTAGAAGAGACTCTTTCGTTCGGGGCGCACAACCAGCCATTGATCAATTTGGTCTAATCACCATTTTCAATACTGGTCGCGGATAAACCGTCGTTCCCGGAACGAAGGAGGAAAATCAAGATTACAACGCAAAACAGCAGCCCCAGCAATAAATAGCCGTTCCGTACCGGTTCATTGAAAATTTTCCATGCTCTCTGTCCCAGTTTTTCCTCTGCCTTATAGATGATTAAGAGCAAGAACAGCAACAAGATCGGGCCAGCAAAGCGATTTTTGTACCGGAAAAAGCATCCAAGCACAGCATAAAGATCTTCCCATGCCCCAAGAGGCCAACCACAAAAGCCGCACCCGTAAGGAAATCGGTAATCTTAAAAAAGGTGAGCAATGAATGCCAGAGATTCCGCGGCCCCGGCGCCAACGGAAAACGCCCAAGTCGGGAAGATCAAAGCCACCGTAAGGCCAGCCCTTTAGCAGCCAATATCGACCGATCAAGCACAACAGACCTAAAACGCCAAGGAGCAGTAAGGCGGCCAAAACCAGCCCCACCTTCCGCAACCGCAGTAAATCCAACAAACAAACGCCGCCCGCGGCAATACCGAGTGCAATCAAAAACAGTAAGGCGAAATTATTCTGAACATCGGGAATGGAAACCGGCGCGGCCAAAGTAAACCCATCATCAATCAGAGCCTGATCCAAAGTCCCCAAGAATTCTACATTACTTTCAAAATCCATGGTATTGAAAAATTTCACAAACAAAACGCGGATATTGCGCTCATTGACCGCTAAAAGATACCGATCCAAGGCTTTATCCTTCGTCATCGTCGTGATCTCACTATCGGTGATCACATGGAGGCGAACCATCTCATTGTTATACGCTGTCATCAAGGAACTCATGCCCTTTTGATTAAAAAATTCAATGGTCGCCACAGGAACATCCAGGGCGGAAAATGCTTGGGCAATATCTTGATAGGCCGCCGTGAAATCCTCACCTTCCAATTCCATCCCCGGGAGAGACGCATCGTTAAAAAGGACGCAACTCATTTGGAGATTAGCAAAGGGTTCCAAAAGCTTCGCCATATCTCTCTCTTGATAGCTGGGCCAACTCCTAAATTGCGGGATGATCCGAAAACCAAAAGAAGCCACTTTTTCCATGGATTCCTGATTAAAACCAACCCCCACATCGAGTAAAGAAGCAATCGGGAAATTGGTTTCCAGGAAGGGAAAAACCTGGCCGCCGGTTTCTATCACATATGTTTGATACTCACCCATACGCTTGGCGTCAAGATTCCAAACGACAGAATCCAAAGCCGCCTCGCTGGCAAAAATATAATAATTCGATTCCAGGGAAACATCCGCTTCCGATAAAGTTACACCGTTCTCATCGTGGACGTCAACTTCTCCCCGGGCTAAACTAAAACGCAAATCCACCGGGCTATATACCGTAGCCTGACCATTCGCTAATAACTCCGAAAACAACTGTTCCTTGAAGATGATCGCAGTCACTTTATCTTGGAGCATCGCCAAGGCTTCATCATCCGTAAGCCCTTGCCGTTCGGCAAAACTTTGCAACTGAGCCCACTCGACCGCCACATCCAGATTTTGATCACCCTGTTCAATTTCTACTCTCTGAACAATGATATACAGAGAAACAACAAAGGCGATTGCTATCAGCAACAGCAAAGCGATTCTAAATTTCCGTTCCAAAAGTTTTTCCTCCTAATAATCTTCGGCTATTCCCTTATTGTACTTAAAAAATGTTTATTCATCAAGTTTTTTAAAAAAAAAAGCCTCAAATGATTTATATAATCGAACAAAATTATAGAGAAAAACAGCCGCCATTCCCCAAAAATTGCCGAAAATCACAAGAAAATCCCTGTTAAACATGGCAGAAAACAAAAAACCTTTCACGATTTTCAGGCAAAAGATTTTTAGCAATTATTTTTCTTTTATGCTAAGATAATAAGAAAATGCAAGGGGAAATTACCATGGATCACTTTTTTTATTATGAAACGGAGATCGGCGCCATCGGCATCCGCGAAAACGGCGCTGCCATTACCCACCTGGGGTTTGCCTCCGATCTACCAACGGAGAACGCCCTTTGCGAAGAGACCGCATTAACAAAACTTGCCGCTAGCGAACTCATGGCCTACTTCGCCGGTGCGATCCGTTGCTTTAGCCTGCCTTTAGCGCCAAAAGGAACCGAGTTTCAAAAAAAGGTCTGGCAAGCGCTTTGCCAAATCCCTTATGGAGAAACCAAAAGCTATAAAGAAATCGCGGAAATGATCGGCCACCGTAAAGCGTTCCGTGCCGTCGGTATGGCCAATCACCATAACCCGATCATGATCGTCATCCCCTGCCACCGAGTCATCGCCGCCGATGGCGGCCTGGGGGGGTATGGCGGGGGGCTGCCCCTTAAAATCAAGCTCCTTACATTGGAAAAATCCTACAACAAAATAAACGCATAAGGAGGACCCTCATGTTCCAAATCGGATGCCATCTCTCCTCTTCCAAAGGCTTTCTCGCCATGGGAAAAGAAGCGCTCACCATTGATGCCAATACTTTCCAATTTTTCACCAGAAATCCCAGGGGAAGCAAAGCCAAACCAATTGATGAAAACGATATTGCGGCATTCCTGCAATGGATGAAGGATCATGATATCGCCGTCATCCTCGCCCATGCGCCCTACACCTTAAACCCCTGTTCCGATCAGGAAAAAATCAGGGCCTTTGCACGGGAAACCATGGCGGATGATCTTAGCCGCATGGAATATCTCCCGGGCAACCTTTATAATTTTCACCCCGGCAGCCATGTCGGACAAGGCAGTGAAGACGGTATCCGCCGCATCGCTGCCCTGTTAAACGAAGTATTGTTCCCCGCCCAAACGACGACGGTTCTTTTGGAGACCATGTCCGGGAAAGGCAGCGAAGTCGGAAAAACCTTCACCGAGCTCCGTGCCATCATCGATCAAGTGGAGCTGGAGGAAAAAGTGGGCGTGTGCCTAGATACTTGCCATATCTATGACGGAGGCTATGATATCGTAGCCGATCTTGACGGCGTGCTTGCGGAATTTGACCGGATCATCGGCCTCAAACGGTTAAAGGCCATCCATTTAAACGATTCCATGAACCCGTTAGGCAGCCACAAAGACCGCCACGCCAAAATCGGCGAAGGCTCGATCGGCTGGGAGGCGATCCAACGGATCATCAACCATCCAAGCCTCTCCCACCTCCCCTTCTACTTGGAAACACCCAATGATGTTCCGGGATACGGAGAAGAGATCCGGCGTTTAAGAGCAGCATATAAAGGATAAAACGGAAATGACAAATTTAGAAATACGCCAACAACTGCAAGCCCTGGCGGAAGAGGAATACCGGGACTTTGCTATGAAACTCACGCCGGGGATCGAAAATATCCTGGGCGTTCGCCTGCCGGCGCTGCGGAAACTCGCCAGAGAAATCGCTAAAGGGGATTGGGCAGCTTATCTCGCCGCCGCTGAAGACGATTCCTTTGAGGAAGTGATGCTCCAAGGCCTCGTCATCGGTTATGCCAAAGGAACGCCCGCTGAGATATTGCCCCATATCCGCCGGTTCATCCCTAAAATCAACAGCTGGAGCATCTGCGATACCTTTTGCAGCAATCTCAAGATCGCGGCGAAAAATAAAGCAGTTTTTTGGGATTTCCTCCAGCCTTATCTCCGAGAGGAAGAGGAATTCTCCGTCCGCTTCGGCGTGGTGATGCTGATCGCCCACTATATCACAGCCGAAGATATCCAGCGCGTCCTTTTCGCCCTCAGAGTACAACCCCATCCCGGCTATTATGTCAAGATGGCGGTAGCCTGGGCGGTATCGGTCTGCTTCATCAAATTCCCGGAGGAGACTTTCTCCTTTTTAAACGATAATGAGCTGGATGATTTCACCTACAATAAAGCCTTGCCCACAGAAAATCACCGAATCTCTCCGCATCGATCAAAAACAAAAGCCCGTATCCGGGCGATGAAACGCGTTTAATCCAAAAACAAAGTTAAAGTAAACTTTGACCCAGAACAGAACTGGACACCGCCCTTATTGATAGATCGAAATCGGATATTGATAGGGCGTGGCCTGTGGCAAAGAATGATCGAGAAACAAAGTTTCTTCCCCAATCAAAAAATAACGGTAACGGTCTTGCTCCGAAAGCACCGTATCCCCTCTGAGCAGTGGATCATCCCAGGTTGCATCGACATAAAGAACCTCCCCATTGACCTTGACTAAATTCCAACTGTGTTTCACCCCGCCGGCCTCCCCCATGACCGTGATACAAGCATAACCTTCCCGATTGGCCAATAACTGGAAAGCTTTGGCATATCCTTGGCAATTCCCCTTGCCCAAAACCAGGGTGCTGTATGTGTCGGCGCCATCAGAATCATACTGCACATGATCAATGAGATGATCGTGGAGAAAACGGAGCCCATCAACGCCTGTCCCCGTTTGCCGCACTATTTTTTGCAGGCATTGTTCCAATTCCCATCTTCTGGCGCTGATTTCCTCTTTCGTAAAGGTATAGGAAAAATGAGCTTCATACATTAGCTCACCATCCTCACTTGTCACCACTTCATATTGGGGAGAAAGCCAGAAAATCTCCGGATAATCCAGTTGGATATATTCCACTACTTTATGGAAAGTATCGCTTTTGACGCCTTCCCCCAAGCTGACATTGACAGCCAAAGCCTCAATCACCGCGCGCACTTGATCGTAAAGGACTTGCTCCTCTTCAGACAAAGTCGCATAACCGGGCCGTAAAGCAGCAGAACCAAGAAATACGGTTTCTTCCCTGTGCGGATAGAAAACGCTCAAAAAAAGCAGGCATAAAAGAAAAAAACAGGCAAAAAGCCATTTGTATCCCTTCACTTTTCCTCCCCTTTTTTCTTTCAGTTTAGCATATCCGCTTTCGCCATTGCCATAGAACACTTTCCTAGAAAGGAGGAAATCCTGTCGAACGGTGCAGCACCGAAAATAGCTGCATTTAGCTGCGACTTTAACTTTTAAAACAAAATAAAAACACCCCATGGCATTATGAAATGACCCCCAAAAGTTTGACCATATGATCTACTGAATAACGATTGGGGTGATTTTTGCACAAAGGAAATACCTAACAAAAAGAATACGGGTAAATTCAAACAGATGGTCGTAGAGGGGAAGAAAGGCGGTGAATTGTATCGAGCTCAACGGCTCATTCGCACCGAAACAAATTTCATTTTGAATCAAGCGACTAAAGACATGTACGAAGAAGCAGAGGTTGAAGAGTATGAATTTCTCGGCACCCTTGACAGCCGCACATGTGAGCATTGCGGTGGTTTGGATGGCAAGCATTATCCCGTAAAAGATGAAAAGCCGGGTGTTAATTATCCCCCGCTGCATCCCTTCTGCCGATGCACGACAATCCCATACTTCGCTGATCTTGGCGGTGAGAGAGCCGCCAGGGCAGCAGAAGGATCAAGCTACACCATACCGGCGGATATAAGCTATAGCGAATGGAAAGCCGGTCTTTCTCCTGATGAGAAAAGCAAGATGGCTTTTAATCAGAAAACTGCCAAGAATTGGGCGGCTGATAAAGAGCAATTTGCTAAATATAAGGCCATTTTTAAAGGCAAAGATTTCCCTAAATCGTTTGCAGATTTCCAGGATTTGAAGTATAATAGGAGTGAAGTATGGACCGAGTTTGTCCGGCAGAAACAGTCCGTATTGAATAGCTTGGATTATTCTGAGAGACTTGATAGCTTATTTGGAAAAGTTGAGGTGAGAAGCTGGTATAGGGGGCATATTGCACAAATACCCCAGTTGCTGGATAAAGCCGAGGCATTGAAGGAGCAAGCTGAAAAGGCTTTTAGCCTAAGAAACAAGTACCGTACACAGGCAAGAAACATGATGAAGGATAGGGACAAGGTGAAGGATCTTGATAAAAAGCATCCCAATCCCTCTTTTGAGGAAATTTTGGAGCATAAAAGGCGAAAATATCATTTAGACGGAGATGACTTGTACGTGGACATAATTAGGTCAGCGTCGACGTCAAATAAGGAAATCGACAGAGACCTTGGCTTTTGAGTAAGGAGGTATGTATGAGTGGATACATTTAGAATGGAAGGCGATACCGTTCGTTTTTATTTTAAAAACAGGGATCGTGTAGATGAGAGAACACTTCTGACACGTGCGCTAAATGTTTTATACGATGTCCCTGAAATTAGCATAGGCAAACCTATTGTGTTGCCATATGCCGATCACTATGAGGGGAAACATGGAGAAACCCCGTTTACCGTAGTTTACGATATAGAGGACGGTCCATTTATTTATTGCGAGGATAGCCGCGAACTGGATGAACTGGAAGGGTTGCTCCATCAAGGCTAAAACCAAATAACAGCTTTCAAAGCACTTTGCAAACGCAGAGTGCTTTTTATATGCCCAAAATTGACCGCCCGATGTCGTAAAACTACGGACAATACGGGATGCAACCCCGAAAAAAGCGTAATTGGAGGATAGAAAATGAAAAGAGAATTTTTAAAGTCGTTGGAACTTGCCGATGAAGTTATTGATAAAATCATGGCCGAAAACGGCAAAGATAGCCAGATAAGTACAGCACAGAAAGAGACGAAATTGCAGCCATATATCACGAAAACAAAGGACGCTACGGGCATCGTCGTATTACATCGGAGCTCCGCAACCGGGAATTCCCTCTTAATCACAAGGCGGTTCAGCGATTGATGAAAGCGCTTGGCCTTGTCTGCCGGGTACGAATGAAAAAGTACAAATCCTACAAGGGCGAAGTGGGTAAAACTGCCCCCGACCTTCTAAAAAGAGACTTCAAGGCTGAGAAGCCAAACCTGAAGTGGATTACAGATGTTACGGAGTTCAGCTTGTTTGGCCAAAAACTGTATTTATCACCGATTCTTAATCTTTGCAGCCAGGACATCGCAAGCTATACCCTATCGGAAAGGCCAATGCTTTTTATGGTAACATCTATGTTGAAAACAACATTCGAGCAAATACCGGATGGAACAAACTTGATTCTCCACTCTGACCAAGGCTGGCAGTACCAGCATAGACACTATCGGGAAATTTTAAAGGCCAAGGGCATTCGTCAGAGCATGAGCCGCAAAGGGAATCGCCTGGATAATGCCGTGATTGAAAACTTCTTTGAGCTACTCAAGAGCGAACTGATGTATTTGCAGAAATTCGAATCAATGGAGCACTTCAAACAGGAGTTGATCGAATACCTTGATTATTATAACAACCGCCGCAATAAAGTATATTTAAAGGGCTTGCCGCCTGCTATTCACAGACAACAAGCCCTCTCGGCTGCTTGATCAATTATTGCCTAACTTTTTGGGGTCACTTCGCACTTCCCAACGAACTGCCAAAGGGCGTTTTTTTAACGCGCTTTCATGAAATTTTGCCGCCGCATCAATTACATATTACGGGATCAAATAAACCCTTCATACGCCCTTTGGGCAACAGCTTGATGCACCCAATTGATCATCGTGATAAAATCGAAAACCGGCAAATTTACGGCTCTTTGCACATCAGCGCTATAAGGAGGCATATCACTGCATTCCAAAAGGATCGCCCCGATTTCGGGATGGGCCGCCACCAGCTCCGTTGCCGTGGTAATCATTTCCTGCCGCACCGCCTCATTGGAAAAATAGCCGCGATTGCTGTGTAAAATCCCGGAGAACTCCGGCTTATCACCTAAACCGGCAACAATACAATCGTCCGGCGACAGGATTCCGGCCTTTTTCATCAAATCCGGGGTAAGGGCCGGCGCATCGGCGCAAAGTATCCCAATTTTCTGCCCGGGTTTAAGCCCCATCTTGATCAAAGAAACCTGCAATAAGCTCGACAAATAGACCGGTACATCCAAGGCCGCAGCAACCTGGGGTTGAAAATGGCCCAAATAACCGCAAGCGCCGACAATTGCCCGGACCCCTTCCCGCTCCAACTCTTTCCCAGCAGCAATAATATCCTCTAAGATCGTAGGATCGCCGCTATGGATCCTGGTTTGCACCGATCCCGGGATGAGTTTATGGCGCACGGGATAGGAATAGGTCGATGCGTTGACGACATTCCCCGGCAAAAGCGGATACCAAACATCAATCAGCAAAATGCCGACGGTATACCCCGCGATGACTTGCCCTTTATCGATGCGGAAGATCGTATCCCGATCATCCCCTTACCCAAATAACCATAATGCTTTTTCCTTCATCATTTCACCTCAGTACATTTTTCTACCGATATTCTCGGAGGATCGGGCGTCGGTCCAAATCCCTCATGAAAAGAGCTCACCTTTAGCGCTAACCATATAATTTCACTGGAGTGAAAATACAGCGCAAATTTCACCGGGAAACAGGGAGAACCGGCGCACGCCGGAACAAATCCGCACCCGAAGGCAACGCTATCAAAGATTTCGTCATGAAATACGGCACTTTTGCGTGGCTGGCATCTCCTCGCCTGATCAACATGGGCAATATTATCACGCAGTTTTGCAAAAGTCAATGCAAAATTTCACTAAAATGAAACTCTTTGCGTCCTAAAAAAATCATAACCATAAGATATGGCTGTAAAAATCGGGGCAACACCGATAAACTTGCCAAAACAAAATTTCATGAATAAATATTTTTACTTGATTATTTCACAAAAACAAGTATAATTGAAGACAAGTCATGAAATACGGCAATCAGATTCTGATGGAATGAGGGAGAACTATGCTGGCATCAATCGGTCCACAACTACGCACAATCAGAAAAGCAAAAGCGCTGACGCTGAAACAACTCTCTGAAAGGAGCGGTTTGTCCATCGGCTATCTAAGCAATATTGAACGGGATTTAACCAGCCCGACGATCAGCACATTATTTGATCTTTGCAAAGTCCTCGGCGTTGACATGTCCGCATTTTTAGAGCCTTTCAGTACAAAAGAACATATTTTGCGCAAACGCGATCGGGAAACGGTATTTTACTTTGAACCGTCGAAAGCAAAATATGAGGCGATCAGCCCCAAAGACTCCAAATTGAAAGGGTATTGCATTACGATCGAACCGGAAGGCGTTTCCGGGGGTACGGCGGATCGGGAACCCCATTCCCACAGCAATGATGAAATCGGGGTGATCCTCCAAGGAACCCTGGAATTAACGATCGGCAATCAAACCTATTTTTTAGAGGAGGGGGACACCTTTTGTATCGAGGCGAATACGCCCCATTCGTATAAAAACAGCGGCAAAACCGATAGCATCCACTATTGCTTTTCTACCTATTATGATTTTGATGCGGATGCACTTAAAGGAGAAGATTGATTTGCTTAAACTAACCGAATATGAAAAAGAGATGCTGGCGGGAACCCATGGCCTCTTAAAGCAGCAGGCCCTCACCAAGATCGTCGAATACGCCCATGTTCTCGGGGCCGAAGAACTGGCTGAAGTCACGATGGCCCATCTTTTTTGCGGCGCTCATGGCTACCTCAACGCCGCAGGGAGCGACCGTATTCCCGAAACGATCTCCCAAATGCAGTATTGCAGCGATACCATCATGCCCCAGGAACCTTTTGCCTGCTATTGCCAATCGGACACGGGACCGATGGATCCCGAACATTACCCCAAAATGTATGTAACGGAAGCAGAAGGCCAAAAGAATCAGGCCTTCTTACAATATTACCGGGAACAGGGCGTCAATCTCGTCGGCACCTGCGTCCCCTATATGTGCGGCTTCATTCCCTTAAAAGGCGAACATTATGTTTCCAGCGAATCCCATGCGGTAACTTTGATGAATTCGCTTTGGAGCGCTTCGGGCAATGCGGACGGATTGGAAGCGGGCTTTTGGGCCGCCGCTTGCGGCAGGATTCCCAAATGGGGGAATCATATCATGGAGAACAGAAAAGGCACCCATGTTTTCAATATCAAATGCTCTTTAAAAAACAGTTATGATTGGGATTTATTGGGGTATACCATCGGGCGGTATCTGCCCACCCACAGCATCCCCGTACTCGACGGCTTGGAAGACCGCCCCAATATCTTTTCCATCAAATACTTTTTTGCCGCCATGGCAACGACGGCAGGCCCGGAAATGTGCCATCTCGTCGGCATTACGCCGGAAGCACCGACATTGGAAGCGGCTCTGGGCGGGAAAGATCCCGTCTTTACCATGGACATTACGGAAGACGACCTAAAAGAATCCTTGCAAATTCTAAATGGCAACAATAAAAGCGCAAAAATCGACTATATCAGCTTAGGCTGCCCCCATTACAGTATCGAAGAATTGCGAATCATTGCAAAACTGCTGGAAGGGAAACACATCGCCGAAAATACGGTCCTCCATATCTGGACGGCCAACCCCATCAAAGAAACTGCGGTTCGCTGCGGCTATGCCAAAACCATCGCGGAAGCCGGCGCAATCCTGTTGACCAGCAGTTGCCCCTTAACCAGTGGAAAAATGCCGCCCAACAGCAAAACCGCCGCCTTTGACTCCGCCAAGCAAGCCCATTATATTACCCCCGAAGGCAAGGTGAAGGTCTATTACGGCTCTTTGGAAAAATGTATCGCAAGCGCAATCAGCGGTGTTTGGGAGGTGGAATAATGGCACAAAGAATTTATGGCCGGGGAGCGGTCCCGGGAATTGCCAAAGGAGTTGCAATGGTCAGCAGAGAAACGATCCAAGGCTGGTCCGGAGTGGATGAAGCGACCGGGATTATCATGGAAATCGGCCATCCTTTTGAAGGAAAATGCCTCAAGGATTCGATCTTGATCATTTCAGGAGGCAAGGGCTCCAACGGCTGGTCTTGCCACTTTCATGCAGCCAAATTAAGGGGCATGGCCCCGGCAGGCATGGTCTTCCCCAAAATCGATTCCCGTACCGGCGTCGCCGCAGTCGTCACCGGGGTACCCGTCGTCACCGATATTGAAGAGGATATTTTCGCACGCATCAAAACCGGCGATCTAGTAATCGTAAACGGCGATGAGGGCTATATCGAAATCGTAACCGAACACGAAGAAGCCAAGCAAAAATCGAGGAATCCAACATTCATTATCATCCCCTAGGACAAATACGCCGAGGGTCATCAACCTAACGATATTTTAAAGGGCTGCCAGACCAGATTGGTGTGGCAGCCCTAATTTACATCATTTTTTCCGTGCCCATTTCCTATCGGGTCAAGAATGGCAGCGATGCCCCTCTTCGTGACCGTGGCATTGATGATCCTCTTCTCCATGGTGGTGATTGCATTGGGCATCTTCATCACTGGCCAATGCCCCGGCAAGGACTTGCTCCATGGCTTGGTCTACCGAACCGGTAATCCCGTAAATCAACCGGATATTATTTTCCACCATCATGTTTCTGGCGCCGCCGCCGATACCGCCGCAAATCAGCACATCAACGCCTTGTTCCTTCAGAAAATTCCCCAAGGAACCGTGGCCGCGCCCCTCCGTGGTAATGGCTTCCTTCCCCTTGACGCGGCCGTCTTCCACCGTAAAAATGGTAAAGAGACCACACTTTCCAAAATGCTGGAAAATCTGATCATTCTCCGTCGTAATCGCTACTTTCATCTTAGCTCCTCCTTTTTCCAATCAAACATAAACCGTATAACCTTTTGCCCCTGCTTTCGGGCATATGCGCAAAAGTATAAGGCGCGGTCATTCGTTTGTCAATCCCCGAATCAGGGAAACGTCGGCACAAAACCGGTATCCCCAAGGGAAAAACAGCCGCCTTTATTGCGAAAAGGCATATAAGAATGTTAGAATAATATAAAAAAAACGAAGGTGAAAATATGGGCAAAATCAGCGGTTGTTATATTCTTCCCCATCCTCCCATCCTTATTCCCGCCATTGGCAAAGGAGAGGAAAACAAAGCCAAAGCAACATTAGACGGTTTTAAGAAAATCGCAGAAGAAATCGCAGATTTAAAACCGAAACGGATCATCGTGATCAGCCCTCACGGCCCTTATTTTTCCGATCATTTTTATATTCCGGATAATGGCCGTATCAGCGGTGATCTGTCCCAATTCGGGCAAAAAAACTTGATCCTGGGCTTCGATAATGATCCCGCTTTCGTCCACGCCGTCGAAGCGTCAGCGAAGGAAGAACAGATATCCGCAGGCCCCGTCCATCATTCGATCTTACGGCGCTACGGCATCAAAGAAGATCTTGATCATGGGATCATCGTGCCTTTCTACCATGTCGGACAAAAAGTAACGGATTACCGCCTCGTGCCCATCTCCCTTGCGGGATTGGACAAGCGGGCCCATTATCGCCTGGGGATGATCCTCAGTCGGCTCATTGAGGAATTTGCGGATGATACCGTCATCATCGCCAGCGGCGATCTTTCCCATAAACTCTCCGAGGAAGGTCCCTACGGCTACACGCCGGAAGGCCCCGCCTATGACCAGGCCCTGGCTGAGGCGCTCAAATCCGGCGATCCACTCCAAGTATTGACCATCGATGATCAACTGCGGGAAAAAGCCGGGCAATGCGGCGAAAAATCCATCATCATGCTTTTAGGCGCGCTTGACGGCTATACGGTTGAAACGGAGATCCTTTCCTATGAAGGGCCCTTCGGCGTCGGATATATGACCGCGCGGGTACAACCGGGGAGAGAAACGAAGCAAAACCTTCTCGCCTTATATGAACAATGGGCAAAAGAAAAAACCGCGCAAAAACGGAAGCTCTCCTCATTGGAGGTGAACCTCGCCAGAGATGCGGTGGAAACCTATACCCGCACCGGGAAAGAAATGCCGGTGCCAAATGATCTTCCGGAAGAGCTACGAACAAAACAGGCGGGCGCTTTCGTCTCCATCAAAAAATTCGGCCAATTACGAGGCTGTATCGGCACGGTTAGGCCGACCCAACGGAATATCGCCGAAGAGATCATCGCGAGCGCCGTCAGCGCCGCCGCCAAAGACCCCCGCTTCCCCGCCATCACAGAGGAAGAATTGGAGGATCTGGATATCAGCGTCGATATCCTCGGTGAGGAAGAAGCGATTAGCAGCATTGCGGAATTAGACCCGAAAATTTATGGGGTGATCGTAAAAAGCGGCAGGAAACAAGGGCTGTTATTGCCCAATCTCGACGGAATTGATACTGCCGAAGAACAAGTGCGTATCGCCAAAGAAAAAGCAGAAATTAAAGGGTGGGAAAAGATTGAACTTTTCCGTTTTCAAGTGGAACGGTATTATTAAGGAGCGTCCGATGGAAGCAAGATTTTATGAACGAGAAGGAGACACCGTCGTCTGCCGTCTCTGCCCCCATCATTGCCGGATTCCCTCAGGGAAAAGCGGCCGCTGCCAAATCCGCACCAACCAAGAAGGCATCTTATCTGCCGACGGGTATGGAAAAATCGCAGCAATCGCTTTAGATCCGATTGAAAAGAAGCCGTTGAACCGGTTTTTCCCAGGGAGCAATATCCTCACCGTTGGGGGGTATGGCTGCAATTTCCATTGCCGGTTTTGCCAAAACTATGAGATCTCCCAAAAAATCGGCCAGGCCCGGGATTACACGCCGGAAGATTTGGTAAAGATCGCGCTTTCCCAGGTGGAAAAGGGCAATATCGGCTTAGCATTTTCTTATAATGAACCGTTAATTTCCTATGAATTCGTCTATGATACAGCGGTAAAACTGCGGGAAGCGGAGTTGAAAACCGTTTTAGTCAGCAACGGCTATATTGAGGAAGCCCCTTTCTTGGAGCTGTTGCCTTACATTGATGCGATGAATATCGATCTCAAATCCTTCCAAGATTCTTTCTACCGCAGTTATTGCGGCGGCACTTTGGAGCCGGTAAAACGGAGCATCCGCTTAGCGGCGGAACATTGTCATTTAGAGCTCACAACCTTGATCATCCCCGGGTTGAATGATACTGTAGAAGAGATGCGTGCCATTGCCCAATGGATCAAAGGGATTTCACCACAAATCCCGCTCCATATCAGCCGCTTTTTTCCACGCTATCAAATGATGGATCATCAACCGCCCAGCCGCAAAAACATGATCGCATTGGGAGAAGCGGCAGGCGAAATTTTAGACTATGTCTATTGGGGGAATATGTAAAATGAGAGATTATCATATCCATCTCGGCTACGGCAATTTTCGCCTGCAAGACAGGGATGATAAATTTGAAAATGAAGCTTTAAACAATGCCTATAACAATCTATTGCAATACAGAGATCACGGCTTCACCTACCTACGGGACGGCGGCGATAAATACATGGTGGCCTTCACCCTCAAGGAGGAAGCGCAAAAATTGGGTATCCGCTTAGATTCTCCCGGGCCGGCTCTCGTGAAAGCCAATTGCTACGGGAAGCTCCTGGGGTTCGGCCTGGATGATCTGGAAGACTTAAAGGCGGAACTCGATTTTTTGCTCGCCAAAAAAGCAGACCTGCTTAAAGTGATCATGACCGGCCTCGTCAACTGTACCGACGGCAAACAAGAATTACCGCCCTTCTTCGATAAGCAAGAGCGCAACTATATCCGTGATTTCAGCCGAGAGACCGGACTGCCCATCATGGTGCATACCAATGGTAAAGAAGGGATCAAAGCCGCTATCGAAATGGGAGCCACCACGATTGAGCACGGCTATTTTATGGATGATGATTGCCTCCAAATAATGAAAGAACGGGGTACCGTCTGGGTCCCCACCATTGCCCCTTTCGGCAATGCCGTCCGCTATGACCGCTGGATACCCGGCTGGGACAAAACCCTTGTCCAACAGATTTTTGAGCAACACATGAAAACCGTAGAAAAGGCGCTGCTTTTGGGCGTACATGTTCTCCCCGGTTCCGACGCCGGCAGCAGCATCGTCCCCCACGGCAGCGGTTCTTTTGATGAAGACCGCTTCCTCAAAGAAGCCAAATGCAATATCAGCTTAAAATAAGAAAGGAGAGGCCGATGGACAAAGCAAAAATCGATCGGATCAA
Source organism: Clostridiales bacterium (assembly GCA_040766525.1). Taxonomy (GTDB): domain Bacteria; phylum Bacillota; class Dehalobacteriia; order UBA7702; family UBA7702; genus JAXGQJ01. The sequence continues at coordinate 14,681 of JAXGQI010000008.1, read as the reverse complement.
TGCCTTAGCGAGAAAATCCAAAATAGAAACTTTGACGCCGGAAGAACTGGCGGAGCAAAAACAGCTCAGAGAAGAATATATCGCCGACTTTCGTAATAAAGTAACCCTTTCTTTAGACAGCGTCTACCTCGTAGACGGGGAAGGAAATGCCCAAAAATTGCAAAAAAAATCCGCCGCCTCCCAGGAAAACGGCACTTGTTCCTGCCACCATCATGAGCATCATCACCATCACGAGCATCACAGCGATGATCACGACCATGCGCATCATGATCATGAACACGGCCATCATCACGAACACCGGGATGACGAAACCGGCCACCATCACCACGGCCATAAAAAACCGCAGTAATAGTAAATATCATTATAAGCGAGTGAGGTGCAGATTTTGAAACGGCTTAGTCTATTATTACTGACATGCTTTTGCCTGGTACTATTGAGCGGATGCGGAAATATAGCGGTGGATACGGAGATTTACCCCCAAGATGGCAAAGAAATTGCCACAATCGACGGCGAACCCTATTATTATAATGAGGATTATTTATTTAAAGTCCTTGGCTCCGTTCCCATTGAAAGCACAGGATTACATGAAGAAATCGCTATCATGAGTGAATTACTGTATCTCGAAGCATTGGAACAGAATATTTCCGTTTCCGAAAGTGAGATTGACGCTGCCATTGACGCCCGCAAAGAACAGGTCAGTTTACTGGAAAAAACTATTCAAGCCTGTGAAGAGAATTTAAAGCTGGAAGACTTACCGGAAACGGAAATAAAAAGCATCGAGAACATGATCATAACATCCCAGGATATAATTGCAATGCAGGAAAATGCTTTGCGCAATTGTTTACAGCATGAAGGTTTGACGGAAGAAGATTTCTGGAAGAGCGAGAGCATCCGGCCATATGTAGAAAAGGGCACGTGTATCGCTCAATATATCTATATGAACAGCGATCAGTTCCCCGCGGCTGATGTCAATGATATGCAAACAACCACAGAATATTATTACCACGAATACAAGGACTCTTATTTATATGGGTTTGATGATCTGATCAAGAAATATCATGTTGTTCTGATCCCATCGGAATAAGGGAATAAACACAAAAATACCGCAAAACTCTTAGATCAGAAAGGAGACGATCTCATGCTGGAAGCAAAAACCGTCGCCCCGGATTTCACCTTAATGGATACAAAGGGCAAGGCCGTATCCCTCAAAGATTTCCGCGGCAAAAAAGTCGTCCTCTATTTTTATCCCAAAGACAATACCCCCGGCTGTAGCCGCCAAGCACTGGCCTTTAAAGCCGCCTATACAGATTTTCTGGCCCAAAATACGGTCATCATCGGCGTCAGCAAAGATAGTTTGGCGTCCCACGAACGCTTCATCGCCAAATATGAGCTCCCCTTTATCCTCCTTGCCGATCCGGAATTGGCGGCGATCAAAGCTTATGGCGTTTGGCAGGAGAAAAAGCTTTACGGCAAAGTCTCTTTCGGCGTCGTCCGTACGACCTATGTCATCGATGAAGAAGGCGTCATCATGAAAGTATTCCCCAAGGCAAAACCGGATAGCAATGCCCAAGAGATCCTCGACTTTTTAGCGGAAGGGGCAAAATAACCATGCAGACATTTCATCTCGCCACGGAGCGGGAAGGCTTTTACGATATCACTGCCGCGGTTCAAAAAGCGATAACGGCAAGCGGGCTAAAAAATGGGGCTTGCCTCATCTATTGCCCTCATACCACCGCCGCCATCACCATCAATGAAAATGCGGACCCCGATGTGGTCCGCGATCTCCTCTTCGCTTTGGGCAAAATTTCTCCCGACCGGGCAGAGTTTCGCCACCGGGAAGGAAATTCCGCCGCCCATCTGAAATCGAGCCTGCTGGGGGCTTCCGCTTCGGTCATTGTGGAAAATGGCCGCCTCGTCCTGGGCACCTGGCAAGGGATCTATTTTTGTGAATTTGACGGGCCGAGGCAAAGGCAGTATTTTGTTCAAACCCTGACTTCATAAAAGGTTTAAGTTTCCCTCAAATCTTTGACTCCCCGGCAAGGAATTTTTTCTCATACGCTAGTGCGGTTTTGGTTACAGCCAAACCGCCTTTTGCTGTTTCCCTTAATTCTACCGGCATCTGCTTGCCGACCCGATATGGCTTCCACCACTTCGTCCAGGGGAATGATGCTCCGCATCCCAGCCAGAGCAGATCCGCACTGAGAAGGGCATTCACCGCTTGAGAGGCATTCCGTTGCGCGCGAGGGAACTTGCACCAAACCGGCAACGGGATCACAAATCAAGCCCATCGCATTGATGAGAGCAAAGGCCGCCGCATGGAGCGGGACATCTTCGCCGCCCCCGGCCAAATGCACCGCCGCCCCCGCCGCCATCGCAGCGGCAACCCCGCACTCCGCCTGGCAACCGCCTTCCGCACCGGAAACCGTGGCGGATTCCATAATCACAGCGCCAATCCCGGAAGCAACCAGCAAACCGTCTAAAACCGCCCGTTCCTCCAAACGGTACTTTTCCGCGAGGGTCAGGAGAACTGCGGGCAATATCCCGGAAGCCCCGGCCGTCGGCGCAGCGCAAACCTTCCCCATAGAGGCATTGACCTCGCTGCCGGAGAGGGCCCGGGCCATCACATGATTCACCAAATCGCCGCTGATGGTATTCCCGGTTTTATAGTATTGGAACTGCCTTTGGGCATTCCCCTCGATCAACGGGCATTCAATGGGCAATACTTGCTCCAATGCCTTCCCCGCACTACTTTTCATCACTTCATAATGGGCGGCGAGGCCGGCATAAACCGCCGCTTCATCCGTCCCGTTACTTTTGATTTCGTTTTCCAAAATGATGGCGGCCAAAGAAACTTGCCTCTCCTTGGCCAAAGCCGCCATTTCCCCAAAATTCTGAACCATAGCGCCTCCTTAAACCGGATTGATGGCCCGTGCTTGCAAAACGTCATCACAAGCCCGGATCGCCGTCAAAATCGCATCGGAAACCGGCGTATCCACCTCAAGGATGCAATACGCAATATCACCTCTGGCACGGCGGCTCACCTTCATCACGCCGATATTGATGTCATGTTCCGCCAAAATCCCGGTGACTTTGCTGATCACGCCTTTTTTATCCCGTTGCGTTAAAAGCAAAGCCGCAGATTGAGCATGATATTCTAAAGCGAAACCGTCGATTTCCGTAATGACGACTTGCCCGCCGCCGATCGAGGAACCGATGATTTCGCTCACCCCATCATCATGATAAAAAGTGATCTTCACCGTGTTTTCATGGACATGCTCCAAAAACAGCTCGTAAAAATCATAGCGTAGATTTCTTTCTTTGGCCAAATGAAAAGCCTCGGAAAGGCGCTCGTCATCCTCCATAAGACCCAATGCTCCCGCCAAAAGCGCTTTATCGGTTCCATGCCCGCGGTATGTCTTGGCAAAGGAACCATGGAGACCGAAAGAAACGCGTGAAAAAGGCCGCCCGGCAATTTGGGCGGCGATACGGGCAAGGCGTGCCGCTCCCGCCGTATGGGAACTGGAAGGGCCGATCATGATCGGCCCCAAAGCCTCAAAAATACTCACCTGCATGGTTTACCTCCAGATGGATTCTTCATTTTATCCAAACAATGCGGTAAAACGGATCGTCCCGGTACGGTTACGCTTTATGGGGCGGGCGGTCTTTCATCAGCAATTCCGGGTCTTTGATGCTCACCCTCGTCCCGGCAGGCACCGATTTGGTGATAAACACATTACTGCCGATCACCGCTCCCCGGCCGATCACCGTCTCGCCTCCCAAAATCGAAGTACCGGAATAAACCGTGACTCCTTCTTCCAAAGTTGGGTGGCGCTTTACGCCCCGGAGCGCCTGCCCCCCTCTTGTGGACAAAGCCCCCAGCGTAACGCCTTGATATAGTTTGACATTATCTTCAATCGTCGTTGTTTCTCCAATGACCACGCCGGTGCCGTGATCAATGAAAAAGTGCTTGCCGATCGTAGCGCCGGGATGGATATCGACCCCCGTAAGATTATGGGCGTATTCCCCCATGATCCTGGGAATCAAAGGCACATCAAGGAGAAAAAGCTCATGGGCCAAACGGTGAATGGTAACGGCAAACACGCCGGGATAAGAGAAAATAATCTCATCCTTGCTGCTGGCGGCTGGATCGCCGTCAAAAGTCGCTTGCACATCTGTTGCCAAGTATTCCCGTATTTTGGGCAGCTTACCCATAAACTGCAAGCAGATCCTATTGGACATCTCATTTAAATCTCGGTGTTCCTCGCAATCTTCCCGCACTTCCCGATAGCGCAGCGCAAGTAAAATCTGTTCCCGCAAAGTTTCATAGATCTCCGTCAACAGGCTGCCGATATGATAGGTGCTGACCTCACTCTGGAAGCTCTTTTCCTCAAAATAACCCGGGAACAATAATTGCCGCAGTTTTTTCGTGACCATGATAATGGTACTGCGGTTCGGTAACACCGCAAAATCGCAGGGCGCAACATTAGGCTCCCGCTGATAACTCTCTTTAATCTCTTCCACCAGCCGAGCAATTGCTTTTTGATCTTCTTTTTGCATCATCTTCCCTCCCCTCAACATTTCAAACCATAAATTTCTATCAGATCTGCCGGTATTTTTTCAATACCAGGGTATTTAAGACAGATAAAACTGCGATAAATACAAACAAAGCCAATAAATAGCTGCCGATATCCATAATCCCGTAGCCCTTGACGATCACCTCGTTCAAGGCTGTGGAACCATAATAAACCGGCATGATATAGGAGAGATACCCCAAGTGAAGCGGGAATGTCTCCACGGGGATCATCCCGGAGAAAAAGATCTGGGGAATAATGATCACCGGGATAAATTGCACCATCTGGAATTCATTGTTGGCAAAGATGGAGATAAAAGTCCCTGTTGCCACTGCGGAAAAGGCCAGTAAAATCATGATAAAGATCACAAGCGTAACGGAACCGACAAAAGCCATCCCCAAAACATAAAGGAAGAATAAGACAATCACAATGCTCTGCAAAACCGCAAAGAGACCGAACCCTAAGGTATAACCGAGCACCACCTGGAAGCGGCGAATCGGCGTCAGCATCATCCGTTCCAAAGTGCCGGTGGTCCGCTCCCGAATGAAAGAGACGCCGGACAATAAAAAGACGATGAAAAAGGAGATGATCCCCAGAAAAACATAGCCCAAGCTATCGAACAAACTGGCCTCTGCTGCGCCATATAAGAACTCCATTTCCACATTGCCGGAAGGATTTAAGGTGGCCACCGCCGCTTTCAAAGCGTCGTTGATCTTGGAGATCCGGACACTGTCCACTTCCAAAAGCTTAACGGTAACGCCGTCGGCGTCCATTGAGATCACCGCATCGATCTCCCCGCTTTCCAACATCGCATCTGCGTCTTCCCCTTCCGTCAAGGAGACGATATCTACTTCCTGCTCTGCCAAAGCATTCTCGATCAAAATCGGGAAATTCTCCTCTAAAGCGATAACCGGACGATAATCACTGTCGCCTAAAAGTAAGAAGAGCAAGCTCATAATCAGCAAGGGCGCGATCAGGAGGAGGCCTAAAGAACGCTTGTCATTCTTCATTTGCCGAATGATACGAAGAATCAACCCTGTCATCTTTCTTCACCTGCCTCTCTCGCGGTGAAGAAAAGCTCTTCCAGATTTCCGTCTGCCGTCATCGCCAGAAGCGCCGGCACCCGGTCATTGTAAATCACTTTCCCGCCATAGAGCAAAGCGGCTTTTTGGCATTTTTCCGCTTCATCCATGACATGGGTGGCGATAATGATCGTTTTTCCTTTTGCACATAAAGCGTCAAAACGATCCCAGATTGTTTTCCTTAAAACCGGATCGACCCCAACCGTCGGCTCATCCAAAATCAAAATTTCCGGATCGTGAAGCAAGGCGATTGCTAAAGAGAGCCGCTTTTTCATCCCCCCGGAATAAGCGGAAACGATCTTATCCTTATCGAGGGAAAAGATCCACCAAATTCAGTACCGATTCAACCTGGCTTTCAATGGATTCCCTTTCAAACCATACATGCGGCCGAAAAACAGAGATTATCATACCCACTAATATCATTATAAACACCATCATTTTGCGGCATATAGCCGATCTTGCGGATCGCCGCCATATTGGGAATGGGAGCGCCCGTTACCGTGATCGTGCCGCCATCGGCCTTCGTTGCACCAATGATCAGGCGAATCAGTGTCGTTTTCCCTGCTCCGGACGGTCCTAAAAGACAAAGGATTTCGCCGCTGTCCGCGTTCAAGCTGATATCCGTGAGGACCCGATGCTTGCCAAGCTTTTATCCACATTTTTGATTTCTACTTGATGCATTGTTGCCATCAACCCTCACAAAGTTATATTTTATTCCGCCGGTAAACGGTTGCTCCACTTTTCCCGGAGCAGAATGACCGTTGCCGTCATAAGCAATGCAATACTGAGGCTCACCCCAATAATCACGGCAGGATATTGCCTGCCTAAATCAGCCGCATGGCGCACCAGAATGCCGATATAGGCCCATATCAGCACCAGGCCATAAACAATATTCCCGGAACGCAGCATGGTCAAACCGCCGATAATAACGCCGACAAGCAAACGACCACCGTCCATAAGGTTTCCGGCAGTCCCCAGCCGCCCCAATTCCAATAAACAAGGAGCGTAGTGGCATTGGCGATTGTGGCCACGGTAATCCAGCCAAAATATACGCTGAAAGGAATCCTAAGAAAAAGCTTTTCCCCGGAAGAAAGGCGCTCGGCGCAAAGTCTGGGCAATCGAAATCGACATAAGAGGATAACGATCATCCAGATCATCGACAAGGCAGCGCATTAAAATGCCACGAAAAGATCCAGGCGATATTCGCCGCCGAAGAAACGATAAAAGCCCTTCCTATTTTGTTCATTAAAGGGGGGTTCATATTCTCTTTTTTATGCAAAAAACCCATTTGGAATAACACGTATAAGGCGAGCAACAAATAGATTAGTCCCCAAATGGCAAAGGTGTACCCGGCGGGGGCAAAAAGATTGGCATACGAATCGGACACTTCTGCGGTCGTAACCCCATTGAGCGGCAAAAAATTCGCCAGGAAATTGACGGCAACCATAAGAAGAAACGCAATCACCACACCAAGTTGAATGGTCCTGTTTATTTCTTGTACCTTCATGCTCCTCATCTCCTTTTTCATTTCAGCTAAAACCATGCAACCTTACGAATGGACAGTGGAACGGTAATAAAGGAAAACCCAATGAAAAAGCGAATTTCTTATAAAACAAAAATATGTATAATTTTATATTTTATTTTATCATAAATCAAGACAGATGAATAGGGTTTTCCCTATCAAACTGTACAAAGGAGGTAAACGCTTGGATACGATCATCAATGTCGAAGGATTAAGGAAGAGTTACGGTTCCGTAAAAGCGGTAAAAGGCATCGATTTTTATTTGGAACCGGGAACGCTTTTTGCTTTTCTCGGCCCTAATGGCGCAGGAAAATCCACCACAATTGATATTCTCTGCACCTTACTCAAACCCGACGCCGGGGAGATTACTATCAATGGATTCAAGCTCGGGCGAGACGACGCCAAAATCCGCAACAGTATCGGCGTTGTCTTTCAAGACAGCGTCTTAGACCCGCTCTTGACAGTAGAGGAAAATCTTTATACCCGCGGCGCATTCTATAAACTCTCGGGGAAAGCCCTCAAAGAAGCGGCGGAAAATGCGATTCGCATCGTAGGAGGAGAGGATTTCAGCAAACGGCGGTACGGAAAGCTCTCCGGCGGGCAACGCCGCCGCGCCGATATTGCCAGAGCCCTGGTTCATACCCCCAAGATCCTATTTTTAGATGAACCCACCACGGGTCTGGATCCGCAAACAAGAAAAAATGTATGGGACACGGTGCGAAAACTGCAAAAGCAAAGCGGCACCACGATCTTCCTGACCACCCATTATATGGAAGAAGCGGCGGAAGCCGATTATGTGGCCATCATCGACGAAGGCAAAATTGCCGCCAAAGGGACCCCGGCCGATCTGCGGCAACACTATAGCCGCGACCGATTGAAGCTCATCCCCGGGGAAAAGGAAGGTCTCCAAAACCTCCTGGACAATATGGGGATCACCAGCACAATGCAAGGCGGCTTTATTACCCTCACACTCAATCAAACCATGGAGGCGCTGCCGGTCTTAGAGGCGGCAAAACCCTATATCACCGGGTTTGAAGTGCTCCAAGGCAATATGGACGATACCTTTATCAATATTACCGGAAAGGAGATCAGAGAATGACCGTTTTGCGTCTTTTAAACAGAAACCTTAAACTCTTTTTCCGTGATCGCATCTCTGTTTTCTTTTCTTTGCTTTCCGTTTTTATCATCATCGGTCTTTATGTCCTATTCCTTGGGGATATCATCACCAATAGCATGCTCGCTATGGGTGATCAGGTGCGCTTTTTAATTGACAGTTGGATCATGGCCGGGCTTTTAGCTGTCACTTCCATGACCGGGACTTTGGGCGCTTTCGGCATCATGGTAGATGATAATGCCAAGAAAACCGGAAAAGACTTCATGGCGTCTCCCATCAAACGAGGGACATTAGCCGCGGGCTATGTGTTAAATGCCGTCGTGGTTGGCCTGATCCTTTGTTTGATCACCCTGGTTTTGGCAGAGATTTACATTCTCGGCAATGGTGGCAGCCTTTTGGAATTTTCCGCTCTTCTCCGCATCTTGGGAATCTTGGTATTAGCGGTGATCTCCAGCAGTTCCATGGTTTTTCTCCTCACCACTTTTCTAAAAAGCGCCAATGCTTTCGGTACCGCCAGCACGATCATCGGTACCCTGATCGGGTTTTTGACGGGAATCTATATCCCCATTGGCAATCTGCCGGAAGGGGTGCAAACCGTCGTCAAAATTTTCCCGGTTTCTCATGCCGGGGCCCTCTTTCGCCAGGTCATGATGGAATCTTCCCTCGACCAGGTTTTCGGGCAAGCGCCGGCAGAGATGACGGAAGCCTTCAAATTAGAGATGGGGGTTATCTTCCAATTTGGGGAGGCATACGGTATCTTCCCTTGAGAGTATCTTCATCCTCATCGCCACCATCCTTTTTTACGGTTTGGCAATCACAAGACCTTTCCAAGGAAGAAAAAATAATATCCCAGATCAAATGAAACCCCTGTCAATTTCCGAATAGGAGAACCCTCTTTTACGTGGGGAATTCACCCCCGCTAACAAACCCGGCTTTACAGTGCCACAGGGAAATCTTATAATAGGACTAGAAGATTTTCAGGTAAGGAGGAACAACACAGTCAGCGATCAACTGATTTCGGAGGCTTTAAAAAAGGCGCAAAACAAAAAAATCCAAGATATCCGCCTGGGCCTCGGCTATGTTGCACCGTACTGGAAGATCAGAGCTGGGCCTTGCCTACCTTTAGAAATGAGCTGGGGAGCTGCTGCGGCCACTGCATGATGCGGGGAACCTCATCGGCAAAAGCAGCGAGGAATTGATCTTGTGGGTAAAAGAGAAGAATATATTGAAATCCGCCATCGGACTGGCCACAATCAATGCCGCCTGCAATCAAGGAACCGACGCAGTAAAGAACGGAAATGTGATGGAAGCACTGAAGATCAAGGCTACGGAAGGTTTTGGTATGGTGGGGCACTTCTCGCCTCTCCTAGCCCAAGCAAAAAAGATGACAGAGAACATCTTCGTCTTTGAACGGCAAGTGGAAGAAGGCAGCGGTCTCTATCCCGAAAGCGCGATGCCCCAACTCACCATCGCTGCGATGTCATCGTCATCACCGCTACCAGTATCATCAATCATACGATTGACGACATCTTACCCCATTGTCAAAATGCCCGTGAGGTTGCATCGTCGGCCCGTCGACGCCCCTTTGCCCCAGCGTCTTCCAAAGATACGCCGGTCACCTTGCTGGCAGGCAGTATCGTTACGGATATTGCCGGGATCTTACCGATCATCAGCCAAGGCGGCGGCGCAAGAAATGAAACAGTGTATCCAACATGTCTTACTGAAAATTTGATCCGATAACCGTATAAAAAATCCTCATTTTCTCACAAAATATGAGACTGCCAAGAAAGGGTTTAGAACAAGGCGCAGAAAAACCGCAGGACGCGATGTGTACATAGACGTACATGAGCGGTCTGCGGTTTTACTGGAACATAGCACTAAGCCCTTTATTGACAGTCTCAAAGGCCGCCTCAAAATGAGGCGGCCTTTGTCTATGTGAAAGAGCAGAAGCATAACTTTAGCAGATTTTCAACTACCGCTTCCAACCAAAAGTTATGCAGCCGCCCCATTTCTCGAAAGGTTATTTATGCCCTTTTCCCCGCTTTTCCGATTGCAGCTCACTGTTGGAATTGGTGAAATCGAGATCCAAGGCGTCGGCTACCGCTTCCATGATCCCATTACTGCTGAAAGTCGCCCCGGAAACCGCATCCACTTCAACGGCCTGAGTTTCGATGATCGCACTGGTCACACCATCAAAGGCGGTACGGAAATAGGGATCATCGTCTTCATAAGAGATAATGTCGATAGCGCTGATGCGTCCGTCTTCCACTAAAACACGGAGGGTCGTTTCCCCATTTTCATATCCCGTGCCGGTCCCGGTATAGGTGCCGTCTTCGTATGCCCCGGTTTCCAGGGCGACGCTGTCTTCTGTGGGGGCAGATATAATTTCCTCTTCAACAGTTGCCTGTGGTTCCGACATTTCTGTCGTCATCTCTTCTCCGCCGGCCTCGGTTAATGCCAGCGCAATCGCATCGATCAAGCCGTTACTGCTGAAGGTCGCGCCGGAAACCGCATCCACATCGGCACATTGGCTGCAAAGAATCGCAGGAATGATCGTATTTGCCGCCTGGCTAAAGAATTCCATATCATCATCGGTCGATATAACCTCGACATCCGTCAACAAACCGCTTTCCACCGTAACGGCCACCGTCGTAGTGCCACGGTATCCTGTTGCAGTCCCTTCATAAACGCCATCGGTATACAGCCCTTCGGCTTCCGCAATATGGGCCTGATCCACCATCGAACTGTAATCCGCACCCTGCACATTACTGGTGGCGATATTGCCGACATAATAGATGCCCAACATCATCGCAGTCGCAGCTAAACCCGTTGCCAGCGGGGCAACATCACTTTTCCCGATCCGGGCGGTGATATTCTCGCGGGGGCAAGCGCTGATACAAGCCATACACTGGATACATTCACCGCTATTGACCGTATCACTGCGATAAAGAGGCAAACCCATCGTACAACTTTTGGTACAGGCCTTACAGGAGCCGCAATTTTCCGTCGGCTTTTTCAATTTCAAAATGCGCGGCCGGGAAAGGAAGGAAAATACCGCTCCCAAAGGACATAGATACCGGCAAAAGAACCGTTCGACAAAGAACGAACCAATGATGATCAAGAACAAAAGGCCAAAGCCGATCGTTAACACATACGACGCCGACGGTAAGGCCGAAAAGGAGGTAAACATACCGAACATATCCCAGGGATTGGAAGTGCTCTCAATCTGTACCCAACCCAAGGTCCAAATAAAAATCAGAATAAAAAGTAAGATCCCGTATTTCACTAAACGGAGGCTTTTATCGAGTTTTTCACTGATTTTCAGGGGCTTCAATTTCATTTTCCGCCCCAAAAACCAAAAGAAATCGGCCATTGCCCCAAAAGAGCAAAGGAAGCCGCAGAAAAACCGCCCCAATAAAATCGTCAGGGGAACAACGGCAAGTAATAAGATCAACTGCGGCAAGAGGGTCTCAACCGCAAATGTTTGGTTGATAATGGCAAGATATACGCTTTTGATAGCAATATATGTACTTACAAAAAGTGCAGGCAACAAAAGAAAGGAGGCGATTTGCATAACTCTTCTTATGATTTGCACTTTTGGAATTTTCTTTTTTCTTTTACCCAAGTTTCTCACCTCTCTTAATCGCTTGATTGGGATGAAAGCGGGATTTCAAGCCCTTGGTTACAAAAACTTCAAAATCCTTCGTGATAAAAATAGCTTCAGCAGAATATTGTTTCAGGATCGGAAGGCTCTGTTCCACACCAAGAATAAATATGGTGGTAGCCAAAGCATCCATATCCATAGAACCCACCCCAACAACAGTAACGGCCATGAGATCCGATTCTACCGGAGCGCCGGTTTGGGGGTGAATGATATGATGGAAGCGCTGATTGTCTTTTATAAAATACCGGGCATAAGAACCTGAGGTCACAATCGTTTCGTCCCCGGTCTCTAAGGCGCCGATATAGTTTCCCGAAGCAGCCATGGGATCTTGTATCCCCACCGTCCATTTTCTTCCCGCCTCGGGGCTTCCGAAGGTAATAATATTGCCGCCCAAATCGATGAGGCCGTTTTCGATCCCATTTTCTTTGAGGAACCGTTCCACTTCATCAGCGGCATATCCTTTGGCAATGCCGCCCAAATCGATGCTCTGTCCGATCTGCCGCAACCCGACACGGGAATGGGCCTCGTCAATGAGGATATCTTGATAATTCACCAAGGCTTTTGCCTGTTCGATCTCGGCTGCCATTGGCAGCGCCCCGTCCTTGCTTTTCCCCCATAAAGCGGAAAGCGGGCGGGAAGTCAGATCAAAAACGCCGTGAGAAAGAACGGAAAAATCCAGCGCTCGTTTGATGATCTTCATCGTATCGGCGGATACCGCCACCATGCCGTTTCCAGCAGCAGCATTGATCTTTGCGATCTCGCTCTCCGCTTTAAAAACAGACCAGCGGTCATCCATCGCCAGCACCATTTCACGGCAACGGGGCAAAATCGCATCGTCATTGATGTCGGGAAGCACAATTCCGTTCCAGGTACCCAAAGCTTCAAAACCGATTTTACTTGTTTTTCCTTGCTTTTTGTAGTTCAACATCTCTTTCTCCCTCCTTTCGGAGATGGGTTCGGCTACTGTTTTTGATCTCACCCTTAGATTGCCCTTAATTTGTTGTTTTTTTGTGTCAAAATCAAGAAAAAACATCAACGAAAACCTGAAAATTGTATTTATGATTACGATATTGTGTCCGGCATTACTTCTATACCCATCTTTAATAGGGGTTGCCCTCTTCGGGATTTGGTTGTCTTGATGATGCGTATCGTCGAATCAGCAGCGAAGAACAGATCGCCACAGATTGTTGGCAAGGTCGACAAGATGAGAGACGTAAGACAAAAGCATAGAGCTAGGAAAAGCAAAGCCCCTGGACGCGCAGCGTATATAGACATACGTAAGCGGTCAGGGACTTTGGTTAAGGGCGCTATCGGCTTTTGTCTGCAGTCTTATGGCGATCCGTTAATCGGATCGCCATAAAAATCATCGCAAAGGAAAACCCCAATTCGGGTTATGCAATTTATAGGTTCCGCCAGGCTTTGGGGTAGCAATTTTTCAGCATCCCATTCCCGTCGGATTTCACCCAGCCCAAGGGATGCGTATCCGCCAAGAACAAATGATACCCCTTCCGCACCGTCGCCGCCACCGTTAAGCCTTTGAGGTACTGATCCACTTCCTTGCTATCAATCGGGAAAGACAAGGGGCTTTCTCTTCTTTCCTGGGCCAAAGCAAGGCTATGGGCAGGGATAAAGCGCCCTCCTTTGGTTTCACCCAAATAGAGGCCGGTGCGCACCGTCTTCAAGCCGCTAAGATCCGGCAACGGTGTGGGAAAATAGTAAAGATGCCCGGAAAAATCATAAAAACAGCCTTCCAAGGGAACCAGTCCCGCTTCCTTTTCAAACTCACGAAAGCGAGCGATTTCCGGCAAACGGTATCCCGCCGTTAATTGCGGCGGCGCTTTTTCCCCCGCTTTTTTCAAATGGGCAATAAAATGCCCCTCGCCCTTGATCTTATGGGGCCAGAGCCGCACAACTTCCTCCATGCCGCCGAAACCGCCGCTAAATCCGGGCAATTTCGGGATCGGCAGAAGGGCAAACTCCGGATGCTCCGCCAAAAATCCTGCGATAATCTCCTCATTTTCGTCCCGCCGAAAGGTACAGGTGGAATAGACGATCTCCCCGCCGGGGGCAGTCAGAAGCCCCGCCTGGGCGAGGATTTCCCGTTGCCATTGGGCAAAGGGACGGTGATCCTCCTTCGTCTTTGCGATCTGGCGTTCCTTTCTGAACATCCCTTGGCCGGAACAAGGAGCGTCCACCAAAATCTTATCGAAAAACTTCGGGAACTTGGCGGCAATCCGTTCCGGCTTTTCATTGAGGATCAGGGCATTTTTCAAACCAAATAATTCTCCGTTGCGCACCAAAGCCTGGCAACGCGTTTGGCTGCTGTCATTTAAAACCAAAAGTCCCTCGCCGGCAAGGAATTCTCCCAGCCGTGTTCCTTTGCCCCCGGGTGCGGCGCAGAGGTCCAAAACATTGTCCCCGGGCTGAGGATGCAAAACCTCCGCCGGCAACATCGCGCTGGGTTCCTGGATATAATAGAGGCCGCCATGATAAAAGGGGTGAAAAGCCGGGCGAAAATCACCTTCGACAACATACCCATTGGGCGCCCAAGGGACCTTTTCCAAAGCGATTCCCAAAGCCTCCCGCTCTTCCTCCCCCGCCGTTTTCAAGGCATGAAAGCGAAGGCCGCGATGGGGGGTCTCCCCCATTGCGGCGGCAAAATCTTCATATTCCGATCCCAACAGGATCTGCATTTCTTCCCGAAAGTGCAAAGGCAACTCCATCTTAT
>JAXGQI010000007.1:0-68198 GCA_040766525.1 Clostridiales bacterium | reverse complement strand
AAAAAAGGCTGAATCCCGATTTTCTGTTCCAAAACGAACCGCGGTGCTTTGCCTTTTCTGAAACCAGGGATATTAACTTCCTTTACCAGGCGACCATAGGCTTGCTGGATTGATTTAGCAACCTTTTCTTCGTCAACGTTAATGGTGATGACCGCTTGGTTTTTCACTTCCCGATTGATATCATACTTCATTGAACACTTACTCTCCTTTTTCCATTTGACTCTTACAGAATGAACACAAAAATGAAAAGTGAAAATCGAACACCGGTACTTCGTTACCGTACACTTTCCATCTTTCGCTTTTATTCTTGAAAAATGTCTGGTGCGGGAGAAGGGACTTGAACCCCCACGGTTGCCCGCCAGATCCTAAGTCTGGTGCGTCTGCCATTCCGCCACTCCCGCAATTATAATTCCGTTCAACCCATTTTATTAAATTTTACTGCTTATGTCAAGCTATATCCATTGTACAAAGGTTGAAAACCCTTTGATTTTGCCTGGTTCAGACGCTCAAACCATCATGATATTGCTTTTTTCATATTTTTCATATAAAATGGAAAAAATTCTTCAATACGAATAGGAGGAAAACATGAAAAAACTATTGCTCATACCCCTATTTCTATTTCTCATTCTTCTCGCCGGCTGTGGCGGTGGCCCAAGTCCGGAAGATACGGTAAGCGGCTATTTAAAGGCGCTGCAAGCCTTTGATTTGGAAACAGCGAATACTTATCTTGTCACACCGATAGAAGATACCGATATTGAAGGATCGGAAGCCACAATCGTCCAAGGTGTTTTAGAGAACACGGATTATCAAGATGTAACGCTAATTGCCGAAGAGGAAAGCAGCGCCACGGTTCAAGTCACCATTACCGGACCGGATATGGCTGTCTTGCTGGAAGAAGCCACAAAGCTGGTTTTTGAAAAAGCCCTATCCTCAGAAAGCGAAATGAATGAGAATGATATGGAAGCCCTCCTGATCGACTATTTCACCCAATCCCTGGATGATCCGGAACTGATCACGACGACGGAAACCGTCTCCATCCCCTTGAAGAAACTTGACGACACCTGGAAAATCACAGATGAAGGTACAACTGCCATTTCTTACGGAATTTTGGGCAGCCTCGCCAATACCGAGTTTTAATTTATTATGAAAACAGCTTAAACAAATCAATCATAAACAATATGAAGGCCGGCGCAAATCTACGTCGGCCTCATCTTGTCGGCAAAGCCGACAAGATGAGAGACATAAGACAAAGGCCAAGAGCTAGGAAAAGCAAAGCCCCTGGACGCGCGGCGTATCTAAACTGTACTGCCCCGAAATAAAAGGACAGGGAAAAGAAGACCCTAACTGGAAAGGTCAAGAAAAAATGGACAGAGAATTAAGGTTAATTAAACATACTGGGCCTCAAATTGAGTTGGAGAAAGCCAATTGAGGGCCGAATGAATACGTTTGGTATTGTAATAAGTCTCAATATATTTAAAGATATCCATGCGAGCTTGTTCAGGGTTGTCATATTTTGCATCCTGAACAAGCTCTCTTTTTAAAGTACGATAGAACGATTCCATAATTGCGTTGTCATAAGGATTTCCTTTACGACTCATACTTTGTCGGAATCCGTAACGAATACACATAGACTGAAAGCGCTGAGATGTATATTGGGATCCCCGGTCTGTATGAATGATCAATCCCTCTGTGGGATGTTCTCTGCCAACGGCCTGATTAAGTGCTGATAAAACCAATATATCACGAACTCTAGTATCCATAGCCCATCCCGTTACCTTACGAGAAAAAATATCAATGAAAACAGCCAAATAAAGCCAACCGTGTTTTGTTGGGATGTATGTGATGTCGCCGACCCATATCTGATTTCTTTCATTTGCTTTGAATACTTGATTAAGGATATTTTCTTTTTCATCATAAGCGTTTTTGTTTGCCTGATACCGATAGAATTTTCGCGTCCCTTTTGCAATTAAACCATGTTCACTCATTAAGCGGGAAACTCTTTTAGGATTGACCTTGATATTCTTTTGTTCCAATACCTTTTGTATACGCCTTGCACCATAACGCCCTTTGTTTTCATGGAAAATGTCTTCGATCATTTCCGATAGCACTTCATTTTCAATCGCACGTTTACTTTTTCGACGTTTCAGATAATCATAATAACCGCTGCGTGAGATCTTCAAAATTTTACAGGCCTTCTGAATATTGTATTTCTTTTGATTTTCTTTTAGAAACTGGAACCTCACACATTCTTTACTTTCAAGAAGGCCTGGAGTTTTTTTAGTATTTCGTTCTCCATTTTTAAATCATCAATTTGCTTTTGTAGTTTCTTGATTTCATACGTAGAGTTAAAAAGTGCGTTCCCATGCCCTGGAAACGCACTTTCTCCATATTCATCATATTCGTTGATCCATCTACGCAGACTGCTGCCGCTGATTCCCAGATCAATGGCTGTTTGCGTAACCGACTGATTTGTTCCTTGTGCCAGTTTTACCGCGGCCATTTTAAATTGCTTGTCATATACTGCTCGTTTCATAAACTGAACTCCCTTTCCGCCTTTCCGCGCTTTTCTTTCTGTCCAGTTTATTATACCATGACCATTTGGGGGATTCTTTTCAATGTCCGTTTTTCCTGGGGCAGTACAAACATACGAAAGCGGTCAGGGGCTTTGGGTTGACAACGCTATCGGCTTTTGTCTGCTGTCTAAGGAGCCGTTTGGAAAATTCCAAGCGGCTCTATCTATATCAAGTCGGAAAGAAATCTCCTTCCCTCCGGCTTTCGTTCTTATTCAAAAAGATCCCCATCAGACAGTTTCTGGTTTTTCAAATACACAAAGATCTTGCCGTCGTCATCCAGGGTCGCTAAAAAAATCTCGCTGGTATCACCGTACCCCATCGTACGAAGCTGGCCTTTTAACCAATTTTCATTTTTCCCTTTTGATTTTAAATGATGGGACATGACCACGCCGTCCATAATCACATTGGCCATCAACCCTTGGGGCTTGGGCACAATCCCCATATCCGCCGGGGTCAGCATCGCTTTACCGTTTTTCGGCAAAAAGCTTAAAGCGCCGTTCGTCTCCATAATCACATATTCTAAATCATCAAGATTAAAAAAGCCATGGCTGCGGCAAGCGCACATCAGATCGTTAAGATCAAATTTCTGTTTGTGCAAGTTTTCTTCAATGATGCGTCCCTGATAAATCAAAATACTGGGGACCCCGGTAAATACCCGCCGGGCGATAAT
Organism: Clostridiales bacterium; assembly: GCA_040766525.1. Classification (GTDB taxonomy): domain Bacteria; phylum Bacillota; class Dehalobacteriia; order UBA7702; family UBA7702; genus JAXGQJ01. The sequence goes on along the minus strand of JAXGQI010000007.1, from coordinate 64,955 downwards.
GCTTTTGCTGGCCGCAACCGACATGATATACGCCAACGCAAAATAGACCAACATCGCAAAAAGCCCGTGATAAAAGGGAATCCCAATATCCAAAGCCATGGTCGCTGCAATAGAACCAATGGAAATACCGATAATATAATCATAAAAAGTCAGCTGCGCAATCTGGCGCGGCCCCGTGAGCTTAGCGATCAAGAGCAAAGCCAAAAGCGAGCCGACAGAACGAATAAAAATATTCAATATTTCCCCAAATACGGCAGCCACGGTCATCATCCCTCATTTCCCAAATACAAATCTTAGAATAGCCAAAAGGAATCAAAATATTTTGGCAAATAGTGGCGCAAAAAAAGCAGATCCCCCAGAATTTTGGAGGATCTCAGATTGTCGACAAAGTCGGCAAGATGGGAGGCTGAAGACAAGGGTCTAGAGCCAGGAAAAGCAAAGTCCCTGGACGCGCAGTGTATATAGAGATACATAAGCGGTCAGAGGCTTTGGTTTGACAACGCTATCGGCTTTTGTCTGCTGTCTCAAAGCAGATCCTCCAAAATTTGGAGGATCTGCCATGATTTTATTTAATTTATAAAATGGGCTCTGTGCCAAAATAGGCGCAAATTGCCCGGTAATATGCTTTCGCCGCCAATTGGCAGCCGTCCTCATCGCCCAGAAGATCAATGTCCGCTTCATTGCCGACAAAACATTGTTCCACCAAAACCGCGGGGATCTCCTTCCCCGCCAGCACCGTAAGGGTAGCATATTCATAGACGGTTTCATCGGAAGATTCTTTGATGATTCTTTCTCCGCTGGGATCATAATAAAGATAGCGCACACCGTCTTCTCCACGAATCGAGACGCCGGTCTTCGCAATCTCATCCACAACAAAATGCGCAAAAGCTAAACTCATCCCGTAATTCTCCCGCCCCGGCGTAGAGCAATAGCATTCAAATCCGGATCCGTCCCCATCGTCGCTGGAATTGGCATGGATGGAAAGAAACAAATCGCCGAGACCCCAAGATGCCTTGCGGTTGCGGGCGGAAAGGGACGCGCCTTCCCCATAATCCCGGGTGAGCACGACGGCATAATTAGGATCTTTCCGCAGGTATTCCTCGAGATAGCGGGCCGTCGTCTCGTTCACATCCACCTCTGAAACAATCCCTTGGGCCCCCACATCGTCACCGCCGTGACCGGGATCGATCACGATTACGATCCCACGACCGTAAACATAATATAGAGCGATCGCCGCCAATACACAAAGGAGTAGAAAAAATCCAAGCCGTCTTCGTCTTCTGCGATAGAGTTTATTCTTATTGATCTCCATATTTCCCTCCTTACCGGTAGACGACAAAAAAGAAGAAAAAGTTGACGGGCCCATAAAAAATTTTTATATGCCGTTGCCCGCTTTTCCGGACTGCCAAAAATCCGCAAAAGGAACTTCCAATCGCCGTAAGCAACCGCCGTCAAACCATAAAACCTTATCGCAAATTTTCGCTAAAAGGACGATATCGTGTGATGCGATCAACAAAGTCCCCGCATAGGCCGCCAAAGTTTTTTCCATATGCTCCCGGGCGGGAAGGTCCAAGTGATTGGTCGGCTCATCGAGAAGAAGCAAATCCCGCCGATCCCAAATCGCCTCGATCAAACGAATGCGCAAACATTCTCCCATACTTAAAGTTGCGAGCCTCTGTTGAAGATGCTCTTTTGTGATCCCAAGATTTTGCAAATCAGTACGGTCTTGCCAAGAAAGGACGCCCCGCTTTTGCGTAAGCACTTCTGCCACCGTTTTCTCCCAAGGGAGGTCACAGTTTTCCTGGGAGAGGAGAAAGGGTTTGGCCGCCGGGCTTTGCCAAAGCGCCCCCGTATCCGCCGGAATCTCCCCTAAAAGCATGCGGATAAGCGTCGTCTTCCCTGAACCGTTGGGCCCGAAAATCGCCACTTTTTCACCTTGCAAAATATAAAAATCGCTTTCCCCAAAAAGCCGGTTTTCCCCGAAAGCTTTGGCGAGCCCTTCCGCCCGGATCAGGCAACGCCCCTGCCTTGCCATCCCTTCCAGGGAAAAGGCAACGCTTTTTTCCTCTAACGGGCGTTCCCCGTCTGATTTGATCCGTTTTTCCAACTTCTTGATACTGCTTTTCACTTGATTGTCAAACTTCTTCGCTTTCACCCGCCGGTTTTCCTTTACCCCCTTTTATTGCCGCTTTTATCGGCCTGGTTGACTCCCGATGGGCTTTTCCGCCCAGCCCTTCTTCTGCCGAATCGCTTCCTTGATCCGCTCTTGTTCTTTCTTTTCATTCTCATATTGAGTCAAACGGTCTTGGAAACGCTTTTCTTTTAGGCTCTTATAATCACTGCAGTTACCTTGATATGGAGTGATTTGCCCTGCCTGGAGCTCCAGATCTCGGTTACCGTCCGGTCAAGAAAATGCCGGTCATGAGATACGCAAAGCAGGATACCTTGATAGTCTTCTAATAAACCGATCAAGCTTTCAGCGCCGACATAGTCCAAATGATTTGTGGGCTCATCCAAGAGAAGAATGTGGGGGCAGCCGCTAAACTATCAGCCAAGGCCAGCTTTTGCCTTTCCCCGAAGGAAAGGTGATCCCAGTCCTCTCTATACTCTCCTTTAAGACGCTTCAGAAACGAAAAAAATGCTGCGCTCGTATTCTCCACTCTCTTGCAGTTTTGTTCCAATAAAGCGAGGGATCCGCCGCCGCTGATCTTAATCTGCCCCCGGTCCGGCGTTACCAGCCCAGCGATCATCATAAGTAGTGTCGTCTTCCCCGAACCGTTCGCGCCCACGACGCCGATACGGCTGCCGGCTGTAAGATGCAAAGAGGTATCCTGTAGAATGATCCGCTCGCCAAAGGCTTTTTCGATATGTTCCATTTTGATTTGTGCCATATTTTCCTCCAAAATAAAAAAACTCTGCCAAAGGCAGAGATCGAAACGGAGCCAAATACGGCAATACTATCATACCGTAAAAACAATACCTGCGATCAATGATCCGCTACCTTTGGCCCGGCATGAACAAACAGACGCCTCGCAGCGCCTTCATACCGTACCCATCTTCCACGAATCATTATTTGCGCAAGCCTCTTTCCTCCTAACAACTCATATTATTACAATATTAACATAATATAACATCGGAAAGCAAGCCAAATCCCAAAAAAACTTGCCGGTTTCCCTTCATCATTATGCTAAATTTTGGAAGGTAGGCAAGGGCCTATGCCGCTGAGAAAAAATAAGCCGGATCTACGACACAAAGCCCGCCCGCCATCCGCCCAAGCCAACGACGAACAACCGAAAAAAAGCCTGGGAGGGAAAAGAAAAAGCGCTGTACATCGGCGTAGACAACCACCCATACACAGCACGAAATCTCACGATTTTTGCACATCAAAACCGGCCCCACCAAATACATCCACTTGTGGAAACCCACAAAATAAGATATAATGTGTGGGTACGGCGTGGCAATAGCCACAGTGTAGGTGGTCCAGCACCTCGCGATCCGGTTGGTGCCTCTACACCAGCCGGATACCGTACAATTTTCTTTTCCCGTCATCATTATATCGTATCTTGCAAGATTTGGCAATTCTTTTTTATTTTAAATATTTTTGCTTAAAAAGCAGCCTTAGCACTCAATCTTTCCACAGGGCCAAATAAACTTTTAATTATTCAAACTCTTGATGGGCGCCGGCATGCGGCCGCCGCGATGAACAAAAACATCGGGGGCCCATTGGCTCACCGCCATGACCGGACCACGGCCCAAAAGTCCGCCGAATTCCACAGTATCCCCCACGGTTTTGCCAGGGGCGGGAATAAGACGAACCGCCGTTGTCTTTTGATTGATCATGCCGATGGCGGCTTCATCCGCAATGATAGCCGCAATTGTCTCCGCGCTGGTATCCCCGGGTACGGTGATCATATCAAGGCCAACGGAACAAACAGAAGTCATCGCCTCCAATTTTTCCATCGAAAGAGCGCCGGCTTCCACTGCATCGATCATCGCGGCATCTTCACTTACGGGAATAAAAGCGCCGCTCAAACCGCCCACATGGGAAGACGCCATAGCGCCGCCCTTCTTTACAGCATCATTCAACATCGCAAGCGCCGCGGTGGTACCGGGACCTCCGCATTTTTCCAACCCCATCGCTTCCAAAATTTCCGCTACGCTATCCCCCCGCGCCGGCGTCGGCGCTAAGGAAAGATCCACGATCCCAAAGGGAACGTCAAGGCGTTTCGATGCCTCTCTGCCCACCAATTCTCCCATCCGGGTGACTTTAAAAGCCGTCTTCTTGATCACAGCAGCCAATTCTCCCATACTGAGATTAGGCTGATCTTTGATTGCGCTCAAAACAACACAGGGACCGCTGACCCCCACATTGAGGACAACCTCCGGCTCACCCACACCATGGAAAGCACCGGCCATAAAGGGATTATCTTCCGGCACATTGCAAAAGACCACGATCTTCGCACAGCCCAAACCGCCGCTCTCCTTCGTTTTCTCCGCTGTTTCTTTAATGATCTCGCCCATTAGCATGATGGCGTCCATATTAAGACCCGCCTTTGTCGTCCCGACATTAACGGAAGCGCAAACCCGCTCCGTTTCCGCCAGGGCCCGGGGAATCGAACGGATCAGCTTATCATCCCCTAAAGTAGCGCCTTTATGGACCAACGCGGAAAATCCGCCGATGAAATTGACGCCCACTTCTCTGGCCGCCCGATCCATCGCCGCAGCAAAGGGGAAGTAATCGCTCCCCGCCGAAGATTCGGCGATAATCGCGATCGGTGTGACAGAAATCCTTTTGTTCACAATAGGGATACCAAAATCCCTGCTGATAGCATCCCCGGTGGCAACTAAATGTTCCGCTCTGCGGCAGATTTTGTCGTAGACCTTTTTGGCCGCTTTTTCCATATCGCTATCGGCGCAATCCCGAAGACTGATCCCCATGGTGATGGTGCGCACATCAAGATTGTCCGTCTGCACCATACGAATGGTCTCCATAATCTCCCGGTGATTGATATTGACCGTCATCTTTTTCCTCCTCAAATCCTATGCATATAGGTAAAGATATCCTCGTGCTGGGCCTGGATCTGCACCTGTTTTGCCTTTGCCACCACTTCCAATTCATCCTGCAAAGCAGCGAGCTCGATATCGCTGGTAGATAGATCACAAAGCATGATCATCGTAAAAAAATCCTGCATGATCGTTTGATTGATATCGAGGATATTAACCCGGTGATCCGCTAAAACACCGGTTACCGCCGCAATAATTCCAATTCTGTCGGTACCGATAACCGTAATGATCGTTTTACCCTTCATTTTCCACCTCCGTTAAATCGAGACCGGCGACAATGGCAGCACAACGGCTGCACAAAGTGGGATGGACCGCATCTTCACCGACGCTTTCCTTATAGTTCCAGCACCGTTCGCATTTTTCCCCTTTCGCAGCAGCCACAGCAAACCGATTTTCTGTTCCTTCTTCTAAAACAACTTGGGAAACGATGAAGATATCCTCCAATTCATCTTCCAAAGACTTTAAGCGCTCATAATCCTCTCCTTGCGCGGTGATGGTTACCGCAGCGTCTAAGGAATGGCCGATCACCTTTTCCCGCCGCGCTTCTTCCAATACTTTCGTCCCTTCATCACGAAGAGCGATGATCTTTTCCCATTTTTCCGCCAAAGCGGCGTCCATATGGTTCCAGTTCATATCCGGCATGGAAAGGAGCTGCACGCTTTCGGGCTCCCCTTCTGTACGCATGTAGGACCAAATTTCTTCGGAAGTAAAGGTCAAGATCGGGGCTAACAGCCGCACCAAAGCCTGGGCGACATCATAGAGAACGGTTTGCGCCGCTCTCCTTTCCGGATCCTCTTTGTCCAAAACATAGAGCCGGTCTTTGATGATGTCGAGATAAAATGCACTCATATCGACAACGCAGAATTTATGCAAGCTATGGAAGACAACATGGAATTCATACTCATCATAGGCACGCAATACCTTTTCCTTCAGGGTTTCCAACATATGAAGGGCATAGCGATCCAGTTCTCCCATGTCTCCATAGAGGACCCGGTCTTTTTCCACATCGAAATCCGCCAGATTCCCCATAAAGAACCGAATCGTATTCCTGATTTTGCGATATGCTTCCGCGATCTGTTTCATGATATTATCGGAATTGGCCATATCATTGCGATAATCCGCCGAAGCCACCCAAAGTCGCAATACATCGGCGCCCATATTCTTGATGATCTTTAAGGGATCCACCGTATTCCCTTGGGATTTGGATTGTTTATGTCCCTGCTCATCCACAAGGAAACCATGGGTCAAAACCGCTTTATAGGGCGCTTTGTCCCGGGTCGCAACGGAAATCGAAAGCGAGGAGTTGAACCAACCGCGGTGCTGGTCGCTCCCTTCCAAGTACAGGTCGATATCAGCATTGATCTCCGGGTTGGCCTCAATTACGGAAGCAAAGCTGCTGCCGGAATCGAACCAAACATCCATGATATCCGTCTCTTTACGAAAATGATTCTGGCCGCATGCGGGGCAAGTGAACCCTGCCGGCAGCAAATCCGCGGCATCCTTGGCGAACCACGCCTGAGAACCGCCTTCCGTTCTGAAAATCTCCTGGAGATGGGTAATGGTTTCTTCCGTAATGATCTCTTTCCCGCATTGTTCACAGTAAAAGATCGGAATCGGCACGCCCCAAGTTCTTTGCCGGGAAATACACCAATCCCCTCTATCCCGAATCATATTGTAGATCCGTTCTCGGCCCCAAGCCGGGATCCAGCGGACCTTATCAATCTCTTCCAAGGCTCTTTTGCGGAAACCGTCGATCGAGGCAAACCACTGTTCCGTCGCGCGGAAAAGGATCGGGCTCTTACACCGCCAGCAATGGGGATATTGGTGTTGAATAAAGATCAGTTTGATCAAACGCCCTTTTTCTTCCAGCTCTTTTGTGATGGCTTTGTTGGCTTCATCCGTCGTAAGCCCGGCAAAACGCCGACCTTCTTCCGTAAATTTCCCCATATTATCAAGGGGAGAAACCACATCCAATTTGTATTGGCGGCCGACATTGAAGTCGTCGACCCCATGGCCCGGCGCCGTATGAACAATCCCGGTACCCGCTTCATCCGTGACATGATCTCCCAAGATCGCCAGGGATTCTTTGTCTTCAAACAGAGGATGGACGCAGGTGATATATTCCAGTTCCGCACCGGTGAATTCACCGATGATCCGATAGTCGCCGATACCGGTGTCTTTTACGAATTTTTCCATCAAAGGCTTCCCTACGAGCCATTTTTCCCCTTCCACTTCCAAAAGCAGATAGTGGAAATCCCGATTCATGCAGACGGCCACATTGGCAGGCAAGGTCCAGGGGGTCGTGGTCCAAATGATCACATAAGCGTCGGAAGGTAAAAGACCTTTGCCGTCTTTCACTTGGAATTTTACATAGATAGAAGGAGATTTATGGTCGGCATACTCCACTTCCGCTTCCGCCAATGCCGTTTCACAGGAAGGGCACCAATACACCGGCTTCAAACCTTTATAAATATAGCCTTTTTGAGCCATTTCACCGAAAACGCCAATCTGGACCGCTTCAAACTCCGGATTCAAAGTCAAATATGGATGTTCCCAATCGCCGCGGATACCGAGGCGACGGAATTCTTCTTTCTGAATACCGACATATTTTAAGGCGTATTCCTTACATTTATCCCGAAACTCGGTGATGGCAACCGCCTTCCGATTCAAGCCCAAATCCTTGATCGCCCGTTGTTCGATCGGAAGTCCATGGGTATCCCAGCCGGGAATATAGGGAGACCAAAATCCCTGCATCGTCTTGTATTTAATAATGATATCTTTCAAGACCTTATTTAAAGCATGGCCCAAGTGGATATCACCGTTGGCATAAGGAGGGCCGTCATGCAAAATAAAAGGCATTCCCTTGGCATTGGCGTCCAAGGTTTTTTGATAAATATCGGTCTCCTCCCAATAGGCTAAAATATCCGGCTCCTTTTTCGGCAGATTCCCCCGCATGGGGAACTCTGTTTCCGGTAAATTCAAGGTCTTACTGTAATCCATTTTCCTACTCCTTTCAAAATCCTGCCAAAATAAAAAGCCCCTGACACAGGGACGAAAATCGCGGTACCACCCTGTTTCCCAAGAGGCGCTCAACTTGCCGGGGAAACCCGAACAAAACCATAACGGTGGCTGCCGGATGCATCTACTGATTCAAAGCATCACTCACGGGTGATCTGCAAAACATCCGCCCTTCCGGCTCACACCGTCCCGGATTCGCTGTCGGCTTTCCTCTTTTGCCATCCCGTTCATCGTTTTAGCTTTTCTATTATCTTACTATTTTATATATACAGTGGCCTTTTTGTCAAGATAAAACCATGAAAAGACGAAAATTTCAACGAAAAGGATCATTATCGCTTCCCTTTTTCCTCTATTTTGGCCTTTCCGGGGCAAAACATACAAAGGGCCGCCGCAAAAAACTGCGGCGACCCCAAAATCAATTCTTTTTAAATAATGCCTTGCGCCAACATGGCGTCGGCAACTTTAATGAAGCCGGCAATGTTGGCGCCGGTCATCAAATTCCCTTCCTGCCCCACTAAGATTGCCTCTTCTTTCGAGGTGTGATGGATCGTCTGCATGATCGCGCGTAATTTCCGATCCACTTTTTCAGACGACCAGGAATAGCGTTGGGAATTTTGGCACATTTCCAAACCGCTGGTCGCTACGCCGCCGGCATTGGCCGCTTTACCGGGGCCATAATAAACATCATTTTCCATATAAACTTCAATGGCTTCGGGGGTCGAGGGCATATTAGCGCCTTCTGCCACATATTTGACGCCATTGGCCACCAAAGTTTTGGCTTCGTCACCGTTGATTTCATTTTGCGTAGCGCAGGGCAGCGCGATATCGCCTTTTTCCTGCCACACATTGCGGCAGCCTTCCCGATAGACGCTTCCCGGTACCCGTTTGGCATATTCCGAGATCCGGCAACGCTCCACTTCTTTGATCTGGCGGGCCACATCAAGGTTGATCCCCTTGGGATCATAAATATAACCGCAGGAATCAGATAAGGTAACTACTTTGGCACCGAATTGATGGGCTTTTTCCACCGTATAGAGGGCAACATTACCGGCGCCGGAAACAAGGATTGTTTTTCCATCGAAGGTATCTTTGCGATCCTTCAACATTTCCTCAAGAAAATAACATAGTCCGTAACCCGTGGCTTCCGGCCGAATCAAGCTGCCGCCGAAACTCAAACCTTTGCCGGTGAGGGTACCGGTGAATTCATTGCGGATGCGGCGATACTGGCCGAAAAGGAAACCGATCTCGCGGCCGCCAACCCCGATATCCCCGGCGGGAACATCGAGATCCGGCCCGATATGACGATACAGTTCCGTCATAAAGGCCTGGCAGAACCGCATAACCTCGCCATCGCTCTTGTTGCTGGGGTCAAAATCGGAACCACCTTTAGCGCCGCCCATCGGCAGCGTTGTCAGGCTGTTCTTAAAGGTTTGCTCAAAAGCTAGAAATTTCAAAAGCCCCAGATCAACCGTGGGATGGAAACGCAAACCGCCCTTATAAGGCCCAATTGCGCTGTTCATCTGCACCCGATAGCCACGGTTCACCTGAACTTCTCCTTGGTCATCCACCCAACAGACACGAAAAACCACAGTACGCTCGGGCACGACCATCCGCTCCAAAATCTTGGCCTTGGCATACTGTGGATTCTTCTCGATAAAGGGTACTACCGAGAGGCATACCTCCGTAACGGCCTGAAGAAAATTAGGCTGTCCGGGGTTCTTGTCTTTGATCTCCTCTAAAAACTTCTGCATGTTCATTTCTACCACTCCCATTCTAACTATATTTCGCCATTATAGCACGAATATTCAGATAAATCAATCAATTCGGAAGATTATTACTTATACATTTTGCATCCTATTTTGTGGAAATTATTGCGGCAAAGCCCTATAAAAATAATAAATAAATCAATTTTATGCAAAATGGCAGGTGGGAAGATTTCCTCGGCAAGAAATTCTTATGCCGTTATTACACAAAAATAAACAAATAACTCTGCAATATGTGACAAAAGCCAAAAACAAAAGGCTGCCCCGAAACGACCTTACGGCCAATCGGAACAGCCCAAAACTTTTTTCACTTAACAGCAATACTCCTTCGTTACCAGGAACTACCGCCGCCGCCACCGCCGCCGCCGGAAAAACCGCCGCCGCCGAAGCCGCCGCCACTGAAACCGCCTCCGCCGCTGCCGCCTTCAACCTTCGGCGGTGTAACGGCGCTGCGATTCATCTGATTTGCGAGATGCATGTAGTTCGCGACAAAAACCATAGTGGTAAAATCACCGCTATTCTGATGATACCATGTCGGAGGCGGCAAAGACAGATCGGCGAATTTTTCGCCCCAAATCTTCGTTACCCCCAATACTTGGGCATAGGGAAGGATATCATAGAAGTATTCCGGATTTTCTTCCATGAGCGCTTCCAGCTTCTCCTTTTCCGCATCCCGTAAGAAATTGCGGAAACCAACAATCCGTTCGCTGATCGCTTGCCCATACGAAGAGCGCCTCGTGGTAAACACGGAAAGTAGAATGGAGAAAAAACCCGCCCCCAAACAGATCCAAACGGTATAGGGCTTCATCTCCCAAACGCTAAAGAATAACCCCAACAGGAAAATGACCAACACGAAGATAATCGTGAACAGGAGCGTCCCTCCGGCGCGCCTTACGGCGCCCCGCTTATACCAATATTTCTGGAGCCGGTCAGCCCGACTGCGGAGGAAAAATCCCAAAAGCCCGAATACCATAAATGCAATCCCATAGGCGATCCAAGCGCCGCTCCAGCCGAGGCCAATATTATAAACGGCAGCCATCGGCACAAAGGGCAAAACGAGGATACCGAAAAAGAAAGACAAAAATGCAAAAGCGGATGCCTTGGAATCCTGTAAGGCCTTCCCTTTTTTGAAGGCGGCCCGAACTTCTCTCTTAATCTGTAATATTTCGAGGTAATACTTGCCTTCCAGCTCTCCGTTATCAACGGAGCGGCCGTTCCCCAATTCCCATAATTTCTGGAAAGCCCGCTTTTCATAGGCGCTGTGGGCGCTATCCAAGCTGCTTTTGAGGTGGAGCGTAAAAGCTTTCCCGCGGGCCTCGATTTCCAAGTGGCCGTGGGACGCCCAGTAAAAGATCAACGCTGTCGCATCCACGGTTTCGACACTGCGATCGATCACATATCCCACTTCCGCAGGATTCATCCCATCCGGGGGATAAAATTCCACCACCGGCACAAGGGTTTCATCCCGGCCATAGCGGAGATAGAAAAACACCGCCAGCACGGCAAAAACAAGTGCCAGTAAAATCCCGATCCGCTCCGGCAAGGCCAAGGGCTTCACGAATGTGCCATCGGGAAATTCCAACAAAAAGCCGATCGATTGCCGCTCCGTCAGCGGGTCCAGCCCGGTAAAGACAATCGTACTGTCGTTAGCCACCGTCTCCACCTTGGCGTCGCTGCCGATCTCATCGCCAAGATACCAATAAAGCGCCTGATGAGAAAGGGCGGCTACCGGAAGTTCCATCTCTACCACAGCATGTTCCACCGGGCAAGACCAAATCCCAGGAAATTGGAAAAGAAACAGATCCTTCCCCTCATTGCCGTCGGCAGGAAAAACCAAATCATATTCCACAATGAATTGCCGCTCGCCGCTCAGGGGATTGCCGTCTAGAGCGTAAAGGGAGATCGTACCGGTTTCGCCATCGGCAGAATAACTCCCTTCCCCCTCAATCATCTGAAAATGGGTAAGTCGCACCGGCCAACCGTTCACCCCTTCTTCCAGATTGAGGTCATAGGTAACCGCCGCTGTCTCTTCACGGAAATCAACGGTAAATGCTTCCCTCACATGGAGATTACCGGTGTCATCCAAAGAGGATTGCGCCTGGTAATCGGCAACGCTATAGGGATAGACCTTTTCCGGCGCTGCCCAAAAGGTGCCCTCCGGGAATTTGGCCATCAAAGTAACGGCCTCTCCGTTCTCGACCCGGCGCAGCGTTTTCACGGTCATCACGCCGTCATTGACCTCTACCGCCAGATCCTCGGCGCCGCCTTGCTCCCCAACCGGGGCAAAATGCAAGGTATAGTCCAGTATCTGGGCCGGCAATTCAATGGTGATTTCCCCACGGTCAATCGAGGTATCCCAATCACCGGGGATTAAATCGGTATAAAACCAGTCATACTCACTGTCAAAATCCTGATAATAATTGCGGGTAAACTTAATGGAATACTGTTTGCTGCCGCTGAAATAGAATCCCGCTTCCCCAATACGCACATCGGTATAATCCTCATATTCTTCCAGGGAAAAAGGGTCTCCAACAACATTGATATCCCCCAAAGTGAAACTCTCAATGCTGTTTTGGTGCGGCAGCGTGCGAATGATCCCCTGGCGCTCCTCGTCAAAATACATCGAGATATCCTCGGTGACTTGGCAAGAGCGATCTTCCCCCAGCACCATATGGACCCGATAGCTCCCGATTTCATAAGCCTCCGCCCGCACACCGACGGCAGGGAGGAGAAACAGGCCTAAGAAGAACAAAAGCGCGGCAAATTGGAACCCTTTTCCCAACGATTTAATGCGAAAAATCGACTTTAACATTGGCCCTTTCCTTTTCATCTTCCACTTGAAAGTATTCGCGTCTACTGAAATTAAAGATCGCGGCAATCAAGTTCGAGGGGAAAACCTCGCATTTCGTATTAAAGGTTTTCACGACGGCATTATAATACTTTCTCGATTGCGCGATATCTTCTTCCAGTTTCTGCAACTGCTGTTGTAGATCAAGAAATTGGGTATCTGCTTTCAAATTGGGATAATTTTCCGCAATCGCCAAAAGGCCCCGCAAAGCCTCGGTCAACTGCCCTTCGTTCTTGACCCTTTGGTCAATCGGCCCTTGGCTGCTGGTCAAGGCTTGATTCCGCGCTTCCACGACCTTCGTCAAAGTTTCTCTTTCATGAGAGGCGTAGCCTTTGACGGTTTCCACCAAATTGGGGACCAAATCATACCGTTTTTTCAAATAGACGTCCATCGTCGCAAAGGCTTCTTCAATCCGATTGCGGATCTTGACAAAGCCATTGTACATGCTCATGCCCCAAAAGAAGATGATAAAAAGAATACCAATAATTCCAATCGCCCAAAACATAAGAATCCCTCCAAACTATTGATCTGTTTCCATTATATCGTAAAGCCGAGGCAAATACTATCCTTCAATAAAAAAAGCATGCCCTCCCTGAAATGCCAGGCTGTAGAAAAACGTCGCTGAAAGCGGATTTTGGCCTACAAAATGACAGGTCGTCGAGAAAGGGGCTTAGACACGGTGAACGCTTTGGCCTGCGGCAGCGCCGCATATCAGACTTTGCCGACGGCTAAAAGCAAGCCCGCCCCTTTCGGGGCGGGCTTGCTTTTAGCCAATAAATTTATCCTGAAGGATTATCCCAGGGTTTTCTTCAAGAAAGCCTGCATTTCCTGATCCAGGGCGGGATCACAGAGCATTGCGGGAGCTTCGGCCAAGATCTCTTTGCACTTCCGATCCGCCCGGGTAACGATATCTTCCGCACCGGCTTTTTCCCAAGCGGTATAGGAATCCCAGGTGGAAATAGAGGGCGTCCATCTGTCACGATAATGAGCAAAGGTATCTTCATGGGTCAGATAAGTGCCGTAATGACCAACTTCTTTAATGAGATCGATGCAAAGATCGGTGTCGAAATCTTGTTTATAAACGCCTTCCCAAATGCGGATCACCCGATCAACCATTTCATGGTCGATAATAATCTTGGGGAAGGAAACAGACATGATTTCATCCAAGATCCCGATACATTCATTTAAGATCTGGGCGCCGCCCAACATCCCCATGAGGAGATTCTGCATCGTTTCAAATCCGGCCTGGGCGTCTACGATCTTGGAGCTGCACATCCCGCACATGGTCCGGGTGGGAACTTGATAGAACTCACGGCCCATCTGCAAATTGATATTGTTCATCAACATCATTTCCGGCGTGCCCGTGACATAACTGGCCGTTTTCATATAAGCAGTAGAGGAAGCGGGGCCAAAAACGCCGGGCATTCCGGGACTGATCAAGTTAGCAAAGGTAAAACCGGAAAGGATCTCCGCATTTTGCATTGCGGCAGTTCCCATCAAGCTGATGGGCGAAGTTGCCCCGGTCATCGCACAGGGGAGATAGAACATCGGCTGACGGCGTTTGGCATAAGCGATCATCGTTTGGCAGGATTCCGGCGACCATTTTAAGGGGCTCAAAGGATTGATCGCGGTAGCACAATAATATTCGTTTTCACCAAGTTTCTTGCCAACGGCCAGTTCGATCAAATCAAGAACCTGGTTGGCTCGTTCATACGTCGTGATCGTACCGATGGTCGGTTTGTCGGTATGTTTGAAATTATGATACATCATTTGGAGATATCTTTCATCCGGTGTGGTATCGCAAGGCGTGATCGGCAAAGAACCGGTCGCTTTCACCGTAGGCAAAGCCTGGCAAATGATCTGGAAGTCACGATAATCCGCCAGCGTACCTTTCCTCCGGGTACCATCCGGCTCTTGCACATAAACGGCACCGAAGGGGGGTTGCAAAATAAAACCATCGCCAACCGTAACATTTCTTTCGGGGTTGATGGCTTTCCATTCATATTGTTTCGGAACAGAAGCTAATGCGTCTTCCACCACTTTTCTGGTGAAAAATACAGTTTTACCTTCTGTTTTTAAACCCGCTTTTTTGCAGATTTCAACCGCCTCATCCCATTCAAAGACGACACCCATTTCTTCCAATAAGCGTAGGGAGCCCTCATGGATACGGCTGTACTCCTCTTTTGGGATAACCTCAACTCTAGTCCTGAATTTCATTGCCAATCTCCTTTCAGTTCCTGTTTTTCTCTTTCTTTTTTCAGGTTCTCACTCTCATCTTTCACCGATGTGGATTTATTTAATGCAATTAGCATACCAAAAAGCAAAATAATCAACTTTTTTCGGACAAAAAAACAAAACGCACCGAGATGCGCCTTGGCTACTTGGCATTATAAAGTTTTTACCCACTGACAAAATTTTACCATCCCCGTCATCCCATAGAATTTTCATGCACCGGCATGTAATTTTTTTGTCGCGGGATGCAATCCTGATTTAAAATCAACTCAATTTCGGCCTAAATCGAACCGAAATCGCATCAGCCCTCTTCTCCATCCAACTGATATTTTTGCAAGAGACGAACCACTCTCGACTGGCTGATCTGCAGTGCTCCGGCAATTTTGCGGGTACTGCCGTAATCCGCTTTTGCCTTACTTATCATTTCCTTCTCAAAGACTTCCTTTGCCTCATCCAGGGATTTTCCTTGCAACTTTGGCAAGATCGGCGCATCCTTTTCATTCCTGCGGCGGATATTCACGGGCAGATCCTCCGGTTTAATCCAAAGATTCTTTTTCGTTACCACCAGGCGCTCCATTACATTTTCCAGCTCTCGAACATTTCCCGGCCAATCATAAGCCATGAGGCAAGCAAAAGCATCGTCTTGGAAGCGATGGCTGCGGCCGAAGCGATCGTCATATTTTTTGAGAAAATGAGGCAACATGATCCGCAGATCTTCCGGGCGCTCCTTTAACTCCGGCAAATGAATTTCAATCACATTGAGACGATAATACAAGTCTTTACGAAAACGCCGCTGGTCAATCAATTCCGGCAAATCTTGATTGGAGGCGACGATGATATGGATATCCACTTTCTTTACACCTCTGCCGCCAACCGGGATATATTGTTTCTCCTGAATGAGTTGAAGCAATTTTGCCTGCAAGGGCAGGGGCATCTCCGAAATCTCATCCAAAAACAAGGTCCCCTTATCCGCCAATTCCACAAGACCGGCCTTGCCTCCCTTATGCGCCCCGGTAAAAGCACCGCCGGAATAACCGAAAAGCTCCGATTCTAAAAGTCCCTCGGGGATTGCCGCACAGTTGATCGACATAAATGGCCCGTCTTTCCTGCGGCCCCAATCATGGATATAGTGGGCTAAAACGCTTTTCCCCGTACCGCTTTCACCGGTAAGCAAAACATTGGAATCTACTTCGCCCACTTGATTGGCTAAGGACAATACTTCCTGCATCGCCTCGCTTTCCGCAATTAAGCGCACCCGATTTTTGAAACCGTTAGCCGGGATAAAGAAGGTTTTCGGTTTATTCGTATCGACAAAAGCCTCCTGGGCGGAGAAATGCTCAAGTCCGTTTTTGATCGCCCCCATATCCCGCACATTCATGATGATAAAATCCAATTCCCCTTTTTCATTGAAAACCGGGGAAGCGGAAGTATAAATCTTTTTCCCAAGTTGCGTCGTTTGGAGGAAATCGAGGCGTTGGCCGCCTTTCGACAGTTCCTCTACCAATTTCGGCGTAACCGTATAGGGAAGAGCATAACCGGTTTTGGCTAATTCTTCTATCGTCTTCCCCAAAAGGGTTTTGGGGTCAAGGCCATAATGGCCCTCGGAAGCCCGGTTGATATAAGCGGTTTGGATATTCTTATCAACGATGAAAATCTCATCTACGGCATTGTCAAGCGCCCGAATCAAACTGGAATAATCCAATAGATTCGGGTCGATGGCGCTATAACGATCTTCCTTTTTACGATCCATGCTTTTACCTCTCTCACAGTATATTCTCCAAGCTTACTCCCTTTCCTGCCGACAGAAAAAGGATTAGGAAAAAAGGAAAGATACGGTATTATTTTGCCGAAGCCTCTATACAAAATTTAAACCAACGCATATAATAAATGGTAATAACTACCAAATTGCAACGATCATGCCGATAATCCATTGGCAACAATGAGGGAGTGCCTATGAAAAGACTTGCACAAACTATTATCGTTTTCGTTCTGATCCTATTTATTCTTGCTTTCAGCGGCGGCGCGCTCGAAGCGGCAAACCCCACAAAGATCAATGTTGCCCTGCATCAAGGGAATTTCACCAAATCCGGCACGGCCTACGCCTTATTTGAGGATGGTAGCCCCTTAATCGCGATTAAAGACCTTGCCTCAATCACCGGTTCTACCACCGCCTGGTATTCCGATATCAGCGCCATCGGTTTTACCAACCACAACGGCACCGCTCTGATGAGTGCCCGCATCAAGGCGATTTATAGGATCACCGCCACCGTCAGCATCAACAATCAAAGCTCTGCCGCAGAAGAAAGCGTTGCAGAAGAGAGCGTTGCAGAAGAAGTTGCCGTACCGGAAGTTAATAACAGCGAAGAAGCGCCGGTCCAAACCTCCGAGTTTGCCCCGATCACCTATCCTGAAACTTCCGCGGAATCAGGGCAAAACCAAATTCCTGACGATGTGTCGGCAACCGTCACCTGGACGTATAAAAAAGTGGCACTCACCAACTACATCGTCGCCAAAAACGGGACGAATTATTTGCCTGTTTCCTACTTAAAATCATTGGGCTATAGCGTCACCTGGAACAGCACAACCAACACGCTGCATATTACCGTCCCCGAGGGGGTCTATATCCAGCCCGCTCCCGCGGCTGAAATCACCAAGGCCAAAACCGCCTTGAAAAATGACCTGCCCAAAGGGATGATCAGCTCCTACACAACCTATTATAAAACATCACAATATAATCGTTCCATCAATGTGACATTGGCAACAAAAGCCATCAACGGCACTATCGTGCAGCCGGGAGAAACCTTCTCCTTCAATCAAACAGTCGGGCCCAGAACAGCAGAGCGGGGATATAAAACCGCCATCGTCTATTCCGGCGGCCAAATGGTTTACGGTCTGGGCGGCGGGATCTGCCAAGTCTCATCTACGCTTTATAATACTGTTTTAAAAGGGAATTTCCGCGTCGTGGAACGCTGGCCTCACAGTCTCCCGGTAAGCTATGTGCCAACCGGCAAGGACGCTTCCGTAAGCTGGGGAAATGCCGATTTCCGTTTCCAGAATAATTACAGTTTCCCCATCAAGATCGTGGCTTCCGCCAATAACGGCACCTTAACTGTCTCCATTTATTATGCTTGAGTCGGAAAACGCCGGCCTTCTCTTTGGGAACAAAGCGCAAGACTACAAGAGGCGCGCACTCCCTCGCCGATCCGGCGATTCCTATGATTTTGATAATTTCGGAGGAGGGGCAACCCTCCTCTCAGATTGTCGACAAAGTCGACAAGATGGGAGACACAAGACAAAGGCCTAGAGCTAGGAAAAGCAAAGGCCCTGGACGCGCAGCGTATCTAAACATACGGAAGCGGTCAGGGGCTTTGGTTTGACAACGCTATCGGCTTTTGTCTGCAGTCTCGGAGGAGGGGCAACCCTCCTCTTCGTTACGATGAGAACTCTGTTTTAACCGCGCTATCAGGAGGAAATATGGACAAGCAATCTCAAAACCAAAATGTTGAGGAATTGGCCGCACGCATTCAAGCTGCCAAGCACATTGTATTTTTTGGCGGTGCGGGCGTCTCCACCGAAAGCAAGATCCCTGATTTTCGCAGCGCCGACGGGCTTTATCAAAAAAAGAATTTCCCATATCCACCGGAAGTGATGCTTTCCCACAGTTTTTTCGTGCAGCACACGGAAGCGTTTTTTGATTTTTACCGCACGATCATCTTCAAAGAAGCCAAACCCAATGACGCGCATCTGAAATTGGCCGCCTGGGAACGGGAAGGGCGCCTCGCCGCCGTCATCACCCAAAATATCGACGGCCTGCATCAAGCCGCCGGGAGCAAAACCGTCTATGAGCTTCACGGTTCCGTCAAGCGAAATTACTGCCAAAAATGCGGCGCATTTTATAATGAAGATTATATCCTTGAAAATGGGAGCATCCCCTATTGCTCCCATTGCGGTGGACTCGTCAAGCCCGATGTCGTCCTCTATGAGGAAAGTCTCCAGATGGACACGATCACAAAGGCCAAAACCGCAATCCAAAATGCCGATATGTTGATCGTCGGTGGGACTTCCTCGTCGTCTATCCGGCGGCGGGAATGATCAATTATTATCATGGCAATCAACTGGTGCTGGTCAATCGGGAGGCGACGCCTTTTGACCATCAGGCAGATCTCAGGATCCAAGGCTCAATTGGGAGATCTTCCGCCAATTACCCTAAACCCCGCTCTTCAGGAAAACCGCACGACGAGCCAACGCTGGCAAAACAAAAACGGCCCTGTTCCCCAAGGCGTATCAAAATGTCTGCCCAGAAATAAAGCACAGGAAAAGAAGGCTAACGCAGAAAAAGGTGAAATCAGACAGCTTGACGTTGTTTTCCTGTCGCCCATGCGGTCAAGATCCAACTCGTCTTAGCGCATGATCTCTCGGATCTGTGGGATGGCTTTCGCCGTCTTGCCAGAAACGAGTTATCAAGGACTTTTTCATCAAATAGTAAAATCCCTGTAACGGTAAAGCATTTCCGTTACAGGTTGTATTTTTCTATATTCCAATTTATTGGCACAACCGAACAAAAAAACAGAAATTCGGCAGCAACAGTTTATAAACATAATGAACATTTGAGATTAGCTGATATAAAAGCACCAGCTTTAGACACAAGTCCGGCGAGGTATTCCGGTAAAGGCTTCTCTAAAAAAGCCTCAAAAGCCGTCTAATAAGATGCCATTATTATTCAGGAAAATTATATAATTGACCAATTAAATTGTTAGACTTATCCATGTAATATATTCCCGAAACGCTTACTCTGGCTCTTTTATCATCCCAACTGGTCTTCTCACCGATTATTCGTTTTTCTCCTAAGATCGTCCAAAACACCGCGTAATCATTTTCTTCAAGGAATTTTATAAATCGTTTTATCAACGAAGAACCCGATATCTTCGTCAAACAACTCTTGGCTATCAAAGCAGACCACGTTTTTCTCGGAATCAAAGAGTATGGTGTCCTCACTTCCGTACCGCAAGTCAAGACGATTAAATAACGTGTCACATGGTTTGTACCAAGAGCGACTATTCCCGTCGATAGTGTCGCCACTTTTTTCCGTATAGTACCGATATGTGAGGATTAGCACTTTCTCTAGGTCGCAGTATTCATCATCATAGAGAACAATATCGACTAATTCTTCGCCGCAATAGTATGGATTTCTAACAAACTCGCTGGCAGTTGACCAATAATACTCCCGATTAAACATCATCGAACCTCGTGGTCTAAGCCAACCTCCTTCCCATGAAGTTTTATCGCTCAGTTTTCTAATATAGTTTGCCAACTGATCTTTTTGACAATATAACTGTTTGCGTTAATCCACATATCCTTTTGAGGCAACTCATATTTTTCAAAACCGAGCTGCTTTTCTTCTGTCCAAACATACCAACCATTTAAGAGAGCGTATGTTTTGTTTTGATAATCTGCCTGTATTAAGCGTGATATATTCGGTATGTCTGAAAAATCAACTGCCCACTCAGTATTTCTTGTTAAGCATCACAAAGTTCCTCATGAGATGAGGTCGATATTTTTTTGTTTTTGTTAGGAGAAGCTACAACGAATGGTTGGATCGATATTCCGTATTGAAGGTTCAAAAGAACCTTTGCAATAATCAGATTTTGTTGTTTCTTGATCATCAATATGTAATTCAAGTGATAGTTGTCGGCAACGAGCGGCAAGTTCATATAAAGCTATCCATTGATATTTTTTACCGATGCGCTCGCCTTTGTTCATGCCATGATAATCTTCCCTGAGTTTGCGATCATATTTACCATGTTTTTCGACATTATATCCCATATCAGATTTTTTTAACGGCTATGTTCATCAAGTCATTGGGTTCTAAACTTTCCCAATCGCTAAAATAAAGTTGAAAAACATACCTGCCGAAATCACCATATCCCCAAGGGCTTCTGTCACGCGTGTATTCTACTCGCATAGATTGAAGAATCGTGTTTTGACTCAATAATAATCTTTAAAATCGGCTTTCTTCATAATCATAATAATATGATGCAATCTCCTTATCATCTGGAATACTAGGAAACTCGGTATTATACGGTGGTGTTACTTTCTCTCTGTCAATATTAATATCACCTAAGATATAAATAGCATAGTCGATTATGTTTTTTGCGAAGTCTCGAAGAAGAATATTGGGGAATACAATCGGCTGATTAAAAACGATATTATACACCTGTATAGCGAGATATCTAATTTTCTCATGGTCAGATTCTCTAACTATGCAGCCAAATGCGACTGCGAATAGGCGTTCTGAAATGTACGGGTCGTCAGCGTCTTTATAAAAATCCAGTAGTGAAATCAACAATTCTGTTTTTCCAACAAGTAGATTAATTAGGGCCATTGTGCTTTTATCTCGCAATGCTCTATTGGGGGATATAAGAAACAGCGCAACCATTTTTGACGCAAGCAAAATTGTATCATTACGTGTCTTTTCACTGTTATTTAGGCACCACTCCAGCAGAACGTTAATTGGCGAATCATCACCATAAAAAGCTTTGTTAAATACCTCAATAAATACGGCATCCCTATCCGGCATACCAAAACCCATTACATATTCTGCTGTTTTATCTGCATTTAGAGGATTGCCAATTTTTGTGGACAATAATACAAGCGTTTGCATAAATGCATCAAAACTCCCTGATAACAAAGGACATGCTCGTTAATATAGGCAAAGTTTATCTGTTATGCTCCTCGAATTTCTCCATTTAAGACTGTTAACAAACGCCGCTCGTATCTCTGGTGAATCCTCTGTGAAAACCTCAAATATTTCATAACCGGTATCTTCGGATAGCAAAACGGCAAAGAACTCTAAAACATCGCCTCTACTCAACAAACGCTTGTTTTCCTCGACAAATGCGTCGATGCCATTAACTGAAAGTGATTCAACCAACATTTCAGAATATAAAAGTCTTCAACCTTTCGAATGTGACAAATATTCTCTCCTTGCCAGAATAGTCAAGATTCTTGGTCAGTATGCCCACGGACAGCAATTCATCAAGAAGAGAGGCTTGAAGGTTATATTTTCTTTCGACATCAATAATTGCTTCAACTATCATATCAATAGGCAAATAATTACTACCTTTATTCTCCTTGTATTTCATGCAAACAACCGACTTGATAGCTTCTTGCACGACTTTAATACTGTCACTATACATACACTTTTCGGCAGTTCTTCTGTTTATCTCATCTAAATAATAGCCATATATTTGCAATAAACTTATATCATTTGTATTTACCCGCTGGCCAAGGTGCCCTTCACAAAACAACTTTAAAAATAATGGATTTTGAAATTCCTCAATGGATAATGGTATGTCAGTGTAAACCACATTATAGTGCTCAAAATACTTTTTAGTAGCCTCAAGACTAACCGTTGAAAACCCTTTATGTTCAATTTTGATAACACATTCTTCTAGGTTTGTTTCTCTGTATAAAGATGCAATATAATGTGACCTGACGGAAGCTACAAAACCTATCCAAGAATAAGATTTAAGTTTTTTTAGCATTCCCTGCAAGTGCTGCTTCCAAATTGAAATTCCACCCCCCTCATTTAGAGCATCAATAAAAATAATAAAGCGCGTTGATTGCTGTTTTCCTATCTCATTAAATTCATTAAGCATTTCATCAACGGAGCAACTAAGACTTAATAGTTTTAGGATTTGATTGAATGGTTCTTCGTTCGCCGTAAAATGCTGCCCCAAAAGAAGGATTGACCTTTCGTGAAAAATATTCCTTTTTGTTACTGTATCTGCAATTAAGTGGGATTTCCCGACACCTCCTTCACCACTAATAATACAAAACGGCATGTTTGCCAGATTAATTTCATCGGATTTTAAATAGTCAATAAATTCGTCAAGTACATTAGATGCATTCCGGAAACAATAGATTTTATAATTATCCGGCTTTTTCGAAGAAAACTCTTCATTAATATCTTTATTAAGTTTTTTTGTTGTTTCTTCAATTATTGAACATAGATCTGTACAATCGATTGTTTTAACGCCAGCTAAATCAAACGAGCTTATTTTTTCAATAAGGTTTTTTGCCGTCTGCGCATACTCTGTTGTTCTTATTTCACGGAGTGCTTTAATGGCGGTATCAGCCATTTGAGTGAATCTATTTACGAAGTAATTATTCCTCGCGATACAATTGAAAAAGCGCTCGGTACCTGTTGAGATATTCACATCCGGTAAATATCTCTGTCCCAAGTTAAATATTTGAGTATCGTTTTGTTCTTGAAACCAGTCATCCTCAAGAACAATCGCTGATTCTTCCATCTCATCGGTAGGCATACTAATCTTTTTATAGTACCGATTAAAAGGGTCATATAGTCCCCAACACATTGAATGGACATCCCAAAAGTGTGCCGTTACAGTGTGCGTGTTTCCCGTCAATTCTCCATTGGCAAATGTAACTTGTATTTCTTTGTCGAATGTCATGCATCCAATGGTGTATTCTAAAACCTTATTAACTTTTCTGCATGTCATTTTGTGGGCGTCTCCGCAAAGATATAAAAGGACTTGATAATCTGCAAATAACTTTTCAACTGCGTCTTTTTCCGCCACACTAAACAGTTCTGGCGCATGATGCGCCAAGACAATGATTGGCATTTTAGGGTTATGTATTTTTATCTCTTCGAGCACACGATATAATTCGCTATTACCAATTACAAGATTTCCTCTATCCTCGCTGTCTCCACAAGTTAAAGATGTATTCAAATAGAGCACAGTGTAGTCTGGGTAACATTTATATACATGCAAGGGTAATAGCTCTGCAGGCCACCAAGGGTTATCACAGTGTAGCTTGTTATTGATGCTGACAAAAAAGCCAAACCTTGATATTAGTTGACTGAGTATATCTGTTGTAAACCCACCTTCATTGACATCGTAATTGTATCTAATTTCTTTTATGCTCGGAGAAGTGTTGGATCGAGTTAGGTCATGATTGCCCGGTACAATATGAATATGAGAGGGATCAGCAATTTCGGCGCTATTCGCGATTTCCATAATGAAATCAACTGTATCGTTTACAAGTAATTCTTCATCGTCATAGGGGGCGGTGGCATTGCGAAAGTCACCGGTAATAAACATTTCATCGGCAACAATACCATTATCACGTATATATTGCGGTAGCTTTTTCCGCAACTGATTCGTGCTTCGATTCTTCTCGATGCCAGGATTGTAATGAATATCTGCTAAATGAATCCAACGCATTATTGGCACTCCCTAAAATTTCTATACTTTTTGGACTTTGTACTTGAAACACCGCTAGTATCTTTTATGCGTTGTTGTACCATATAACCATTCTTACAAGCTTCTAGTTATTGATAAACTTAGAATCATCCATGTTACAGGCAGTTATCCGTATAGAAGATGAAACCGGACATTCAAACAAAGTTCGGTCTATTTTCCCATTAATTATTATAATAATAGCACGATAGATTTACAATGTCACGCTATGCTTTTCATCAGATAAGCACATGAATAAAGCAGGCAACCTATTCTGTATTTAGATTCCCGGCTTCTTAATGTGGAGTTTACATTTACTGTATTTCATTACGGAGCATTTGTTTAATTTTGTCGCTCATGGTTTCATTGCTGGTGGCACTAAAATGGATCGTCACCCGGTAGGTAGTCTTGCCGATTTTTCTTTACAAGCACGGCGCATTCGTTTCTCTGCACAGGAAGAAGGAGCGCTTTGTCGGCGCGATTGTCCTGAATGCCGGGCCGATGGTTCTTATCGTTCCGATCAGCCACACAGTACATTTTTATAATGGGATCAGGCTACCTGGCGGAGGATAAATTCGATCAGCCGGAGTTTGACGATCTTATATTGCCCGGCAAGCTTTATGCCAAAGCGCTCCCTGCGGTCGGTCATCCTGTAGACCTGATGGGAAACTGGAGAGAAAAGCCTAGAGCTAGGAAAAACAAAAGCCCTGGACGCGTGGCGTATATAGACATACGGAAGCGGTCAGGGGCTTTGGTTTGATAATGCTATCGATTTTTATCTGCAGTCTCGGGCGCTCTGCCCATATCCCACAAATTTATTTTTCCAAGGTAACATGCACATCTTTAGGGAGCGCCATCCCAGCGGCAACTTCCACCGTTTTCACGATCCCCATGGGTACGGGACAAGCAGCATGCTTACAGGTTTTGCGGCAGGCTTCATAAATGGGACCTTCCCCCACTTTATCAAAGCAAACCTGCATACCATTGACTTCAGGCAATGTTTGATCGAGATCTTTAAATGCGGAGCATTCCGAATCGATCTTCAAACCGACCATCATACCATCCTTATCTTCTGCTGTAACCGTTGTTTTCAAGCCGCAAATCCCGGAATCTATTACTCCTTTTGCCATCGTGTTTCCCTCCCTTGTTCTTCTTTTTGTTACCTTACCATTTAACTTCCTCTTCTTCTGTTATTTTATCACAATTCTTCTTAAAAGAAAGCAGAAAATAAGGTTTGACAGAAAATAGATAAAGGGTTACCATAATATCGTATTAAATTCATATTATGCATCTTTAATGAGGAAAGGAAGGGAAAAATGGGGGAATTATCTGCATTTATTCTGTATTTTGCTGTCATCGTCGGCATCGGGATCTACTTCTTCGTAAAAACTAAAGGTGGGATGAACCAGTATTTTCTCGGCGGCCGCCAATTAAACCATTGGGTCATCGCTTTATCAGCCCAAGCATCCGACATGAGCGCCTGGCTCTTGATGGGACTGCCGGGCTCACTTTTTGCCTTTGGTTTGGGGAAAGTTTGGATCGCCATCGGCCTTGCCATAGGAACCTACTTAAACTGGCTGTTTACTGCGGAACGCCTGCGGCGCTTTACGGAAGCAGCGGGGGATTCGATCACGATCCCCGAATATCTGCAAAACCGTTTTCAAGCCGCAAGCCCGGCTTTGCGGATCGTCTGTGCCATCGTTTTCTTTGTTTGCTTTGCGGTCTATGCCGCAGCTTCCTTTAAAGCCGGCGGCCTTGTCTTCAGTACGGTTTTGAATATCCCTTATGATACAACGGTTATCATTTTTTCCATTATCGTTGTGCTCTACACCTTTTTGGGCGGTTTTCTCGCCGTCTGCTGGACCGACTTTATCCAAGGGCTTTTGATGTTAGCGGCCATTCTCTTTGCTCCCATTGCCGCTTATTTCATCATGGGTGGCATCGACCAAAGCTTCTATACCAATATCGACCCCAATTATCTAAAGCTTTTGCCCACAGGCAAAATGGATTACACTTCTTTCGCAACGATCTTATCCGGCCTGGGCTGGGGCTTCGGCTACTTCGGCATGCCCCATATCCTCGTCCGTTTTATGGCGATCAAAGAACCTGCTCTGATCAAGCGCTCCCGCCGCATTGCAGTGGTTTGGGTGCTCCTCGCCTTGGGTGGCGCCGTGGCCATCGGTATTTTGGGCCGGGCCTTTGTTCCTGAGATTGCCAACAGCGAATATGTCTTTATCGAAGTTGTGCGGAATATCTTCCCGCCCTTCATCGCCGGTATTTTGCTTTCGGCAATCATTGCGGCTTCCATGAGCACGGCGGACTCTCAATTATTGGTGGCAGCTTCTGCGCTCACCAGCGATGTGTATCAACCGCTGATCCGCAAAAACGCTTCGGATAAAGAATTGCTTTGGGTCAGCCGCTTGGTGGTCATCGCCATCGCCATCGTCGCTTTCTTTATGGGCAACAATCCCAACAGCGGCAGCATCATGGGCTTAGTAGAAAATGCCTGGGCAGGATTCGGCGCTGCTTTTGGCCCCGTTATTCTGCTTTCCCTCTATTGGAAGCGGCTTACTTACCGGGGAGCCGTCACCGGGATCTGCTTCGGCGGCATCACGGTTTTCCTCTGGATTGCATTGGGGTTATCGGCTTCCACCCAGCTTTATGAAATCATCCCCGGTATCATCATGGGTTTTGTCGGCGCCATCATCGGCTCCTTGATCGACAAATCCCCCAGCCAAGAAGTGCTCGACCTGTTTGAAAAAGCAATGAAAACAAAAGCCTAAAATAACAATACAAAAAATAACCCCTGATCGCTTTGGATTTCCGAAGCATCAGGGGTTATTTCATGCTTTTCCCAAGGTCAATCAAGGGCGGCAGGATCTTTGACCCGATGAATCCTTCTCTTGATCAATTTCATGAGTTCCATCACGAAGATCACCGAAGCGCTCAAACATATGATTCTAATCCAGATAATGAAGGGCAGAGGCGTCGTTTGAAAAACAGCGCCGCCCACCTGGATAATCAAAACTTGGAGTAAAAAGGTGGCTGCAAAAACCAGGAGCAACCGCCGATTCTTGCCGATATTCCGAAAGATACTCTCATCCGAAAGCTCCCGGCAATTAAAGGCATTGAAAAGCTGGCAAAGTACGAAGAAGGTGAAAACAATCGTCTGCTGCTGCTCCGCCGTGCCGCCCAAAAGAGGATATGCCGTCTGCACAAGGGATAAAATCGCAACGATCAGCCCGATCAAAATAATGCGCCCCATCATCTGCCCGGTCACGATGCTTTTATCCCGGGGACGGGTTTCGATCCAAAAGACCTCTCTTCATCTGATCGAGTCCCAAAGCCACCCCGGAGGACCGTCCATAATCAGATTGATCCACAAGAGCTGCAAGGCGGTAAAGGGCGCTCCCATGCCCAGCAGCACCGATGTCAACACCACGATAACAGAAGACAAATTCACCGTAAGCTGGAATTGGATAAATTTCTGTAGGTTTTCATAAATGCCGCGGCCCCATTTCACCGCTTTGACAATGGTTGAAAATGAATCGTCCAAGAGCACGATATCGCTGGCTTCCTGGGAAACTTCCGTACCGGATATCCCCATCGCAATGCCGATATCCGCATGCTTGATAGCGGGAGCGTCATTAACCCCGTCACCGGTAACAGCCACCACATGCCCCATGGATTTTAACGCCTGCACGACCCGCATTTTAATGGTCGGCGTGCTCCTGGCGATCACCTTGATCTGCGGCAGAGCCGCCGCCAGTTCCGCGTCGCTCAAGGATTCCAGATCCTTGGCCTCTACAACCGGCTCATCCTCCCTAAAAGCCCCAGTTCCTACCGATGGCCTGGGCGGTGATCCGATGATCCCCTGTGAGCATCTTCAAATCAATACTGCCTCAGCGGCATTGTTGCACCGCTTCATAAACTTCTTTGCGTAATGGATCGGCAATCACGGCAAAACCGTCAAATACCATTGCGCTTTCAATCTCGTCCCGCTCCCAATCCACCACATCGGCGGATTTGACAACCCGATGGGCAAAGGCCAACACCCGGCCGGTCTGGGCTTGGTATTGTCCAATCTTTTCGGCAATTTTCACCGGATTTTCCGGAAAAGAATCGCAAAGGGAAATAATTTTTTCCGGGCTCCCCTTGGTATAGGCACAATAGGCTTCCCCTTCTTTCACGATCGTCGTCATATTCTTTGTTTCGGAAGAAAAGGGAAAGACTTTAGCGATGCAGGTCTCCTCTCGGGTATGGCGATAATCGCAACCGCATTTCCCCGCAGCGACCAGGAGGGCGCATTCGGTAGGATTCCCGATAAACCCCATGCCGTCGGCGGCAAGATCCGCCGTACTGT
Organism: Clostridiales bacterium; assembly: GCA_040766525.1. Classification (GTDB taxonomy): domain Bacteria; phylum Bacillota; class Dehalobacteriia; order UBA7702; family UBA7702; genus JAXGQJ01. Next base: position 36,404 of record JAXGQI010000007.1, on the reverse strand, counting down.
TATAGCAAAAGTTTTCTAAAATCCACCCCTGCGCCAATTCCTCCGGCGGATAAGCAATGCCTTCGCTTTCGATCAAACGCAAGGTCATCCGATTCTCCGTCAGAGTACCGGTTTTATCGGAGCAGATCATATCGACAGCGCCAATCGTCTCACAGGCGGACATGCGCTTCACCAAAGCATTCTGTTTCGACATGCGGATCATATTGATCGCCAAGGATAAGGCAATGACCGTGGGCAACCCTTCCGGAACCGCCGCAACGATCAAAACAATGGAAGTAATCAGGGCATCGGTAACAGCATCAAAACTCAAGCCGCCATGAGAAAGGAGTAAAAACAACTGCAAAAAATAGATGATCCCGGCAATAATAGCGCCGATGATCGCGATCGTTTTCCCCAGCTTGGCCAATTTCTGTTGTAAAGGCGTAAGACCTTCGTCCGCCACCGCCAACTCCCGGGCAATGAGGCCAAATTCCGTATGATCTCCCACGGCGGTAACGATCATCTTTCCGGTACCTGCCGCCACAAAAGAACCGGAATAAAGTAAATTGACCCGTTCCGCCACCGGCGTACGAGGATCCGTGAGCACTTTTTCCGCATTTTTGCCCACCGGCATACTTTCCCCTGTCAGAGAAGATTCATCCACCAACAAAGACGCCGCCTCCAGCAAACGTCCGTCGGCCCAGATCTTATCCCCCGTTTCGACCGGCAAAATATCTCCCACCAAGATAGCTTTCTGCGGGATCAGCATCATCTCCCCTTGCCGCAATACCCGGACTTGATGATTTTCCTTCATACGGTTTAAGGCTTCAAAAGCTTTGGCGCTGCGCCCTTCCATAATGACCCCGATTATGATCGACAAGAAAATGGCAATAAAAATACCGACAAATTCAATATACTCCGCCTCGCCGCCATTATAATAACGCATCAGATTCACACTGAAGGTAATCAATGCAGCCAGCCAAAGTAACAAAATCATCGGTTCTTTCGCCCCATCCCAAATTCTGCGCCAAAGTCTCTTCTGCTCTTTAGGGGCAAACATATTATACCCGTATTTTTCCCCGTTTTCTGCGATCTGTTGTTCCGTTAAACCATAACCCGGGTCAACCGAGAGATCTTCTAAAACATCTTTGCCGCTCCTCAAATACGCATCTTTCATCCGCGTCTCCCCCTTCATGCAAAAAACCCATGTGCAGCATAAGCTACACATGGGTCTGGTTCTTTAAGACAAGCCAAGCCGCAATGGCCATGTATGTTGACTTGACACATAAGTCAAAAACTTATGCAAACTACTCCCCCACGGAATATGATTCATTTACAAATATTGTAACGGATTTTTTTCCATCCGTCAAGGAAAAGATATGCTGAGAGGCGGTCTTACTTATGGTTTTGGCAGTAATACCGAATCGCCTCCGACATATAAAGGGCCAGCCCGGGGCAAATATCTTCAAAATATTGGGTAAAGCGGTCGTCTTCCATATAGAGCCTGCCCAAACCCGCATAGATCTCGACGGTGCAATCATAATAATTAGCCGTGATCTCCTCACGGTAAGCATGCACCAAATCCTGAACCCGGGAATCGGCAACGGGAACAGCCATCAAATCCGCCAAGGCAAGCAAAATCTCACGGGAACGGCGCTGAATGGCGCCCCATTTTTCATCATCGTAATCCTTCGTCTTCGCTTCCGCAGCCCGAACCGACTCCTCGCCATATTTTTGGACAGCTTCTTTACGATAACGAGACTGAAAGGCATCGATTTCTTTTTTGCTCATCACAGCGAGCTTCTCCGTATCGGTCATGGTTTTTTCTCCTTTCTCCAACTCTAAAAGGCAAAGATCAATGGATGCTATCATTCGTTTGATCCGCTTTTCTTTTAAGCACAACATCTCTTTATGGGCCAGAAATGCCTCTTTACGATCAAAATCCGCGCGCTGCAAAAAACCCTTGATCTCCGCCAAAGAAAACCCCAGCTCTCGGAAAAAGAGGATTTGCTGCAATTTTTGCATTTCCTCTTCACCATAGATCCGATACCCATTCTCCTTCCTCGCCGGCTGAAGAAGTCCAATCAGGTCATAATGGCGCAACATCCGCTGGGATAAACCGGTGATCTCGGCAATTTCCTTGATTTGATAGTCCATCATTTTCCCTCCAAGAAGAGAATACACCATGACATTGTGTTAAAGTCAAGACAAAATTCTCAAAAAAGATCCTCGGAAAGGATTTCCCAGGATCTAATCAATATTCACATGAAATCTTTCTGTGCAAAGGCAGTTCCCGGCGGCACGACAACAAAACGCTCATCCCAGTCCCCGCTGACCAAAGCATGGAACATGTCAAGGTTCCCCTCAATTCCGTGTGACCAATCCCGAGAAAATCCGCTACTTCCCTGCTAAAAGCCACATCCTCTTGATCCTGCCCCAAAGTATGGATATAGGCGATGCGCTGATAATTATTATACATCATCTTGGTGGTTTCCATTGCCATTTCCTCTCCGAACATCCCTTTGTATTTGATAAAAGCGGAATAGGGGTCCCCTTTTTGTTTGATCCAGCCCTTGCTCAAATAATAGGTCGCGGGGAACGATTTGAATTGCTGATCATATTTCTCTCTCGCCCCCAAAAGCAGGCTGATACAATCATGGACTCTAGGGATGACGAGCTGATGACGGTCGGATTTCACCCCGACGACACTATTGGAGCAAAGGCCGTAGCCCAATAAGATGGTATCGTGTTCCGTATCCTTGTCAAATTCCGCCTGTAATTCACGGTGCAAGATCTCCGGCGTATCATGCAAGGCATATTCTAAAAAAACCGCATCGACATCAGAAGGTAAAACCGCAAGAATCTCTTCCTCTAAGGTGCGGCAGGCAATCAGCTTCATTTTGGGCATTTCATTTCCTCCTTACGGCAATCCATCATCAATGCCATTGGGGTCTGCCAACAGCAATAATCTCCAGCTTCGTTTCAATATATATTTTCAAATTATCGCTATAGCCATCACTTACCGTGGAATCTTCCCGCTCAACCAACACATCATAGTCGGCAAGACCCTGTTTTGCCATTTCCTCGACCATGCGCTTCCTCCCGGCGGCAATAGCAACGGCAACGACTTTGTTCATCCTGGCTTTTTGGGTTTGATCGTCGTCATTGGCAAAAGTTTCCAAGCCATAGGATTTTTTCCCCCAAGGGGCATAGATGGAAATCCCTTCGCTCTCATGATTTTGCACCAAAATCCGGTAAATTGTCACCACTTTACCGACAGCGGCGCCGACGGCATTGGCAACTTCATAATGATTGGGCAGCAACAAATCGGTATGGAATTTTTCCGCTACCTGGGGCAACCATGCTTTCACCGGCGCACCGATACCGATAATGGGAATCTTGAGAGAAAACCCATGGGCCATTAAACTGTCTTTCTTCCCCCAAAGGGCATTTTCGATAAAATACTCCACCATCGGGCTATTTTCCTTCTTGGGCGCCTTTTCATAGTCCAAAACACTGTCCAAAATCACCCGGCAAAGCTTCTCGATAATGGCCATTCTCGTCTTGCGCAAGAAGGCATCCAAGGGCAGTCCCCAACGCCGGGCCATCAGTTCGGCAGCCAGTTGCGGCCCCTTGGGGTCTCCCGCAGTATAATCCCCGGTCACATGGAGGAGATCCGTAGGCGTATAGCCGATCAAGCCGATCACACCATGTTTGACCAAGGGCTCAAAAGTCAGCAAATTGGGATCCTTACCAATTTTTTCGCCAATGGTGATCACCGTATGGGGCCCGTCGGCAAGGATCTCGAGGATCTGTTGATGCACTTCACTCAAACCTTCTACCGTATCGGGGGCTTCTAAGATTTGATAGCCCTCAACAGTTTCATGAGTAATGACCGCCGATTTCCGAAAACGCAAGTGTTTTAGCTCTTCAATATATTGGGGATATTTTTCGGCAATGGAATAAATGGGGAGAACGCGGCGAGGCCCGAGCAGCAGCTCATTCTTAATTTGGTCGTAGAAAATACGGCTGTCGCCTCCCAAACCAAAGGTATTGGCGTCGGTGGCGGCCACACGGGTACGCCAACCCCCGACTTTGGCGCCTTCACTGTCAAGGCGCGGACGGCCGTCTTTCAAAACGGCGATATCCGTCGTAGTCCCGCCCATATCGAGAACAAGACCCTGCTCCGAACCATGGAGGTACGTTGCCCCGATGATGCTGGCAGCAGGACCCGACAAAATCGTTTCGATCGGACGCTCTCTGGCAACGCTTTCATTCATCAAACTGCCGTCCCCTTTGACGATCATGATCGGCACATCGAACCCCTTCTCCTTTAACGCCGCTTTCGCGGCATTCATTAGCTGATCAATGACCGAGAGCAAGCGAGCATTCAAGATCGCCGTTACGGTGCGCTCTTTCAAGCCTAATGCCGTTGTCAATTCATGGGCGGCCACCGTCGGCAAGCCTAAAATCTCACGGACGAGGCTTTTCACTTCTTCCTCATGGTCGGGATTACGCACACTGAAAAATCCGGAAACTGCCACCGCATCGACTTTCCCGCGTAGATTCTCAATGGCTTCCCGGGTCATTTCAATGTCCAGAGCTTCTGTTTCCCTCCCCATGATATCCATACACCCCGGCAAAAAAACGCACTCACATTGGGGCAAACTTTCTTCCAACCGATATCCTAAAATCAAAGCCCCCACGCGGCAACCGCGGTCCTCCACCAAAGCATTTGTGGCCAAGGTGGTGGAAAGCGCCGCATAATCAATTTGATCCTTTTCGGTAATGATCTGACCGATCACATTACGAATCCCCACGATGAGATCCTGATGGGTCGTTGCGGCTTTGGTAGCTGCCAGGATTTCCTTTTTCCAAATCAACGATGACGCCGTCGGTATAGGTGCCACCTGTGTCGATACCCAGTACGATTGCCATGATAACCCTCCTTCAGTCAAGCAAGTTCTATTCTTGCATGGTTCTTTTGTATACTTCTTGATCAAAAGGTATCTCTCGATCCGGACAGCTCTTTTTCTGACAAAGTGCGCAATTATGGAAAGTCGTACTTGTCGGGTAACGGATACCGGAAACGCTTTTGATGGGGTACATAATACAACTATCGGATAAAGAAACACCGATTTTCACGGCATTTTCATCAAAAAGAGTAAAGAGCTTGGTTTGCTCATGGAGTGGCCAATCTGTGAGGGGACCCCGGATTGACAGCGGAGGTCTGACCACCTTCTTCTAAAGAATTGAGAGCGCTGCCGTCATTGCGACAAGGGCTTCTTTTCTGTACATATCCATAATGGTATCGAAAGCATATTGCTCCATCATATCATCCAAGCTTTCGGCATATTCCATCAGTTCTTTTCCGCAGGTACAAAGATATGGATAAACAACGTCGACCTCGGCAAGATTCTTTGCCAGTGCCGTGCTTTGGAAGGTCTGACCGCCGATGGTAACAGAATGATCGGTCCGCTTCTCAATCTTCATTTCCATATAGAACGCTTTCGGTTTCGCAATGGCCGCCGCTTTCTCAAGGACAAGCGCCAACTTCTCGCCGAACTGATGATCTCGGGGCATCCCCATTCTTTCCAAAACATCCGCCGGCGTAAAGGGATGATTCCCGCCTTCAACAAAAACTGTTTTCATCTCCTTATTCCCTCTCTTTGATTCTGTTTTCTTCTTTTTATACTCTTCCTCCATGAGATGATTGAATGACGTCCACATGGAAAGAAAGTTTTCAACATTCTCTTTCCCCATCCGTTGAAAAACTTTTTCCAGCAAATCTTCTCTTTCCCCCATGGCCTCCAGAAACGCATCGTCCCCGGAATAAGTCAAACGAACATACACCACTCTGCGGTCATTTTGATCGCTGTTCCGCTCGATCAGCCCTTTCTTTTCCAAAACACGCAGCATTTTAGAAATCGCCGCCGTAGAAACTTTTAATTCACGGCTCAACTCCGAGGATTTCACGCCATAAGGACGGTCCATATATTTGCCAATCGTGATGATCATCATAAGCTCGCTCTTGGTGAGCTTGCCTCCATTGCTGATCCTTTGATTAATGGCAGTCATCTCCTGGAGGGCGTCAAAATATTTTTGGGTCTGCTTGGTATAGCGCATCAATCGGCCCCTCCTATAGTTTACTTGGTAAATATCTAACCTTGTTAACTATATTATACGCCCTCCCGCTTTTTGTCAACAATTTTTTATTATCTATTTTTTAAAAAGGCATACAAAACAGAAATCTTCCCAAAATCTTCATTGACTTTTAACAGGACCAATGCTATTTTAATAATGAACGGAGGTTTATTTATGCAGATACAAAAAGAATCCGTCCGGAACAGCATTCTCCAAGCTGCGGAAGAATCCCTATTTTCCTGGGGGTATCAACATACTTCTTTACGGCAAATCGCCAATAGCGCAAATATCACCGTCGGGAATATCTACCGTTATTTTGAAAATAAGGAAGCTCTTTTCTGGGCCGTTGTGGAACCTGCTTGGGAAGATATCAAGCAAATCATCCAAAACCAAGAAGACAGTTATGAAAAATGGGATACGGATCATATCCAACAGCTGGCCGCAAATCTGACCCGCGTCTTTTTAGCGCGGCAAAAACAGTTCATGATTTTGATGAGCAATGAAATCGGCGCGCCCAATACCGGCGTACGGGAGGATGTGGAGATCCTCATCTGCGAACGGTTGTCTCTTGATCTTCTCCCTGCGCTTCCCAGCGATAAACAGGATCCGCTGATCATGGAGATCCTGGCTTCCGCTATTGCGGCGTCCATGTTCAAGGTTTTTCGGGAATATAACGGTGATGTGCGCATGCTAACCGAACGCGTCAGCCGCATTATTCACATTTTCCTCGGTGATGTCAAAGACTGGAAGTGAGGAGAGCATGAAAAACCTTGTCGCATTCTATCAAAAATACCATATCCCGATTATGGTTGTTTTTGCCGTCCTTGTGATTGTTGGTTTTTTTCTCGCCTTACAAGTCGGGGTCAACTATGATCTGGCCAAATATCTGCCGGAAGAAAGCAAAACACAAAAAGCGATCACGATCCTGAAGCAAGACTTCGGTTATCCCGGCACGGCCCAAATCATGATCGAAGATGTCAGCCTGATCGAAGCCGAAGAGGTCAAGCGCCAAATCGCCGCTATTGACGGCGTCGCCAATGTGATCTGGCTGGATGATATGGCCGATATCCATCAGCCCTTGGAATTTATCGACCAAGGGTTGCTCAATGATTATTATCTCAATAATAATGCCCTCTTCTTAGTCGAATTCGCCGAAAATGATTATAGCATCGCTACGGGGATGGCAATCATAGAAATTCGCAACCTGCTTTCGGAGGAAACGCCGATTATCGGTGCGGCGGAAGACAGCCGCTTCATGCGTTCCGTCCTCAATACGGAAATGGGCCGCATCGTTCTCGTCGTGGTTCCATTATGTATTTTGATCTTGATGCTTGCCGGGCGTTCCTGGATCGAACCGTTACCCTATTTAATCGTCATCGGCGTTGCCATCGCCCTCAATATGGGGACAAATCTGATTTTCGGGGAGATCTCCTTTATCACCCAAGGAATTTGCGCTGTGCTCCAATTGGCGATCTCTCTTGACTATTCCCTTTTTCTCATGCACCGCTATTTGGAAGAAAAAGACAGCGGCCTCGATTTACATCACGCTTTATCCAAAGCCATGCGGAGCTCTTTTTCCTCTATTTCCGCCAGCGCCTTAACCACCATCGCCGGATTTACCGCTTTGGTCTTCATGGAATATAAGATCGGTCAGGATATCGGTTTGGTACTGGCAAAAGGGATTTTCTTTAGTTTTCTCTGTACGATCACGCTGCTACCGGTGTTAATCATCGTTTTTAATAAACTCATCGACAAGACGCGGCACAAACCGTTTTTGCCGAAATTTAAAGGTATGGGAAAGTGGACCGTCCGCTTGCGGTGGCCCATTTTCATCCTTTTGCTCCTGCTTCTGGCTCCCTCATACCTTGCGCAAAGCAATAATAATTTCCTTTACGGCGATTCCGCCGGCAGCGCGCAGGCCGGGGACGCCCAAGAACAGCGGGAAAAAATCTCGGATCAATTCGGCTATTTCAGCCCGGTCATGATCCTCATCCCCAATGACAGCGTCGCCCAAGAGAACGCTTTCTGCGACGCCTTGGAGGAATTATCTTATGTTCGCAGCGTCCAAGGGCTCACCACCGTAACGGACCCGGCGATCCCCAGAGAATTTCTCCCGGAATCGGTACGGGAACAATTTTTATCCGAAGACTATAGCCGCGTCATCGCCTACCTCAATATCGGAAATGAGGGGCCGCAAACTTTTTCAGCCGCTCAAGAAATCGAAGCCCTGGCAGAAGAGTACTATCCCGGGGAATGGCTGATGGCCGGGAACACCACCAGTTTGAATGATATCAAGGAGACGGTCGTTACCGACAGCAAGGTCGTCGCCCTGTTCTCCATTATCGCCGTGGCCTTCATCATCATGGTCACTTTCCGCTCTTTGAGCATCCCGATCATCCTTGTCTTGGTGATTGAAGCCTCCATCTGGATCAATATGTCGGTTCCCTATTTTACCGATTTTTCCCCGGCTTTCATCGGCTATTTGATTGTCAGCTCCCTCCAATTGGGGGCAACCATCGACTATGCCATCCTGATGGGCAATCGCTATATGGAGTTTCGCCGAACCTTGGCGCCTAAACCGGCGGCAATGGAAGCGATGTCCGCTGTCGGCGGCTCCGTCATGACTTCCGCACTGATTTTAGCCGTTGCCGGTTTTGGGGAAGGGGTCTTATCGCAGATCTCGTCCATCAGCCAAATCGGCGTCTTGATCGGTCGCGGAGCGGTCTTGAGCGGATTCATGGTCATCTTTATTCTACCGCCTCTTCTGGTCATCTCGGATAAACTCATCGCAAAAACAACACGAAAATCAAACTTTATCGCAAAGGAGGAACTGCAAATATGAAAATTAAAAAATGCTTCGCCCTCCTGCTTGCTTTCATGATGATCATCCTCGCTTTTTTCCCTTCTTCACAAGGACTCTATGGCGCCGATACCATTACATCCTTTGAAAAGGATGAAACGGTCTATATCAATTTGGCAAGCGACGGCAGCATTATAAGCATCGTCGTCATTAACCATATCGAAACACCGGAGGACGGCGTCTATGTCGACTACGGGAACTATACAAAGGTGGAAAATTTGAGCGGCGAAAATGCCCCGGTCATCAACGGCGATGAGATCCGCTGGGAATGCACCGCCAATGACGATGGTTTCTATTATGCCGGTACCCTGGCTACAGCGGAGCTCCCCTGGGAATTCCACTTTGATTACAGGCTCAACGGCACACCCGTTGACGCGGAAGATCTCATCGCTGCCGATGGCGAAGTCACCATCCATATCGAAGCCCGGGCCAACGGAGAGACGGAAGGCTATTTTCATGAGAATTTCCTCTTACAGATGACTTTGGTCTTGCCGCAAAATATGTGCAAAGAGATCGAAGCGCCCGACGCCAACAGCGTCGTCGTTGGAGAGGATCGCAATCTCGTCTATTCCGTTTTGCCGAAGCAAGACTTGATCACAACGATACATTTTACTGCGACAGATCTTGAAATCAGCGGTTTCACCATCGCAATGTCCCCCTATTCCATGCCCGCCATGGATGAATTGGGGGAATTGGATGACGGCTTAGTAGCGATGCTCAGCGCCATGGATCAGCTGATCGACGGCACCGGCCAATTAAAGGACGGCCTTTATGATTTAAGCGCAGGTATCGATCTTCTGCATGAAGGCGTCAATACCTTATCAGCGAATGAAGAAAATATCTCCTTGGGCTTTGATCAATATGGAATTGGCCTAGAAGCCTTGAACACAGGGCTCCAAAGCAGCGCCACTTCCTCCACCGCCATCAGCGACGGGTTTACCCAGCTGGAAAGCAACGGTACGGCAATCAAAGACGGTGGAGAAGAAATGGGTGCGGGGATCACCGCTTTGAAAGACGGCACCGGCGCTCTCGCTCAAAGCCGCACTACGATCGAAACGGAACTGGAACAATACGGAACCGGGCTCTCTTCCTTTGCTGACGGGGTTTCTTCAAGCGCAATGGGAGCCGGAGCCACCAGCGACGGGCTTAGTACCATGGTGACCGAAGGAAACCAAATGGCCACCGGCGCGCATTCCTTGGCGGATGGGATCACCGCTTTGGGGAGTACTATTGACGGCATCAGCCAGATCGGCGCTTCCCTGCAAACTCTCTATCAATCCTATCTCGATCTGCAAAGCAATTATAGCGCGATCCCCAATCAACTGGATACCGTCGCAGCCACGATCGCAGCCGATTATCCCAACGAAGCCGCCACCTTATCCGGCATATCGGCAACGCTAACCGGGCTCAACAGCAACTTCGATACCGCTAACCAGAATTTGGGAACGGTTCTCAATAACCTTTCCTCCGGAAGCGGCAATATCCAAGACCTGATCGATGCCGCCGACACCCTGGCGTCAGGTTTAGACGCTTATGTCCTGGCTCTGGAAGAGATCCAAAGCGGCGCGGCAGACCTCGATAGCGGTCTTACTACGCTGGCAGGGAATTCCGGGACCATTACCGCCGGTTTCGGCCAAGTACAAACCGCGATTTCCGAAGATATTTACGATACCATCGACCAAATTGACCAAGGGCTGGCGGAAACAAAAACCGGATATGAAAGCTATGCCAACGGGATTGAAACGTATATCGACAGCATCTCCACTTTGGGAGACGGATACGGCAGCATGGAAGCAGGTCTCACCCAAATGGCATCTGCTTCTTCGGGATTGATCTTCGGTTTCGCCGAATTACAAGATGGGATCGAAGGCGGCCTTTTCCCCGGCATCAATGCCCTCAATGAAGGCTTGGCAACTTTATCCACAGAAGTTGCCCAAATGCCCGCCGGGGCGGAAAGCCTCGTCAACGGACAGGAAGAGTTAAGAGACGGTATCAGCACCGCCAAAGATGAATTTAGCGACTATCTGCAAAATGACAATAAAATTATGCCGGTATCCTTTGTAGCACCGAATCAGGAGCTTTCCCCGATCGGTACAGATCATGGCAACCACTCCGGAAATTGCCCCTGCCGCCGAACGGGTAGAAGCAGTAGATGAAGAAGTAGCACCCACCTCTTTTTGGCAAAATTCCTCAATCTATTTCGCAAAGACTGAAGACATTAACAAAACACACAGCAAAGCGGCCCTACCGTACTACGGTAGGGCCGCTAAACTGTAGACAAAAGAGACTGAAAGCGGATTTTGGCCTACAGGATGACAGGTCGTCGAAAAACCCTCGCTTTCTCATAAAACAAGAGACTGCCAAGAAAGGGTTTAGAGCAAGGCGCAGAAAAACCGCAGGACGCGACGTGTACAGAGACGTACATGAGCGGTCTGCGGTTTTGCTGGAACACAGCTATAAGCACTTTATTGACAGTCGAAAGGCCGTGCGGTTAACCGCACGGCCCAGATTGTCGACAAGGTCGGCAAGATGAGAGGCTGCAGATAAAGGCCTAGAGCTAGGAAAAGCAAAGTCCCTGGACGCGCAGCGTATCTAGACTGTACTGCCCCGAAATAAAAGGACAGGGAAAAGAAGACCCTAACATAGAATATCGTGAAATCAGACAGCTTGACGTCGTTTTTCCAGCGGCGTCAGGCTTGTTTTTGTTTGTATACGCTCATTATTATAGAAATCAATGTATTCGTCAATAAGAAATCGAGCTTCATCGAAGGTTTTGATTTTCTGCCGATATATACACTCCGTTTTGAGAATGGAGAAGAAATTTTCCGCCATGGCATTGTCATAACAGTTCCCGCGTCTTGACATCGATGGCGTAATGCCATATTCTTTGGTTAGGTTAAAATACCCAAGAGAAGTGTATTGAAGCCCTTGGTCGCTGTGGAGCTGTAACTCCGCAGCGACTTCTTCTTTCTCCATTGCCGCTATAATCGTTTTTAATACAAGATTTACGGTTTGTTTTGTCCCGGTCTGATAGGCAACAATGCTATGATCATATAGATCGCGAATCATAGACAAATAGAGCACGCCTTGGGCCGTATGAATGTAAGAAATATCGGTTACCCATTTAGCATTAGGACGCGTAGCAATAAAGTTGCGATCTAACAGGTTCTCATATCTGTGCAGCTGTTGACCCATGCGCTTATATTTCTTAGTACGGCGAATTTCTGAAAGCAGTCCGTATTTGTTCATCACACGAAGTACCGTCTTGGGATTAAGACGCAAATTCTTTTCTCGCACTAACCATAAACAAACACGACGGTATCCATAGGTGCTCCCGCAGCGCTGTTGACATTCCGCAATTATTTTTGACAAAGCAGCATCTTTCTCCGGTTTACCTCTATGCTGTATATGGTTGTAATAACCGCTGCGGGATACGCCAAAGAAGCGGCACATCGTAGCTACCGGATATTGATTTTTGCGGAAATAGATGATTTCATACTTGACAGATGGCCTCACTTCCTTCCAGCGGCACGAAGAAAATCCCGCAATAACCGGTTTTCCATCTCTAGCCGCTTGATTTTATATTCTTTTTCTTCCTCCGCCGCATCCTTTTTCGGGCGACCAGGGCGGCGCGGTACAATTCCGAACTCTGCTTTTCTTTCCTTCCTTCTTTCTCTTTTTAACAGCTGATGCACAGGCCGATCTCCTTGCAGCTGAAAATATGCCGCAATTTCTTTATGGGTACATCCTGCCGCGAGCATTCCTTTGATTTCCGGTAACAGCTCCTGAACTTTTGTATATCTTCTTTTTGACATGACAATCCCCCATTCGTAAGTTTATTATCCTACGTTTGGGGGATTCTTTTCAATGTCCGTTTTTCCTGGGGCAGTACAGTATGGACAACCATTACGGCCAGGGGCTTTGATTTGACAACGCTATCGGCTTTTATCTGCAGTCTCAGCGGTTCAACCTTCGATTTCCCGCACCATCTCCCGCAATTTCAAGGCCTTTTCATAGGCGGCAGAAAGGAAATCTTCGCTTTTCGGGTATAGCTTTTGATTGGTGACCACTTCTAAAGTATAGGGCATGTCCGCCGGGCTAAGCCGCTTCATCAAAGGGGCAAAATCAATCTCCCCGTCGAAGGGCAACCAATGACGGTCTTCCACCAAATCATTATCGGAAATATGGTTCGCCACCAGCAGATGGCCCCAACGCTCCAACATCCCTTGATGGCTTCTCAACTGCCCATGAGAAGTGTCATAACAAAAGCCCACTTCTTTGACGGGAAATTCCTGAAAGACCAAATCAAGATAATCATCACGCCAGGTATTTTCAATCGCCAGCACGGTACGATTGGCTTCCGCATAAGGAAGGATATCTTCCATACTGTACAAAAGTTCCTTGGGGGCATCGGGAATATCGCCCCGCTCACAAAGATGGATCACCAATTGGTGCAGATCCGCATCGGCCATCTCCTCAATGGTTTGGCAAACCCGTTTTACATAGCCTGCCGCCGGCTTTGACTGGACTGCCAGATTTCATCGCTATCCAATCCTGCCATATGGACATTATAGATATCGAGCCCCTGTTCCCGAACACGGCCGGGAATATGGCTAATTTTTTCCGGCGCCTCGCCCATTTCATCTTCCCACCAAAGCATCACGCCGTTAAAGCCTGCCGCCTTAATTTCATCCAAACGCAACTGTAACGGTTGAAAATAGCCGTACCAATAAAAAATTCCCATTTCATTGAACATCGCCAAACGGACCTCCTGCTGCTGCAAAGGTTATTTCGCTTCCACCCGCTTTATTCGCCCGGGTAGTCACGGTGAAAAAACAAATCATAACCGAGTTTGATGATTGCAGCTAGGGGCAAAGCAAAAACCATCCCCCAAAAACCTGTCAACAGGCCTGCTGCCATCACAACGGCAATAATGACCAAAGGTTTTAAATCAATCGCCTTTTTCATGATCAAAGGCGTAAGGACAAACTGCTCCACAATCTGCAAGCCTAAGATCACAAAAAGCGCATAGAGCGCCCAAATCGGCTGATAAAATAATAAAATCAGGCAAATGACAAGGGCTGCAACCCAAGCGCCAAAAACCGGCACAATATTACACACCCCAAGGACGATCCCCAGAAAACCATAAAGAGGAAAATCCAAAAGATAGAAAATCCCCCCGGAAATGATCGCCAAAAGCAGGGAGACGATCAATTTGGCCTTAAAATAACGGGTCGTGATGCGCACCGATTCTTGGAAAAAGAGCTGTAATTTCGCCTTAAATTCTTCGTTTGCCATTTTCTCACCTTCCCAATCTTCCTCACCGTCTCCATAAGGAGCAACGCCATTGCCGAAAGGGCTATCGTTCCGTTTTCGGCCGCCATTCCATAATCAAGACCGAGGAAAACACAATCAAACCGCCGACAACAATTATCATCGTAAGCGGTTCGGAAGCCAAAAAGAACCGTCAACAAGCTGCCAAAAACACATTCCAATGAGAGCAAAATCGCGGCTTTGGGCGCCGAAGTCAACTGCTGCCCATAAATCTGCAAAAACAAACAAAGGCTGGTGGGAAAAATCCCCAAATAGAGCACAGGGAGGAGCCCCTTCCCCCATTGCACTGCGCCCAACCCCTCGAGCTCAAAAAGCACAAAGACGATCAAGGCAATCACCGCAACAACCAGCATTTGCACAAAAGTCAAGTGAACGGCCTTCGTATCCGAAGCAGCTACATTTAAGTAGCAGATGTGAAGTGCATAGGTAAACGCACAAAGCAGCGTCAAGAAATCCCCAAAATTGAATTGCAGGGAAAACCCTTCGCCGGAGGTAAGAACCAAAACACCGAAAAGGCAAAGTGCCGAAGCGACAAAGGTTTTCGGGTCCGGGCGGCGTTTCAATACCAACCACATGATAAAGGGCACCATGATCACATTGGTGGCGGTAATAAAAGCGCTGTTGGAGGTTAAGGTATAAACCATGCCCAAAGTCTGGGTATAAAAACTAACAAAGAATAAAGCGCCGGCAATCAATCCCTTTTTCCAGGTCGTTTTTGGGATCAGGCGAACATTGCGGTTCAAAATCAGTAAAAAAATCAACGCACCCAAAGCAAAACGAAGCAAATTCAGCAAGCTGGAGGGGAAACCGCATTGCAAGCTATAATCCACTGCCACAAAGCCGCTGCCCCAAATCAGGGCCGTCAAAAGCAAGGCGCCGTCCGCCTTCCTTTCCACCATATGCACTTTCATGTTTATCTTCCTTTATCCAAACTATCACTATCATATCAGTTTATAGGGAAAAAGAAAATCATTTCCTCTATTCTTGATAAAAAATTCCCCGTAAAGAAAAAAATGCCGGTCCGGCAAACAGGAAATCCATTCTCATGCTATTAGACTATACCATCTGATCAATAGCGACGGGAATAAATATCCAAATAAAATTTTCGCAAAGCAAGCGCTTCCTCTGCGCCCAAAGCCTTGGCCCCGGCAAAGAGCAGCCCCTTAAAAAATGCCCGGCAGTTCTTTTCGGCGATGGTCGCCGCAGCTTTGGCATCTTCCAATGTTGTGCCGCCGAAAACCGCCCCCGCTCCCGCAAGAAAGACCCCTTGGCGATCTCCCAAGGCAGCTACAATGGCATCCGTTTCCAAAGGCGCTCCAATCATATCGACGCCAACGATCTGGGCAAAATCATCAATATAGGGGCAAAGTTTTTTACCCAAGCGAGAAAAAGCCTGAATATAACCGGTATCAACCGGGAACAGGGCCGCAATATCCCGGCGCGCCGACTTGATCGCCTCGGAATAAAACTCCGTCTTCGGCATCGTGACCTCAGGAACGACCGCCATATCTTGAAGAACTGCGGCAAATTGACGCTGCCCTTCTTCCATTTCCGCCTGTTTGATCACCTTTTTGGCAGCTTCCTCCATCTCCCGAGCAAAGGAAAACGCGCTTTCTCCATCCTTGCCAAAAGCGAGGATGCCGTGATTGGCCATCAATACGCCGTCGGCCTCTCCCAATACAGCCTCTACCGCCATTTCCAAAGTCTCGCTGCCGGGGAAACCATAGGCAGCGATCGGAACGATTCCGTCGGCCACAGGCAAATCACGGCCAAAAGTACTATATACGGATGCTTCCATTTGATGGGTATGGATAATAAAGGCAATATCCGGCCTTGCCAAATAGATCCCCTGATGCACGCGCCATTCCGAAGAAGGTTTCACACTCCCGCCATAAGTTCCCGTCCGCAAATCCATCTTCACGATATCTTCCGGATGAAGGCGTTCATAGGAACGGCCGCTGGGGGTGATCCACATCTCGGCTCCCCGGCGGCAACTCACATTGCCCCAAGTACGCACAATCAGGCCTTCTGCCAGAAGTTTTTTGCCGGCCTCCAGGACCGCATCAGGACCACAACTCATTTTGCTCCCCCACTTTTTCCAAAGGTTTCCGCATAATGATCAATGGCGGTACGAATGATCCGAATCGCTTCTTCACGCCCTTTTACTTCATCCACAACGGTTTTCTTATGCTCCAATTCCTTATAGACCCGGAAGAAATGGCTCATTTCATGAAAAATATGTTGTGGCAAATCCTCGATCTGCTGATAGCTATTGAAAGAAGGATCCATAAAAGGAATACCGATGATCTTTTCATCAAAGCGGCCATTGTCCACCATCGTAATCACGCCAATGGGATAACAGCGCACCAAGCTCATGGGGAAGAGCGTCTCAGAGCAAAGGACAAGCACATCCAAAGGATCGCCATCGTCCCCATATGTACGCGGGATAAAACCATAGTTGGCGGGATAATGCGTCGAGGTGAACAAGATCCGATCCACTGCCATAAAACCCGTTTCCTTGTCCAATTCGTATTTTACTTTGCCGCCTTTGCCTATTTCTACGGCAACCAAGAAATCTTCGGGGCAAATCCGTTTCGGCGCTATATCATGCCAAAGATTCATTTTTATCTCTCCTTAATCAATCGCTTCAAAGCGATCGCCAAAAATGCGTTCAAACAAACTGATGGCAGCCCGTTCCTCTTTGGGGATCTCCCCGGAGATCTCAGTTCTAAGCCGCATGGATTGATTTTCCCAGGTGATCGTTAGACAACCGCCCCGCCAACCGGCAATATTCCCCGTTGCCCACCGGTTACTGTTGAAATAGGAGCGTTTATAAACGAGTCCTTTAATATCACAGTTCGCCAAAGCAAAGTTTTCCGGCCCTTCGGCCAAAAAATCCACCGGCGATACCAGGAGAAAACGACTCTTATCCATCAATCGGGCCATCGCCTTTTCCCACTTGGTCAATAAACCTTTGACCTTTTTCTTTTCCTCTTTGACCATTTCATCGGTGATTTTATAAAAAATCAACCGGTCTTTGGTAAACATCACAAAACCCAAAGGGTTTAATTGCATGCCGCTTTCTTCATAGGTGACGGTATACAGCGCTAAGCTCCTTTCGACATCATCAAAAGGGTGTTGGCATTTCCAACAAATTTGGGCATCGTCTTCGACTTCCGCTCCGCAACACAGACAAATCATCTGATTTCCCCCTGTCCACTTCATCATATCCGTATTATAGCATAAAAAGTAAAAAAAGAAATCCGCCGGTCAAAAAGACTCCGTATAGCCTCATTTTCTCCACCTGCCAAACCGTCGATTATTTTGGCATTGTGGGATCAGGGCCATCCCGGATAAAATCCGGCAGATCCAAAGCGATCCGATTTTTAAAAACCGCAATTGGCTTTATGTAGTTTGATGGTCCCCGTCTTTCCGAGAGAATGTGATAATGGCAATATTCCTGCTCCAAAATAAATTGGTTCTGCAAAGGGATGTCCAAGAGATCACAGAGGATCATCCGATTGACCCCGGCATGGGAAACAAGGAGCAGATGGCCAGGATTTTCCTCCCTGATGCGCTGGAAAGCCTCCCAGATCCGGGCAGAAAACTGCCGGAAGGTTTCCCCTCCGGGGATTAAATAATCGGCGAAATCCGCGCCTCTGTCTTTTTTGGCCGCATCGGGGATCGTCTCAATCGCACGACCTTCCCATTCTCCCAAGGCAATCTCCCGCAAAGCAGCCGTTGTCTCCACACTTTTCCCCTGGCGTGCGGCGACTGCGGCAGCGGTATCTTTGGCCCTGGTTAAATCGCTGGAAATGATCTTTGTAAAAGGGACTTCCTTTAAATGCTCCGCCATTTCCCGGGCAGAAGTCTGCCCTTTTGCCGTCAATGGCAAATCATATTGGCCGATCATATAAGCGCCGTCCCCTAAAAGCCCGGCGTCCGGTTCTCCGTGGCGCAGCAAATAAATTAATCTTCGCTCTTCCATTGTTCCCCCTCATGATGTGAATGATTTTTATTTTCCCGCAGCGCCCTATAACAGAGCAGGGCGATATGTTCCACTTCGATATCCAAATGCTGTTCCCCAACGATATGCCTTAACTGCATCAAACAGGCAGGGCAGCTCGTGGTGATCACTTTGGCTCCTGTTTTCGCCAAGGCCGCCACCTTTTGATCCCCGACTTTCCGCGCCAAATCATAATGCCCGAGATTGAAGGACCCGGCAGCGCCGCAACAAACATCATGATCCGCTTCCACATATTCGTAAAGCGGACTCAACCTCTGCAGCAGCAACCGAGGCGCTTCCCTCCCTCGAATCTGCCGTTTCAGATGGCAGGGATCATGATAGGTAACGGGGATCGGCTGCGCTTTGGCGATTTGGGGCTGAAAACCGAGGATATCAACAAGCAGATGGGAAAAATCGATGGCTTTGGCGGCAATCTTTTCCCCTTCCAAGCCAAATTCCCCATAGCGTTTTAAGGCCCCGAGGCAACTGGCGCAATCGGTGACGATATAATCATAATCCCCGGTAAAAGCAGCGATATTTTTCTCGGCCAATCTTTTGGCCTGGGCCATATCTCCGCTGAAAAGCGCCGGCATCCCACAACAAAATTGCGGCGGGATCACCACTTCGGCGCCGTTTTCTTCCAAAAGGGCAATCACAGCTTCCCCCGTCTCATGGAAGAAAAGATTCGTCATACACCCCATAAAATAGGCAACCTTGATCTGCTTTTTGCCGCTTGGTTCTGTTTTCTTCAGCGCGGAACCGGCGCTATCCGGCAAAAGGCGATCCATCTTATCCAAACGCAAGCCGTGCAGCACCCCGCTCATGCGAAGCAGTTTTTGCACACCGAAATGCTGATAGAGATAGAGCATCTTCGCCGCAAGGTCCATCCGCCCACGGTAAGGCAGCAAATGACGAAAGATCCCCGACTTGATCGGCGATATATGCCCGGCCTCCACCAAGGCGGCCCTCGCTTCCGCGATCAAGAGATGAGGCATCACCCCATTGGGACAGTTATCGCTGCATGCGCCGCATTGAAGACAGAGGGAAAAGAGCTTTTCCAAAGAATCGCTCCGCGAGCTCTCCCCGAAAAACCCTGTCCAAAAGTTCTACTTTGCTCCTGGCCACCACCGTCTCTTTGCCTTCTGCCCGGTAAAGAGGACAATTAGCCGGCATGTGCCGCAGCGGGCACATTTATTGATCGCTTCACGCAGTTTTGCTTCCATATCTCGCCTCAAAAAATCTTACCGGGATTTAGGATTTGATTGGGGTCGACTCCCCGCTTGATTTGGGCCATATAGGCAAGAGCTTCCTCTCCCATTTGCCAAGTCAAATACTTTTTCTTGGAGATGCTGATGCCATGTTCTCCCGAAATCGTTCCTTGATGATCCAGGGCCACACGGAAAAGAGCGTCCAACCCTTTTTTGACCCGAACCATTTCTTCTTCATTTTCCTTATCCGCCATAATATTGGGATGGAGATTCCCATCCCCCGCATGGCCGAAAACAGGCAATTTGAGATCATATTCTTCCGCAATCGCCTTCAATGCCTTTAAAACCGCGGGAATTTGTGAACGGGGACCGTAATGTCTTCCGCAAATTTGGTCGGATTCAAATGAGCAATCGCCGCGGAAGAAGAACGCCGGGCCAACCACAGCCGTTCCCGCTGCTTGGCGTCAGTCGCCGTTTCCACCGCCGTAGCCCCTTCCCGCCGGGCCAAGGCGACGACTTTTTCCATCTCCACTTCCACTCTGGACTCGTCCCCGTCACATTCCACCAAAAGGATGGCTTTGGCGTCCTGGGTAACCCGAGGTTTTTCGTCTTTTCCACGCAAGCAATGGTTAGATCGTCCATCAGTTCCATCGTACAGGGGACGATCCCCTCCCGAATCGTGGCAGCAACGGTTTTGGCCGCCAAATCCAAATCATCATATATCAGCAACGCTGTTTTGAGCGCAGCCGGTTTCTTGATCAAACGCAAGGTGATTTCGGTAATGATCCCCAGTGCACTTCACTTCCGCCATCAAACCGATCAAATGATAACCGGCCACATTTTTAATCGTGCGGCCTCCGGTACGAATGATCTTCCCTTCCGGACTAACAAATTCCAAGCCTAAGATATAATCGGCGGTGACCCCGTATTTGAACCCCTGGGCCGCCGGCATTCTCCGCCACATTGCCGCTGATGGTGCACGCCTTCAAACTGGCGGGATCGGGAGGATAAAAGAGCCCCTTCGCTTCCACGGCACGGTGGAGATGATCCGTCACCACGCCGGGTTCCACAACCGCCAGCATATCTTCGTCATTGATCTCTAAGATCCGATTCATTCTGGTTAATACGAGAACAAGCCCGCCGTCATTGGCAATCGCGCCCTGAAAGCCCCGTCCTCGCCCCACGGGGATAAAACGATCTTCCCTCATTGGCAATTTTCATAATCGCTGCAATTTCAGCGGCATTTTGCGGAAACAGCACCAAATCCGGGGTTCCCCGGTAAAAAGTACCGTCATAAGAATAACACAGTCTTTCCGCAGAATCGCTCAAGGCATGCTCTCTTTGCCAACAATATTTACCAGCCTTTTTTCTGCCTTTTTATCCACATTGAAGCCCCTTTAATTTTTTTATCATAACAAATTGATTTTTCCTGTCAATCAAATAGAATAAACCTAACATCAAATATCCCTTGGAAAGGAGAAAAACAAATGGAATACTTTGAAAAACCGGGCCGGCGTAATACGGACCGCACTTTAGCTTTGGCAATGGAACGGGGCAAAGAATTGGGCATTCGAAAGGTCGTTCTCGCCTCCACCTATGGAGAAACAGCGGAAAAACTGATGGATTCCGGCTTTACCGTGAGCGTGGTCACACATCAAGCAGGATATAAAGAAAAGGGGACCCAGGAGTTCCCCAGGAAATGAAAGAAAAACTGGAAGCGACAGGCATGAAGATCATCAGCACCACTCATCTTTTTGCCGGTGTGGACAGAGCCTTAAATTTCAAATTCCAAGGCGTCTATCCCGCGGAAATCGTGGCCAATACCTTGCGCATGCTGGGACAAGGGATGAAAGTTGCCGTTGAAGTCGCTACCATGGCGATGGATGCCGGCCATTTTGACGCTGCGGAAGAAATTATTGCGATCGGAGGCAGCGGCAGAGGCGCGGATACCGCCATCGTTTTGAGCCCTGCGCATTCCCAATATATTTTTGACACCAATATCAAGGAGATCATCTGCATGCCCAGAGGCCGCCGCATGGAGGAGAAATGAAAGATCTGATTCGTATCGCCAGAGGAGAAGAATCCGGGGATCTCTGATCAAAAACGGCAAAATCGTCAATGTATTCAGCGGGGAAATTGAAACCGCCGACGTCATCGTCGCAGAAGGGATAATCGTCGGCGTCGGCGCTTATGAAAATGCGGACACCATCGTAGACGCAAAAGGCACTCTTCTCCTCCCCGGTCTGATCGACGCTCGTCCATATCGAAAGCAGCCATTTAAACCCCATTCCTTCGGGAAAGCGGCCCTTTCCATGGAACGACCACCGTCATCGCCGACTCATGAGATTGCCAATGTGCTGGGGCTGCCGGGCCTCGCGTATATGGCAAAAGCAGCGGAGATGACCCCGTTGGATATCATTTATATGGCGCCTTCCGCCGTACCGGCAACTTCTGAAAACCGCCGGGGCCGCCATCGGAGAAGACGACATTCGGCAGTTATTCTCTGCCTTTCCCCAGTATTACGGTTTGGGGGAAATGATGAATTTCCTCGGCGTTCTCTACGGAGATGAAGAAGTCGCCAATAAGATCACCGCGGCGAAGGAACTAAAACGCCCGATCGACGGGCATTGCCCCGGTTTAACGGGGCGGGATTTGAACGCCTATGTTCTCGCCGGGATTACCACGGAACATGAAGCGACCTCCGTTGCAGAAGCCAAAGAAAAACTATCCCGGGGGATGATGGTTTGGATTCGGGAAGGCTCCGCCGCCAAAAATCTGGAAAACCTTTTGCCCCTGATCAATGAAGATAATTGGCCCTGCTTTGCTTTCTGCGCCGACGATATCAACTGCCATGATTTGGATACGGCCGAGATATCCTCCCCATCATCAAAAAAGGGGTGGCGCTGGGTCTCGACCCGATCCGAAGCATTCACTTGCCACGATCAATCCCGCCCGCCACTACTGCCTGAAGATCGGGGCGCTATTGCCCCGGGAAGGAAGGCGGATTTCCTCATTGTTGACAATCTTCAGGATTTTACCGTCTTAGCCGTTTATAAAAACGGGCAAGAAAGTAAAACCACCGCCTACCCGTCCTATCGGCAAGAGGACGTTCTGGAGACCGTACATCTCTTTCCCCTGCAAGACCTCGCTTTCCCCGACGCCCAAGGGAAAACCCGCGCCCGTGTGATCCGGGCCATCCCCGACTCCCTTTATACGGCGGAGGAAATCTATCCCCTTGCGGAGATCGAAAACCGCAGGGACATTCAAAAATCCTGGTCATCGCCCGCCACGGCAAAAACCAGAACCATACTTGGGGTTTCGTAGAAGGCTTTCAGCTTAAAGAAGGCGCCCTCGCCTCCACCATCGCCCATGACAGCCATCCCCTCATCGTTATCGGCAATACGGTGACGGAAATGCGCCATGCAGCCGAAGCCCTGGCAAACCAAGGGGGTGGGATGGTCGCCGTCAAAGAGGGGGAAATCCTTGCGGCCTTACCCTTGCCGATTGCCGGCTTGATGACCGACGCTGATCCCCACGCTGTTGCGGCGGCGGAAAAACAACTTTTGACTGCCGGGAAGGCATTGGGCTGCCCCTTACCCTCCCCTTTCATGACGCTTTCCTTCCTTGCTTTGCCGGTGATCCCCAAGCTCAAAATCACCGATCGCGGCCTGGTCGATGTGGAAAGTTTTGCGTTTACCTCCCTCTTTATGGATTAAAATGTGCCTTGCTTACAAAATAGTGCGTACTTTACAACCGGAAAGATTTTTCCTATAGTGAAAAGGAACATCGTCGAAGGAGGTAAAGCTATGTACATGCTCATCAATGGCGAAAAGAGAGAAAGCAGAAGCGGCGAACGCGTCCCCGTGACTAATCCGGCGACCGGTGCGATCATCGACACGGTCCCCGCCGCAACCAAGGAAGATGTGGAGGAAGCAATCGCAGCAGCCGTCAAAGGGCAAAAAGAATGGGCCGAATATTCCGTGTATCAACGGGGCGAGATCCTAAGAAAATTCAGCAACAAAATGATGAAAAAAAAGACCAGAGAAGAACTGGCCCTGCTCTTGTCAAAAGAAACAGGGAAATTATATGCTGAAGCCTATGAAGAAATCGGCAAAGTCGCGATCCTTTTAGAAGGGTTTATCGAAAAATCTCGGCATCTTTACGGTTCCATCATCCCCCCTGGGAGCGAAGTCAACCAAGAAAGGACCCTGCAAATGGTGATGCGGGAACCTTTGGGTGTGATCGCCTGCATCGTGCCCTTCAATTTTCCCGTGGGTCTCTTTGGCCAAAAAGTCCCCCCGGCGCTGGTCAGCGGCAACGCCGCTATCGTAAAACCCGCTACCGACACCCCTTTGACCACCCTTCAAATCTGCAACTTGATCCAAGAAGCCAGGGTACCCAAAGGTGTAATCCAGGTATTGACCGGTTCCGGCGCTAGAATCGGCGATGCACTGGTGGCAAGCCCCGATATCGCCCTCATCAGCTTAACGGGCAGCACGGAAGTGGGCATCCATATTGCGGAACGGGCAGCCAAAAATCTCACCCGCTGCACCTTGGAACTGGGAGGAAACGACGCTTTTATCCTGATGGAGGATGGCGATCTCGACCTCGCCGTCAAAGAAACGATCCAAGCCCGTATGCGGAACGCAGGCCAAATCTGTTGCGCCAGCAAACGCTTCTTCGTGCAACGAAACGCCGTGGAGCCTTTCATCCGCAAATTGATCGCGAAAATCCAAGCGCTCCCTATGGGAGATCCCCTCGATCCCAAAACGAAAATGGGCTCTTTGATCAATGAAAAAGCGGCAAAAGCAGTGGAAAGCCAAGTCAATGAAACCGTCGCTCAAGGCGCAAAAATCCGACTCGGCGGCAAACGCCGGGGCGCATTTTACGAATCGACCATCCTTTCGGACGTCAAGGGTACGATGGAAATCGCCCGGGATATGGAAGTTTTCGGCCCGGTCATCCCCATTATCGCCTTTGATACGCTGGAAGAAGCCGTTGCCATGGCCAATCATTCCATCTTCGGCCTCTCTTCCGCCATCATCACCAGAGATATGCAAAACGCCTCCTATGCTGCGCAGCATCTCGACGCCGGCAGCGTCGTCATCAACGGAGGCAGTGATTTCAGAGCTTTGGAAACGCCTTTCGGCGGCCATAAGTTAAGCGGGATCGGCAATGAAGGGATCATGTGCACCCTGGAGGAATTTAGCCAAATTAAGACGGTGGTGCTAAAAAATATTGTCTAAAGCAATTCCCGATAATACTCAATATGGGCTTCCCCCCAATCGAGGAGCTGCTCGATCAAGGGCAATAAGGTCAACCCCATCGGTGTGATACTGTATTCCACCCGGGGCGGCACCGTGGGATAGGTTTCTCTTGCAATAATGCCATCCTGTTCCAATTCCCGTAATTGCTTCGTCAAAACCCGATGGCTCACGGAAACATCCAAGTACTTTTTCAGCTCACCGTAGCGCAAAGTACCTTGATGTCCCAAATGATAGACGATAGCGGATTTCCATTTTCCGCTGATGATGGACAAAGTCAGTTCTTTTTTACAAGTAAATTCACCATGAGTGAAGCGGGTCTTTAAATGATCTCTCAAGGTCCGTTCCATTCTCATCCTTCCTCTCTATTCGGCATAGGGAAATTTTTTAGGGCTAAATTATCCTCATTCAAGAATAATTTAGCCCCTTTCCCTTTTTTTGTCAAGAGAAACTTTTGCCCTAAGACGAAAACCCGCAAGCCAATGTTGGCTTGCGGTCAGATTGTCGACGAAGTCGGCAAGATGAGAGGCTGTGGTCAAGGGCCTAGAGCTAGGAAAGACAAAGGCCCTGGGCGCGCCGTGTATACGGACATACACAAGCGGTCAGGGGCTTTGGTTTGACGACGCTATCGGCCATTGCCCGCAGACGAAAACCCGCAAGCCGATGTTAGTTGGCTTGCGGGTCTATTGTTTCCATTTCATTCTATTCTTTCGCTAAAGACAATACCGCCTCGCCGTCCACAAAATCTACGATAAAGGAGGTCTCTTCCTTTTCCACAAAGGTTTCCCCCTCCGGGGAACGATACCACTTGATCCAAGCTCCACAGCTTTTACAGGGCGCAATGAACCAAAACCCTTGTTCATCACAGCCATAGCGGCAAATCTCCCCTGGCCTATCAAAACAACGGGAACAACGGATCTCTTTTCCCTTTTGCAGACCGGCATACGATTTCACTGTTTCTCACGCTCTTTCCGCGGCACGGTATCCCATTTCAAAGCCGACGAGATTGACTTCTAAAAACTTCTTCGGGATATTCGCTTCCAAGATCCCTTTTCCTTCTTCAAGGTCGAGACCCCAAATCTTTGCCCAGGCCCCTAATAATACCATGTTGACGGCTTTCGCGTTCCCCGCCTTCAATGCCATGCCCCGGGCATGGAGCAGGGTATAATGGATGCCGCTCTTCGCCAAAAAAGCATCGATATCCTTCGGATATTGCTGGGCGCCAATAACGACGGGCATCGGGTCGATGACTTGGTCATTCACGATCAAGTGACCGCCTTCTTTCAGAAACGGCAGCGCGCGCAGGGCTTCCAATTTTTCAAATGCCAAAATATAATCGGCGGATGCCGGGGCAATGATCGGCGAATACACTTTCTCGCCGAAGCGCACCTGGGTGGTAACGCTTCCGCCCCGCTGGGACATCCCATGGATTTCGGAAACTTTGATATCATAACCACGGGAGATCAAAAGCTGGGATAATACTCTGCTGGCCAAAATCGTACCTTGTCCGCCAACACCGACGATCAGGATATTTTTCGTTGTTTCCATCAGTCTTTCCCCTCCATTTCGATGACCCCGTGGGGGCAAATTGCAACACAAAGACCGCAGCCGACGCATTGGGAAGCATCGATAAAGGGAGCTGCATCCGTCTTCACGATTGCCGGGCAGCCCATCTTCAAACAACGGTTACAACGCATGCAGCGTTCCGGGTCGATGCGGCAGGGCTCTTTCTCTTCCCGCTCTAAAAGTGCGCAAGGCCGGCGGCTGATAATCACGGAAGGGTTCCTCCGCCGCCAATTCTTCTTTCAAAATCCGGCTCCAATTCCTTAACGTCGAAGGGGTCGACGACCGCAATACGGTCAATCCCCAACCCTTTGACCAAAAGCTCTAAGGAGATGTCCTTCGTCGGCTCCCCGCTGACACGGCGCCCCGTCAAAGGATTCTCCTGATGCCCGGTCATAGCGGTGATCCGATTATCCAGGATCATCGTCGTCGTCATCCCTTTATTATAGACCGTATCGATAAGCCCGGTTATCCCGGAATGGATAAAAGTGGAATCCCCCAAAATCGCCACGGATTTTTTCGCAAATTCCTTGCCCCGAGCTTTTTTCCGCACCTAAGGCCATCCCGATACTGGCCCCCATGCAGACCGTGGTGTCAATACTCTGCAAAGGCGGCAAACAACCCAAAGTATAACAGCCGATATCTCCCATCACATGGAGTTTCAGCTTTTTCATCACATAGAAGGCCGCCCGATGGGGGCAACCGGCGCAAAGAACCGGAGGACGGTTTGGCATAACGCCCTCATAACGATAAGGAATCGGAAGCTCTTCCCCAAGAATTTTTGGGCAATAATTTCCGGGAAGATCTCGCCTTCTAAGCTAAAGATCTTTTCCCTGATGACCGACAGCCCCAGGATCCGACAATGCTCCTCAATGATCGGGTCTAACTCTTCAATCACATAGACCTTTTCTACCTGGGCCGTAAAATCGATCAAGAGCTGCTTCGGCAGGGGATTGGTCAAGCCCAACTTCAAAACGGAAGCGTTGGGCAAAGCTTCCTTCACATATTGATAAACGATACCGCTGGTGATGATGCCGATCTTCCGATCATTGATCTCCACTTGGTTTAAAGCGGTCTGTTCCCCGTATGCTCTTAATTTATCCAGCCGCGCTTCGGCAATACTGTGGCGGGGACGGGCATGGGCCGGGATCATCACAAATTTTGCCGGGTCTTTTTCATAGGGCTTCAAGGGGATTTCCACCCGCTCTCCCAGCTCGACAAGGGACTGTGAGTGGGCAACCCTGGTGGTGATCCTTAACATCACGGGCGTATCAAAAGTTTCGCTGATCTCAAAAGCCATTTTGGTAAAAGCCAGGGCTTCACTGCTATCGGCAGGTTCCAAAACCGGAATTTTGGCCAAACGCCCATATTGCCGATTGTCCTGCTCATTTTGGGAACTGTGCATCCCCGGATCATCCGCAGAAACCAAAACCAAACCGCCGTTGACGCCGGTAAACGCCACCGTCATCAAGGGGTCGGAAGCCACATTGACGCCGACATGCTTCATACAAGCCAAAGCCCTGCCGCCGCTGACAGCGGCGCCAATCGCCACCTCCATGGCAACTTTTTCATTGGGGGCCCATTCCGCATACAGCTCCTCATATTTGGCCGCATTCTCGGTTATTTCCGTGCTGGGGGTCCCGGGGTAAGCGGCAACGACCCGAACGCCGGCTTCCCAAGCGCCTCTTGCGATGGCTTCATTCCCCGTCATCAATACTTTCATACAATCCCTTCCCGTCTTCATAGATTCCTCGCTGCTATTTCTTCTCCCGCAGATCATTCACTCTCTTGGCTTTCCCCGGAGAACGCTCAAAGGTATGGGGTTCCACCAAACGAACCTTCACATTAATCGACAAAACATTGTGGAGTTTATTGACAATGGAACGCTCTAAATTCTCCAATTCGCTGAATTTTTCCAAAAGCGTGCCGTCTCTCAATTCCACCAGGACTTCCAAATCATCAAGATAGCCCTTGCGGAACACGTTGATCTGGTATTCGGGGCCGATGCCCTCGATGCCCATCAAAACTTCTTCTATCTGTGAGGGGAATACATTGACCCCGCGAATGATCATCATATCATCGGTGCGGCCGGTAATCCGTTCCATCCGAGCGCTTGTACGGCCGCAGGCGCAAGGCTCCTGAATAATGCGAGAAATATCTTTGCTGCGATAGCGCACCACCGGGCAAGCATCACGATTAAGAGAGGTGAAGACAAGCTCCCCTTTTTCCCCCGGAGGCAACACTTCGCCGGTCTTGGGATCGATGGTTTCGACCAAAACCTGGTCTTCCGCGATATGGAGACCGGTGGCGAAGGGACATTCCCCCGCAACCCCCGGGCCCATGATCTCGCTGAAACCATAATTATCCGTAGCTAAAATCGCGAGACGACTTTCGATTTCTTTGCGCATCCCATCGGTCCAAGGCTCCCCGCCAAAGAGACCGACACGGAGCTTCATTTTTTCCATATCAATCCCCATTCTTTCCGCCACCTCTGCGATATAGAGGGAATAGGAAGGCGTGGAGATCAGCGTTGTCGTTCCGAAATCCTGCATGATCATAAGTTGTTTTTCCGTATTCCCACCGGAAATGGGAATCACGGTAGCGCCCAACCGTTCCAGACCATAATGCAAACCGAAGCCGCCGGTAAAAAGACCGTAACTAAAGCAGATTTGCGTCGTGTCATAGGGCGTTACCCCGGCAGCCGCCGCCATCCGCGCAACGCAATCGGTCCAAGCATCCATATCATAGGCGGTATAACCGACAACGATGGGTTTCCCCGTCGTCCCGGAAGAGGCGTGCACGCGAACGATCTCCTTTTGAGGCACAGCAAAGAGACCGAAGGGATAGTTGTCCCGCAAATCCACCTTCGTGGTGAAGGGGAATTTCGCGATATCCTTCAGAGAACGGATCTCGGAAGGCTTCACCCCCGCTTGATCAAACTTTTCCTTATAGGCGGGGATTTTATCATAGACCCGCTGTACGGTCGCCTTTAAACGCTCTAACTGTATTTCTTCGATTTTTTTCTGGGTGCAGCATTCGATTTCGGGACGCCAAATCATCTTCTATCATCTCGCTTTATCTTAATTTTCCTGCCCTTCGCCAAAGACGAATGCGACATGTTCTTCAGGCAACGGTTTCGTAAACTGGCTCACGATCGGCACGACCACCAAGGGAGCAATCATCGCCACACAAGCGGCCGTCGGAATATATCCGGGGAAAAGCAAGGCCCCACCGATGGAAATGATCAAACCGGTCACCAAACCGGACCAGGCCGCCGCCCGGGTCACCTTCTTGGAATAGAGGCCGTACAGATAAATGGATAAGAAAGAACCGGCCACCACACCCCAGGAAAGCGCCATCAAGTTTACAATAAAGGTCGGCGGTTTCAAGGCGATATAAAAAGTCAACAAGACAAATACCATGCAGAGGACCCGCATCAGGATCATGCTCTTTTTCTTATCAAAATCCGGTTTCACCGTACCCATCAAATCTACGGCAATTGCGGAACTGGATACCATCACCAAAGAGGATAAAGTCGACATCGAAGCGGACATCACCATGATCAAAATAATCACGGCCAGGAAAGAAGGCAATGTCTGGGCAATGATCGTAGGCATGATCATATCGACCCTGCCGCCCAAAACATCGAGATCCGCAAAGAAAAAGTGGCTCAAACTGCCGGTAAAATATGCGCCGAAGGCAATGATGAGGGCAAATGCCGTCGTAACCCAAGTCGCCGTTTTCACGACCCGTTCATCTTTGACCGCATAATACTTCTGCACCATTTGAGGCAAACCCCAGGTCCCAAAGGAGGTCAAGATCACCAAAGAAACCAGGGTAACAATGCCGCCGGGGCCCACCGGAGCGACCAAAGCCGGGTCGATTTCCCGTAAACCGCTCACCACATTGGTGAAGCCGCCGACTTCCGGACTCCCGGTCACGAAAAAAACCATCAAAAAGACGCCGGCAATCATAATGATCCCTTGGATAAAATCGACCAAGGTGGCGGAAAAATAACCGCCCATCGTTAAATAAACACCAGTCAAAACCGTAATGAACAGCAATGCCACAACATAGGGAATCCCGAAGACCGATTCAAAAAAGTAACTTAAACCCATGCAAACCGAAGCGGAATAGGGCACCAGAAAAATAAAAATCACCATGGCCCCGACGAATTTCAGCCCTTTGGAAAGGTACCGTTTTTCCAAAAAACTGGCCATCGTCATCACATTCATCTGCACCGTCATCCTCCGGGTTCTTTTTGCCAACACTTTCCAGGCGAAAAAGCCGCCAATGAGGGCATTCCCGATTACGATCCACAAAACAGAAAGACCAAAGCCCCAACCTAATTTTCCGGCATATCCAATAAAGATCACGGCGGAAAAATAGGCGGTCCCATAAGAAAAAGCCGACACCCAGGGACCAATATTTCTACCGGCTACCAGAAAATCGTTCAGGGTTTTGGTTTTGCGCATGCCAATGATGCCCACCGTTAAAAGAACGGCAACATATAGGCCTAGAATAAAAAACTCCATGATTCTACCATCCTTCCGTACTAATAAAAATAATTACAAACTACGCCGTACCACAGTTACCTACAATATAATATTATAGTGAAAGCGCCCTTTTTTGTCCAGTCCAAATTTTTATGCAATCCCCGAATAAACCTCCTTTTCCTTGCCTTTTCATGGCAAAACGGGTCATTTCTTCCTAAAAAACAGGCTCTATACTAAAGATTGGGGTAAGAGAAAAAAAAAGAGGCAAAAAGCTTCAAAATCTTGTAGACTAAAGTCACAACACAAAACCCTACAAGAAGGAGAAACAAAATGCCTCAACAAGATTATACCGCAAAACTTTTGGATATGGAACACCTAATCGTAGAAGATGTAAAGCATACCTCGGATACCATCACATTGCGTCTTCGGATGCAACGAAGACTCTCCCCTTGCCCCCATTGCCAAACCCTTACAGACAAGGTCCATGATTACAGGCTACAAAGGGTAAAAGACAGCCCCATACAAGGGATACATCTCATATGGCTATATGAAAAACGGCGTTACCGCTGTCCTTGCTGTGATAAGCGCTTTTATGAGAAGAATTACCTCTTACCTAAATGGCATAGAATCACAAATCGCCTGGTGGCTCAATGCCTCCATATGCTCAAGTACAAACAATCCTGTAAGGATATTGCTACTCTTTTAGGGGTTTCTCCCTCCAGTGTGAACCGCTGGCTTCAATTTGCTTCCTCTCATAAGCCAAATCGGCTGCCTACGGTTCTTTCTATCGACGAATTTAGAGGTAATACCGAATTTGGCAAGTTCCAATGTATTTTGACTTCCCCAACAGAAAAACGAATACTGGATGTCCTGCCTACCCGCTATTCTGCCAATATTTGCGAATACCTACGATCCTTTTCTAACCGTAAACAGGTACAGTATTTTATCATGGACATGAACAAGGAGTATCTTCGTATTGCCAAGGCCTTGCTTCCCAATGCCAAAATCATTATTGACCGCTTCCATGTCATGCGCTATTGTACTTGGGCTCTGGAAAATGTGCGCAAGCGCATTCAAAAAATGCTTCTGCCTCAACAGCGTAAATACTTTAAACGCAGCCGTAAGCTCCTGCTTTGTCATATGAACAAACTATCCGATGAAAACAAGGCTGCCGTAGAGTTGATGCTAACCTATTCCCCTGATCTTAGGGAAGCCTATCTCCTCAAAGAAAAGTTTTATGAATTCATGGCTGCAAATAACTCCATTGAGGCTGCTAACCGCCTTCGTGCTTTTCGCCTCCATGCTGCGGTTGCCGATATACAAGAATTTGCCCCTTGCTTAACGATGCTTCGCAACTGGGAACCCTATATTCTCAATGCTTTCGATTGCAGCTATTCCAATGGCTTCACCGAGGGCGTCAATAACTCTATTAAAGTACTAAAGCGCATTGCTTACGGCTATCGCAATTTCCAGAACTTCCGCCGCAGAATCCTTTTATATTACAATGCCTAAAGGAGGCTTTTGCTTCCGCAATCGCCTCCCTTGTTCCTTTAGTCTACTCTCTTACCCCAATATTTGACTTTGAGCCCTTTTAATACCCTAGATTATACTTTACTGCTTATTCAGCTTCAGCCTGATCATATTTGGTCGTGGTCAAAAGCTTCGATTTGGAATCGCCAAAATCTTCTTTCAGCATCTTATTGCCCGAGAGGACCAAGATGACAAAGATCGGAATAAGCGGAACGGCTGCCACGAGGGACAATGTCTGAATGACACCGTCAACCTTCAGGTAGGCAAGAACAATGGCCAAAACCGCAAGGAAAATAGCCCAGAAGAACCGGTGCCAACGAGCAGGCTGATCTTCCGCTTTCAAGTCTTTCGAACAAACCGACGCAATCGTATAAGCCGAAGAGTCGATGGTCGTAGAAACGAAGATGAAGAGCAAGACCATGTAGAGAATCATCAAAGGTGCTGCCAAAGGCATCGTATTCAAAACAGCAACGATGGTACCAACATTGCCCAATTCCGCCAAAGCTTCGGTCAAAGGCATCGTTCCGGTCCATTCAAGATACATGCTGTAGCCGCCCATGATGGCGAACATAACGTTGGTGCCAACAGTACCCCAAACGATTTCAGCAATAACCAATTCGCGAATGGTGCGGCCTTTGGAGATACGAGCTACGAACAAGCCCATCATGGGACCATAAGCAAGCCACCATGCCCAATAGAAAATCGTCCACCATTGCGGGAAACCAGCACCGCTTTCCAAAACGGTGAATGGGTCGGTCCAAAGGCTGATGCGGAAGAAATCGGAAAGCATCAAGCCATAACTATTGGTGGTCAAATTCAAGATAAAGGAGGTATAACCTCTGAACAAACCAACCACCATAATGAAAGCTATAAGGAGCAATGCAAGATAAAGGTTGATATCGCTTAATTTAGCAATCCCTTTATTTAAGCCCAAGAATACCGAAGTACCGAAAATTGCAAACCATACAGCAATAACGACAAAGGCAATCCAAGATGAATTCTGGACATCAAGTCCGAATGCAGAAGCGGCCAAACCGGTAACGGTAGGAACCGCGATAGCAAGCGTCGTTCCAACAGCACCGACAATACCGAAAACAACTAGGATGTCAATAAGAACGCCAATAACGCCTTTGGAATATTTGCCAAGGATCGGTTCGCAAGCGCTGCTCAAACGAAGAACATTCTGCTTACGGACGAAGAGAAGATACGCAATAGGAATCGTGGGAATGCAATAAATCGCCCACGCACTAAATCCCCAGTGGAACATCGGATACATATGCGCATATTCAAAAACGAGCTGTTTGCCGGCGCCAACCATATTGTACCCGGAACCAGCCGAGGTATCCATAGAATACAGAAGGCCCAAATCAAGAGGAGCGCCATCAAGATAGCTAACGCTTTCATAGAAGCCCCAGCTCAAGATCCCGCCGCCGATACCAGCGCAGAAAAGCATCGCAACCCAGGTGCTCCATTTAAATTCGGGTTCGTCATTGGCACCGCCCAAACGGACATTGCCGTATTTGCTGAATGCCCAATACATCAGAACGCCAAAACAAATCAGACAGAAAACCAAATAAGCCCATCCAAACGGAATTGTGGACCAATTGAAAGCAGCGCTAATCATTGCGCTTGCAGCTTCCTTAGAAACAGCAACTGGAATAATGATCAATAATAAAACAATAAAAGTAGGCCAAAAAACTTTAGGATCCATTTTTACATGACTAAACGAGTCTTTCATATGGGCATCTCTAAAAACCTCATGCAATATTCGCCCAAATATGATATAATATACCTATGAAACAGATAAATTTTTTTGCCGAAGATAATCGCCTTGACAGGCTCAGTAAAATGGGTGACCCACTTGAAAAAGTGGCAGGTGCGGTGGATTTTGAAATATTCCGCCCCACGCTTGACACAGCAATTCCAAGAGAAAAGGGCGATAAGGGAGGTCGTCCACCAATGGATAATATGCTGATGTTCAAGATAATGCTATTACAAGAGTGGTATCATATTGCTGATGATATGACCGAATATTTGATAAACGACCGTCTGAGTTTTCAGCGATTTTTGGGGTTGTCGCTGGGCGATAAAGTTCCTGACGCCAAGACGATATGGCTTTATCGTGAAATGCTTAAAAACAGCGGAAAATCAAAGGAATTGTTTGATATGTTTGCCGCATTAATGGAACAAGTCGGGGTGATTACACGCGAGGGTAGCATCGTTGACGCAAGTTTTGTTGATGTGCCGAAACAACGCAACAACCGTGATGAAAACAAGAAAATCAAAGAGGGCGATGGCGAGGAACTTTGGCAGGACAATGAAAACAAACGCTGTCAAAAGGACATTGATGCACGCTGGACAGAGAAAAACGGCGAGAAGCATTTTGGATATAAAGACCATGTTAAAGTTGATAGCGACAGTAAGATGATTGTGGATTTTTCGGTTACAGATGCCGCCGTTCACGATAGCCAAGCGATAGTTGATTTGATTGACGATAAGGACAATGTGTTAAATGCTGACAGTGCCTACACTGGCAAGGAACTGCACGATAAAATCAGAGAGAAAAATCCCGATATAATTTTAAATATCCACGAAAAGGGATACCGCAACAAACCGTTAAGCGAGGAACAAAAGGCTTCAAATAAGGAAAAATCAAAGGTTAGAGCAAGGGTAGAACATGTTTTTGGACATATGACAAATTCGATGGGTGGCATGACCACTAGAGTCATTGGGATAGACCGCACAACCTGCGTGATTACCCTTAAAAATCTTGCCTACAATCTTAGCAGATGGGCTTATTTGGTTGGTGTAAAAAAAGCTGCGGTATCCATATAGGGATAAGTCTGCCCATTTATAGAAAATGGGCGGTAAATCGTGGTGTGCATGGCTGTTTAAGACAGATATTTTGATGATTCTACGATAAATTCATACATTTTTTTGCAAAATCCCCTTGATTTTTCGGGGGGGTATGATATGCTAAAGGAAATTTGACGTTTTTAGAGGTGCCCTATAATAAAAATCGCCTTTGTTATTCTGAAAAAACTGAATGTACCGTTCAATGCTGCGATAGGTATGTTCCGATACTTGCAGTTGATAAATCACACAAGGCGTGTTCCGGTAGCGCCCAAAAACACCGGTGTGCAAGCTTTCCTCAACAAAACCGGCATTAAGAGGAAAATACAAGCTCCGCCGTGCAAAGCTGTATAGCGTTGTTAAATCCGCATCCATACTTAATGAAACATGGGTATACTCGCCGCCTGTTACCTGAGAGATCAAACGAGAAAACAAAGTGCTGGTTCTGGTTAAAAGAATATAAATGGATCGCACAAAATAGCCGCCTTTCAAAAATCAATTGAATTATTCATAAGATAAACAAAGATCATGATCGTCCTTTTCCACCGGGACGCTCTTTATTCCTACCCGTTTTACCTGGATCGGAAAAACCGATGGATACATGAGAAGCATCACAAAAAGGTTTATTCCCGGAAGCGCCGCAACGGCAAAGCATCACGCGATTCCTCTTTTCATATAAAAAGCCGGAAGAAGATTCGATCTCGATCCCACCCTTGACATATAATCCGCTGCTCACCTGTTTCTCAGGGTCTTTCAGCACTTCAATAGCGGGTTCAAATTTCTCTTCGATTTCCGTGCCGTCTCTGTCAACAGCCACCAAGCGCCCTGCCGGGCATTCCGACGCCGCAATAATTG
The DNA here is from genome assembly GCA_040766525.1 of Clostridiales bacterium. Classification (GTDB taxonomy): domain Bacteria; phylum Bacillota; class Dehalobacteriia; order UBA7702; family UBA7702; genus JAXGQJ01. Next base: position 312 of record JAXGQI010000007.1, on the reverse strand, counting down.
CTTCCTTTCGCATCTTCGGATCGTCAGAAAGACGCATGAGTTCCCAAGCGCTCCCGTTTTGTCTGTGGCAAAAACGGGCAAAAGCACAACGACCGTCATCCTTCAAATAGAGATCGGGACCAACCAATGTTTCCGACCGTTCATGATAGGGTTCTCTTGACGCCGTTTCCGTCCCATTAAAACCAATTTGGTGCGAATTATCACAAAAAGGAGTATTATGCGTCTTACCGCAGCGGCATAAAGTATAAACCGCCGCCTCATTATAGTCACACCCTTTTTCGAATCTATAGCCCCTGCCTTTCGGGGTGATGA
>JAXGQI010000006.1:0-73818 GCA_040766525.1 Clostridiales bacterium | reverse complement strand
ATTGAAGGATGTTCGCTGTCTTGATTTCCAGCACGCCCCATACCTGCCGCTCCTTATCCCATAAACGCCCGTCAAGGGTTCCAATGATGAATGGATATTCGGGATTTTGCAGGATTTCAAATCCGTCGCTGTGGACTTCATACCGGGGGAAATCCATCTCGAAAAGCCTTCGCAGGTGATCCTCGGCCTCAATTCCGTATTGAACATAGTCCTCCTGGCTAATATCCTTCGCCTTCCGCAGCCCCAGCTTTTCCTCCCAAAGCTCAACATTGGTTTTATGCGGGCTTAGCCCCATGACGGCGGCAGCGTCGGAACCCCCAATTCCGGCGATACGCTTTTTCAGCCATTCGGATTTATTCATCAAGACCTCCTATTCCACCGCTGAATCAATTCTTCCAGCCCCTTGTCGCCGGTAAACCTGCCTTCAATCGTCGCTCCGCATTCGGGGCAGATAATGTAATGGCGATATTCGTATGTGTGCTGCCATCGGCCACGCTCGTCCAAGGTTGATTCAATACCGTATAACTTGCTTGTGACCTCAAGCGCAGTGCCGCAATGGGCACATTGCTTAATCATCTTGTCTCTCATCTTCATTCCCTCCATTCCGCCGCCGCTTTAAACACCACAATAGCGCTGGGAAACGGTGCGCCTACCTTGGATTTTCCAAATTTTAGCCGTCCACGTAAAAAAGTAATATCGCCCTTCATCGCATAGTCATGCCACCATGCGGTATCTGTCCGGGCAGGCACGAGACATACGACTGTAGCCCCCTGCTGTGCGCTTTCGTATGCTTTTCGCATCCATTTGCCAATCTGTCGGCCATAAGGTGGGTTCATCCAGCAGCAGCCCTCCCATTGTTGAGATAAACCGTCTTGCTCCGGCGTATAATAGTGTTCGCATTTCGCATTTAAGGGAACTGCGCAAACATCTATATCAAAATGGTATTGCTCGTCTATTTCATCATACAGCTCTTGCGGAGTCTCCCACATATCGCTGGCACTGGACATCATTGCCGACATGCTTTTCATTCCTCATTCCCTCCATTCCGTTTCTTGCCATTTACCATCTACAAAAATTTCAATTTTAATGTTTTCCATTTCTCTATCTACTTCATCTTCGAGATGCGCCAATTCACCCTTTTTTCGCGCACTTTCAGTTTTTAGCCATTTTTTAAAAACATCATTATCAACTAACCTCTTAAATGCCTTTTTCTTGTTTTGTTCAAAACTACGTTCTTCTTGACATTCGGCAATAGTACCGCTTGATGGGTGAATTATTCTACAAGCCGACATTGTTTTATTCCTTTTTTGACCGCCCTTGCCAGAGCCTTTGAATGGCTGTACTACAAAATCTCCTTTTTCTCTCGATAAGGATAATATTAATTTTCGCTCCATTTACGCTCTCCATTCCGCCGCCGCAACCAGCTTGCCGGGGCTTTCGCCGTCGTCAGAAAAGGCGGGGTTCAGCATTATAATATGGCTGTTGTTTTTCATCGTTATATGCCTCCTTGCTTCGCCTAAGAGCTTTGTACTCGTTGTACTTCTGACGGTATCTATAGCTGTCACCAAATACGTTCCACGCCGCCTTCACTAGATTCGGTTCAAATGGTCGTATCTTTTCCAAGTCCTCAACCGCGCTTGCCGATATAGAGCAACCACAGCAGCCTGTCCGCGTCAGACCGTACACTTCATAAGCGTCCGAGTAGCGGATATTGTAATAATCTTTATACCATTTTTTATCAGCGTCAGACACATAATAAAGCGGTTTAAGTCGGTATATCCCATCGGCAGCTTCGGAAAAGCACAATGATGTATTATCCTTACGCGGGACAGACCGCATTCCACCCTCGTCCCTGCGTTCACCAGTAATTATCATTTCGTAGGGCTTTTGCACTCTGTGCGCTAGTTGCTTTTTGCAATAATCACAGCACTTAGCGCTGACCTGGAAAGGGATTGGGTTTTCCTTGATAAAATCAAGCATGTACTTTGACGAACCAATAACAAGCTGAATGTTCGGCCTTGGCTCCCCTGCCGAATTGCAGCCGCAAAGGAAATTGATTGTTGATTCACATTTCGGATAGCGCTGTTTAAGCTCCGCCCGTTTTGCCGCCTTGTCCTCCGCATTCGCATACTCATCCGCAATCGACAGCGGGATGTTTTTTTTCTGAATGCCTTCAAGCCCAGCCGACATAATTTTAGACACAAACGGCTGTCCATGGTCGCGCGTGGCTCGTACTATATTCTTTTTTGGCCGGTGTTCGGTGATTGTGACGTCGTAAAGCTCGGCGGTTTCCCGGACATGACGCTTAATTGCTTCCATTTCGAGGCCGGTGTTGAAAAAGCAATACTGGACAGGTGGGAGATTCAGTGTTTTGCGTACCGTCTCGATTAGGTGCAGCATAATGTCGCTGTCGCTCCCACCGGAGTAAGAGCATATCGCGTTTGGGTGCTGCATCAGCTTGGAGGCGACTATGCCCTGTATGGCCGCGAATTTATGCGGCGCGTCAAAATCTGCATATGCAGGCCTGTCTGTGTATACTCGGCTTAAATGTGTTGGCATCACACCACCCCCACGATCACAGCGGCAACCCCTACCAAAACCGTAACGGCTCCGATCAATATGCCTTTGCCCATTGCCCGCAGTTCGGCGGGATTATACGAGATTATTTTGCGTGTCATTTTTCGTCCTCCCATTCGATTTTTCCGCATTCGTCCGCTCTGTGGAATTGGTTCGCAAGGTGCATGAGTGCCTTTTGTGCTGCCTTTACTTCTTCATCATCACAATCCAATCGGCAAAAAATGATAGGCTAATTGGGAAGCTATGCGCTTGTCTACCTTGACATTGAAGCTACCACACCATAAAGGCCAGCAGGAAAAGTCAAGATCAGCCCATCGGAGATCAGCCACTTGGAGATCAGCCCCTCGGAGATTAGCCCGCTTCCCGCCTTCTTCGTCGTTAAGCCATTTTTTGTGTAGTTCCAGGATTTCAGTGAGTTCCGTCGGTGTCATTTTCCTTCACCCCTTTCGGGATAGGGTTGCTGCCAGCAAGATTTACAGCCTAAAATGCCGTTCCTGCCACAACCCATTTTCTCTACATAACAGAGGGGAACCACGGGCGTAACGCCATCCGATTTTCTGCGTGCATTCGGGAACTTCTCAAAGAACACATCGGCGTAGGTCTTAACGGGGTGCTCCTTAGACCACTTTTCGATGATTTCTGCGGCTTTGGCGGGGTTGAAATCGTCGAGATGGAATTCACAGACCCAACATGCTTTTCGGCCTTCTTTGGTACGGTAAGACGCCGGACAATCACCGCAATTTGCGCTTAATCCGTTGAAAAATGGTTTCACATTGCTATATTGACCGCACATCCTCTTTGCTTCTTCCAAAATCTTATAGTCCAGTTTCGGCGCTGGCTTGGATTCGGGGGTGATGTTCACTTTTTGCGGTTGCAGGCGGGATCTTAGGTACTTAATCCTTTCAGACATCAGCCAAGCGTGAACAGCAAGCGGGTATATTCCGCCCCCCTTTCTTGCAAGGATTCCAGCGTCGGCAGAGGTGATAAAATACACATCAAGGGGATTCCCTTGCAGGCTTTTGATGTGGAACTTTTTTCTATTGGGACAATATCTCCTTACTGCCGCTGTGCCATCCTTATATCCAAGCGCATGCGCTACATCGCGCCCACAAAACATGATTTCATCGTTATCGAAAACGGCGCGCACCGTGCCATATTGGGGGTCTACAAAATGCATAACTTCAACCGTGTTCATTTTTATCTCCTTTCTTTTTTGGGGTTTAATCGTTCGTCAGGGCTTCCGCAACATCTTCGTAAAAATATCGCTTGCCGGTTCCGTGCCCGACGGGTTCCAGCGTTGAGACTAAGCGCCGCGCCTTGTCCTTCCCGATACTGAAATGCCTCGTCATTTCGGCAACGGACACCAAAGCGCCGCAACGCTTGTATAAATCTTCCGCGATCCGCTTTTTGGGAGATCATCGGCGCGCCTTCGGTGTTAGTTCAACTTCTTTGTACCTTTAGGGTAAAAAAATACAAGGGAATATCCTCTTCTTGGATGCCAAGCAGTTTGCATGCCTTCGCGATCTGATCCTGTTTCCATCCTCTTTTCCTTGCAGCTTCAAGGACAGGCTCCTTGAGATAAATCCATGGCTTCCGAGAAATTTCCTCATTGCCGAAAACCTCCTTGATGATTCCTCTCAATTTACTGTAATCGTACGGCACAGTCTCACCTCCCTTCAAGTTCAATATCTTTGTACTGTCTTAAATATAAGCTATTTGTCGAACGATGTCAAGCGAAAAATACAATTTTTTTGAACTTTTTTATTTTTCCATTGAACTTTCGCTCAAGATGGTGTATTATATGAATATAGGAGGGCTGTCCCATGAAAACATCAAATACGGCAAAAAGACTCGCCGAAATAATGAAAACACGCTCGCTTAAACAAGTAGATATCCTTGAACTCGCAAAGCCTTTCTCTCAAAAATACAATGTAAAAATGGGAAAAAATGATCTTAGTCAATATGTTAATGGGAAGGTGGAACTGGGGCAGGAAAAGCTTTCAACTTTCGGTTTGGCGCTGGATACCGGAAGCATGGCTGATGGGCTATGATGTTCCGATGGACGAAACGCTGGCATGACAGCTAAGGCGGGGAATCGACACCGAAGAGGAGCGACTCCTAAACGCTTTGGAAAGCCTGGCCGAAAAAGGAAAAAAGGAAGCGGTTCGGCGTGTCGAAGAAATGACGGAAATAAGATCGTATATGGAGTGTGGAAGCGGATGCTGGCTAAGGTTGGTGAAGTGAATAAATTTCCTTAAATAAACCAAAAACAGGAGGTCAAAAATGAATTGTCCAAATTGTAGCGAAAATGTAATCATCCAAACAGAGCAGGTAGCAGCGAAAACGAAAGTACGGAAAAACGGGTGCTTGTGGTCGATGGGGCGGTTCTTCCTGGTGTTCTTCACTCCTAGGCCTTTGGCTGCTTGTCGGGCGGCGCAAAGGCACGGAAAAACCAACTATGCCCATCGGACGTTGCCGTTTGCCAAAATTGCGGAAACAAATGGATCGTAACCCCGCAAAAAGCGCAAAAACCGGCGGCGCCGAATGACACCGCGATGAAATAAAACCCCAAAGGCGGGAGGTGGGAAAATGCCCAGCAAGCACGAAAAATCACTCTATGTCGTATTGCCAAGCGGCGAAACTAAAAGAATAAGATTTTGCAGCAAAACAGAGGCGGAAGCGAAAAAAGGCGCGATCAGGCCAAAATCAAGTATGATATGGGCGCGCTCACGCTCAATTCAAAGACCACATTCGCGAAGTGGAAAGAGGAATGGCTGGAAGCGTACAAGCGCCCAAAATGTGACGGACAGCACATTCACGGAGATCGAACAAGCGATAGATCGGGTTTACACGCCGACATTGGGGCAGATGAAGATGGGCGATATTCGGTTGATCCATGTCCAAAAATGCCTTCAACACATTAGCGGGCAAAAGCAAATCGCATATTCACCGGGCCACAACGCACATCAAGAACCTTTTCCGCAAGGCGTATGAATCGGATATTATAGGGAAAGACCCAACGATCGGGCTACAAGAGCCAAAGGGAATTTGAAGGGCGGCCACTGCTCCCTCACGGCGTCAGAAATAGCCGTATTCAAGGCGGCGATACCAAAGCACCACCGGGGCGCATTTTTCGCCGTAATTTTGGCCTGTGGGCTTCTGTCCCGGAGAAGCGCGGGCGTTGACTTGGTTCAATGTTGATCTTGTCAATAAATCCTTGACGGTCTCCCAGGCCGTCCAAAATAAAGTCGGAAAATCAAAGAGCCAAAAACGGAGGCCGGGAATCGTGTAATCCCTATTCCGGATTGGTGTATTGAGATCCTTCTCGGCGTTGAACGGACGGCATCGCCTTATGTCTTTCCGAACACGAAAGGCGAACCGATGGACGAGCAGCGGTATATTCGCGGCTGGCATACCTTCATGCGGGAAATGGACATTATCGCCGGGGCAAAGCCATATCGGAATAAGATCATCGTTCACGCGATAGATCAAGACTTGACGCCGTATGATTCCGGCACACCTACGCCACCGGATTGGCCGAAAGCGGCGTGCCGTTGAAAACCGCTCAATACTTATTGGGGCATTCCGACATCTGGATGACGGCCAATATCTATACTCATGTCACCCCAAATGATCGAGGAAGCGCGGACGCTTATAAATAGATGATCGCCGCCCTTGCTGCCGCCCTCTTAATATATCAGCAGGCAAACGATAGAATGTAAGCGGACTCCAAATCCATTGGTTGAGGGTTCAAGTCCTTCTGCCCCTGCCACATAAATAATGCCTGCCAGATCGCACGATCCGGCAGGTATTTTTCTTTTGACGCAAGCATATTATCTATTTTAGGCGGGTTTAATCTGTTTTAGGACAGACATTTGACAGACATTGCAAAAAAATATTAAAAAAAAATTTCACAAAATCCCAAAAAAGGGGGTGGATGAAGGGCCATGAATCGTCACTTTGCCTCCCCGGGGATATCCATCATTATCGACAATTCATTATTTTCCAAAAAAGCCATTTTTATCATTAAATTTTTTTCATTTCTCCAAAATTGACCCACAAATATAACGGTAATCAGCGCAGCCAACTTTTTACCGGGTTCGATCGATGTACTTTATTTTCCACAAATGCAATAATTACATTTTTAATTAAACAAAATCTGCTCAAACTAAAAACGCAGCTAAACATAGCGGCTCTCATCCGAAAAAAGGAGGTATGTTACGTGAGTAGACGCAGAGGAATGATGTCTGACGCCTTAAAGTACGAGATCGCCCAAGAGCTTGGTATTTATCAAAAACCATCCCCGGATCAAGATTCTTCCAAGTATGAAATGGCAAGCGAGCTTGGAGTCTATGATGCGGCACAACCGATTGACTGGGGTTCTGTTTCTCGAGAGATTGCGGAAATATGGTAAAAATGGCCATCCAATTAGCGGAAAAGAACCTCGCCACAAGGTAAGGACGCCGATTTTAGCGCAAAATAACCGGCCAAAGGATAGCAAAAGTGAGGCTTTGGCCGCCTGTCAATCAATCCCGCACCCGGCGGATTTTTTGACAAAAAAATGCCGCGAAGAGGAAACCTCTTCATGGCATTTTCCGTATGGAGATTTAGGATAAGGATTCTATCCGATCGCATTCAGGAACGGAACCGCGTAGAATGCGAGAAGAACAACGATATAGATCACGCCGCCGCCGATAATAATCCAGGAATATTAGCGTGGTTTTCGCTTCTTTCTTATCGCTGTACTGGTCAATGGGAATCCGATCAAACAGGTTTTGCCGATAAGCCAATTGTTCTTCGGTGGGCTTCCTGCAAGGGAAACGATAATCAAGGTCGCTAAGGAGCACAAGAAACCGATGACAAAGGGATCGCAACGTCGGCAGGCTAAATAGCCCAATCGTCGCGCCGACTTTGGCAATAACATTGGTAAGAAAACCAACGATGATGCTCCAAAACGCCCCGTTTTCCGTAACCCGCTTCCACCAAATACTGAGGAAGCAAGCGGGGCCTCAAGAAGATGGCAAACACCGTAGCCGCAAAATAGGTTGCCCACATGATGCCGGGCGGGAAAAGATAACAGGCAATCAAAGACAAACGCTGACGACCAGCATTGCGAGACGGCTGGTTCTCAGAACAAATTGCCGCCTTCTTTTTGCCGATACCCAAGTCATTAACGACACTGAAGCCAATCAAAGACAGGAAGCGGTAGAGGCAGAGGAAAGGGCGGCCGATAGAATACCGGTAACGATAATGACCCCAAGCTTAAGTCGGGAAGACAGGTATTGCCGCCTGACCGAGAGCGGTCGACAGCAGCTCCTGCTCAGCACCCATATTAGGATCAACAAGATTCAAGGATACAGAAACAATTGCTAATATTAAATAAAAGAACAATACAAGAACGGTGGACAACATGCCGGACTGTAAAACGACATGTTCATTTTTTGCCATCAAATAACGGCTGGTCTGCCAAGGACTGGTAGCAACAACAAGGGCCCAAACAAAACCATAGATTAATGCCCAGCCTACTGTTTCAGCAGGCGAAGACCAATAAGCCCCTTCCCCGGTCAAGTTAAAATAGGATAAGATATCCGGTTTAAGATCAAAGTTTGCCAGGGTCGTCACTACATTGTTCCATCCATCTACCGCACCGAGGGTAAAGGGCACAGCGATCAAAATGGAACAACATGAAACGAAGCACATGATTGTATCAGTAATAATAACACCTTTAGAACCGCCATAGAAGGTGAAGGACGTATAGGTCAGCCATGCGATAAACAAAGCAACAATACGGTCAACACCCAAAAGGTTACCCATTACAATACTAACACCTTGTGTAACGGCGAATAAGTACGCAAACACACCGATTAAAATTGTGACTGCCGCTGCTTTTTGCACTTTAGGAGCAAAGCGCATGCCAAAATACTCGGGAACTGTTTTTGCTTCCGAACGGCGGATATAACGACCGAACCAGAGAGCACCACCGATATAACCACAGGCATTGATACTCATCAAAATCAGCATTGCACCGGGATATCCGACATACATGAAGCTGCTTTCACCCATTAGCGCATTAGTACTTAAATATGAAGCTAAAAGAGTACCGACAAACGTAAGGTAGGCGCTTGCCGACCGGACACATAGTAATCGTCTACATTTTTTACTTTTGTGCCCGCATAGTTACCGACTACGATAAACATAACCAGCGCAACAATAACACCGATTGTATAAGCCATAATATCACTTCCTCCGTATTAAATTTTGATATAACCCATTCTCAAACCCAATTCATCCAAAAAACTAACCAACTTGCATCCTTCAACATCCAACCTTCATCGTTCAACTTTTCACTTTCTTCATTCAACACCGCCGTACTTTTTGAATTGCCTTCTTAACAAACCATAGGTTATAATGGAAAAGACAATGATCCCGCCCCATATTGAATGCAAAACCAGATTGTCTCCAGCAGTCATGTTCTCACCCCTTTCCTCGATTTTGATTTTAAACAAAATATTAAACATGTTAACCATATTATAAAACTAATTATCCGATATGTAATACTTTGTCGAATATTATACAATGGTGCCTATGCAGCAGGCATTACCGTGATCGTAAAAGACCGAAAGGTGGCGTTTAACAGGTATTCATACAACAAATCTTCACAATTTAGCAAAATATTTTGTTTGATTTTTTGTTTAAAGCCGTCTTAAGCTTTGGGAAGTCTAAATAAGCGCGAAAGCCCCATGAAAGGCGGCAAACGAATTTCATGGGGCTTCAAGAACCATGTTTGATCGTGGAGATCGGTATCGACTCGCAAAATACAGCGATCATCGTATAGACATATAAATAACAAAATTTTCAAAAATTTTCATTATTATGCGAACCGCAAAGATGGCGGCAAACCCTCTCCCATAAAAATCGTTTATGCCTGACTACTATAGCACCGAGAGGTATCTACCACTATCATATGCAACCAGAGCGCCGATATACCGAAAACCCCTCGATGGGAAACCATCACCTTAAAGAGCATCAATATTCGACAAGATACAAACCCTAGAGCGGCAGCTCTAAAAAAATTGCGAAAAACCATTGATTTCTCTATTGCTTTTTGTTATAATTCCATATGTTGAGTTCGTGGAGAACACATCATGCGGTAGTGCTGGAATAGGCAGACAGGCACGTTTGAGGGGCGTGTGGGCGACCGTGTGGGTTCAAGTCCCACCTACCGCACCAGAAAAGTTGCTACAAATGTGGCAGCTTTTTTCATAAGCAGCATTGTTACCCACAAATCCATCACAAAGGAGGTCTGTGTATGATCTGCTCTAAATGCAAAGAAAACATCCCGGAAGGGGATGAAATGAACTACAAAGGCAATGTATTATGTGAAGATTGTTATATCGCAGCGCTCAGCGTCCCTAAAACCCGCGACGCTGCCGCGGTACACAGCGCAAAAATGGCAAGAAAACAAGCCGGACAAACCGGAACCGAAGGTTTGACCGACCTGCAAAAAGAAATGTATGAATACGTTCAAGCAAAATGACGGGAAAGTCCCTTTCTCCGAAATCATGGAGAAATTCGAGTTGAACGACGCTGATTTCACCAGAGTTTCTGCCCCCTACGCCACTGTGAACTATTGAAGGGAACAAGCGATTGACGGCGTTAAATACTGCCTCATCATGACGGCGGCCCGGGTTCCCTGGGGATTTAATCGTTGCATATGTAAATTAATGAAAGAAAGCGCCGATTTTCGGCGCTTTTCTCTTTTTACTGTCCCATCTATTCCTTAAATTTTCCTCTCACCCGCTCCGTTTTACGCTAAAACCACATAAACAGTACGGAGAAATAATGCATCACGCTACCGGCAAGAACAAAGAAGTGCCAAACGGAATGAATATATTTTTTGCGGCGACCGATCAAATACAGTACCGCACCTGCGTATAAAACAAGCCCCCATTGGCAAAAGCAGCAAACCGCCCATAGCCATATTGGCAAGAAGGGGTTTAATCGCAAGCACAATAACCCGCCCATTGCAAGATAGCAGACCATCGAAAATTTCGCAAAATTTCTTAAAATCAATAATCGTGCGCGTGACGCCCAATACGGCGGCGGCCAGAATAAATGGCATAAAATGTCCATCCTATCTGTCCCCTAAGAGTAACCAGCATATAGGGGGTATAAGTACCGGCAATCAAAAAGAATATGGAGCAATGGTCAATCACACGAAAACTTTCTTCCCAGATTCGGCCGTAATGCGTGATAGATGGTGGAATTTGTATAAAGAAGAACAAGCATGGGTTACATATCGCCATACTGACCACGCATAATGTATCATTGTATAGCACAGAGCAAATAATACCGACCACTAAAGCGGCAATTGCAAGCAGTGCGCTGACGCCATGAGAGATCGAATTGATCAATTCCTCACCAAGACTATATCTGTGCAGTTCTATTTTTACTAAGCGCCATTTTTCCCCTTTCAGTCTTATCCTATTTTATCTAGGCAACAAAGCAACCTTTCATTCTGAATATCATGCTTTTAGGCTAATAAAGTTTACGCTTATTATTTACAAAGTCAACCGATTATCCGTATTCCCCTTCATAAAACTTTAGCGTGGAAAGAGACCAAATCTCATCCACGCTAAAGCAAAAACAAGCAATCTTTACGGCCTTATTTGGGCCGCATTGCGGAGCAAGAATATTTTACCAACTGGAACTGCTGCCGCCGCCGGAACCGCCGCCGGCAGACCCGCCGGAGGAACTCCCGCCGCTGGAAGAAGGCTGGGAACCTGGCGGAGGTAAGAAGGTTCATACTCTCATTCATACCATGGACAAAACCGTCGTGCTGAAAACATCCATACGCCGATCGCTATAGTACCAATGCGGCGGCTCCGTAATACTTCTCAAAATAACGCGCCCATTTATCCGTGACCCCCATGACCATTGCATAGGGCAGCACATTATAAAAATACTGCGGGTTTTCATTAACCAAGGCATTGATCCTTTCACTTTCGGCCGCCTGGAGAAAGGCGCGCAAACTCCAAAAAGCCGCTCCAAATACCAATCCCCCAGTTTTGTTCTTTTTCTGCTCAGGACAGAAAATACCAGCACCAAAAAGGCAATCAACTGGGCGAAAAGAATCGGGAGCAAAAGATCATATTCCACACCAAAATACAACACGATAAAAAACTCGATCAAGTTCAAAATGCCGATCAAAACGACGCCCAAGACCCGCTTCCTAAGCTGCATCATCTTCCAACGGCGAATCAGATCCAGCAAAAGCCACATCGGGATAAGTAAGAGAACAGCGGCAATCAACCCCATTAAGCTTTGCATCAAAACCGTTTCATGCGTCACTTTGCCATAAAGGGTAAACATAGCGCACCACAATGCGGCTAGAGCGAAACCATCGATGAGCAAGCGCACCCAAAAACCCGATTTCTCGTAGATGCGCGTCTTGGGATCACGCTGGATGGATTGGGATACCATCCCTTTGATCTGCCGGAAAACGAGATAAAAACGGTTTTCCAATGCCGTCGTCGAAACCTGGCGGCCATTGCCGAATTCATCAAACAGCGCGTTAAACATGACCCGCTCATATTCCTTCGCTTCTCCACCCATATCGCGGATCTTTTCGAGCATAAAACTCTTCTTATTGATAAAAAGGATCTTATTATTCACTTCCGTAATCGTCAAATATTGCCGATCCGCCCAATAGATGATCAAAGCCGTAATATCAAAGGGGTCCACCTTGCCATCCATAATATATCCGATATCCGCCGGCGTAGCGCCCAAGGGAGGATAAAACTCCACCGTAGGGAAAATCTTGCGGTTCCGCCCCCATAAAACCCAGGCAACAAAACCCAACAAAAGGAAGACGGGCAGGATCAGCCAATAATAACCTGCAAATATCTCTGCAAAACCCGCCTCATTTTGCACCGCGGTAAAATATCCTTCCGGAAGAGGCAAAGCAACGGTCAGAGCTTCTCCAGGGCCGAGGCTTTCCTTCGTGCCGCCCCGGATCACCGCACCATCAACGGAATAATACACTTTAGAGTTATCAACACTCCCCGCTTCCCCAACGGTAAAATTGAGGTTCGCGCTATCGAAAGAAGCCGGCATTGAAATAGCAAAGGTTACCTGATCAATCCTAGCATCCCAATCGGTGCCAATAAGATTGAAATACAGTTCATCCATATTCCCTAAACCATCGTCTCCGATCGTATAGGTATAGGAAATCACATATTTCTCATTCGTATTGGCATAGGATTCAGCGTCACCGATCGTAATCAAAAGGTCCCCGCCTTCCTCGCTGACACGATAGGGATAGCCGAGAACCGAAACGCGGTCAATCTCTGCCCAATCCCCCCGATAGGTCATCAGCGGGATCGAGCGAATGATCCCATGTCGGCTTTCCAGAAAGGTAACATCGATGGTCTCAACGATCTCATAGCTGTTATCTTTCCGCACATCCATTTGGATATCGTAAGCATCAACGGTATAGGCTTCCATTGCCAATACGGAACCGGGCACCATCAGCAAGGATAAAGATGAATGCCAGAATTGATAATCTTCTCATAAGCCCTCCCTCATCCTATACCTAACGATAATAACAAAAAGTCTTGACAATACATCATAACGAAAACATGCAAGGGCATTATAGCCCTTGCATGCAGCAAACACCATCGCAAGATCAATACATATAATACATTGCTTGCCAAATCATACTACCAAAAATACCCCAAAAGATAAGGCCCAAAAACGATACCGATTCCCTGAAAAATCAGCATCGCACGGGAGACGTTCTTTTTATTGGGACCGGAAGAGTCGTACTGAAACCCCATATAAACATCAAGTAATGATGCCGACAATCGGAATTGAAAAACAAAAGAATCACCAAATACTGGCCGAGCGATATAAGCTCCCCGGCTTCTCCCTGTTGGGGCGGACGGTTCGGTTGCACGGTATAGGGCTGCGCCGGTCTTGGCGGCGGCGGCGCCTGACCTACCGGCGGCACTGGCGGTACCGGTTGCTGCACCGGCGGTACCGGAGCGGCGGCAGGGCCGGGATTTGCTGCTGCCTGTTGCGGCTGCATTTTCGCACCACATCCCGTGCAAAAAGCAGCGTCATCTGGAACATTTTTTCCACATTTTACACAATACATAAATTCCTCTCCTTTACTATATTTATTATTGCTTTAATTGCCCTTTCAGCAATGGACAGCCACATTGGGAACAGTAGTCGGCCCGAATATCCATCAAGCCGCCGCAGGATGCGCAAAAAATAATCTCATCCCGGGATTTGTCATACTTTTCCAGCGCACGCAGATCACGGTCCTCGTGCATGTGCACATATTCACCCACTTGGTAATAATTATAGAGCGTTGTGTCATTGGTATACTTCAATTCCTCAATTTTTCCGTCATTCCTACGAATATACACAACATATTCCATATAGGGCTCCAACCGATAGCGACCGTCACTTTCCTTTACTCTTCGCTCCCGGAGGAACTCTTTTTTATCTTCAACCACGCCGTCCCAACCCGTTCCTTTTTGCCGTGTATGCAGGGCGGCATATAAACCGATCAGCAAAAACATCCCCGAAATTACCGCAGCTACGATCAAGCTCTCTCCATCCAATCTTCCCTCGTGAAAAATCAGCAGCATGAGGGGGACGACAATCGCCAAGGCAACCGTCCAGATCAAGATGATTTTTCTCCTGTTCTTCTGATAGGTATTAAAACGGGGATCATGGATGCGATCCGACCAGCCAACGCCTCCTGCTCCCAGGGGAGAAATGCCGGGATACGGGTCGGATTCATAGGGATTAAAACCGCATTGGGGACAATGTTCCGCTTTCGCCGGAAAATTGGTTCCGCAACGGGAGCAAAAGAATACGCGCATAAAATACCCTCCTTGATTACTTCGCCAATCGGTATAACCTATGGAAATACGATGCTCTTATGCTTTTATTTTGGCGCTACACCAATAAGATATTGATATAACTCCCGCCATGATTCTGTGGCAGGTTCGATCAATCCGCCATAATAGCGGCAGAAATCTTCTAAAACAATGGCTAGTTTAGGGTCGTCAAGAGCCATGAATCCAAACACGCTCTCTTCTGATGAAACAATATCGAAAGAAGCATTGACATGCTTGATCTTTCTGAACACAATCTTTTCTAACTTACCCGGCCTCCAACAGATAGTCTCCTGTGGAAGACGCGATCTCCACAGGTAAAAAAAATCGCTGTCGGCGTAATCGACATATCATAGGATTCTACCGAAAAAAAACCGGTCCTGATTTGCACCTCCATGGGAACTATCACCTCCAAAGGACGAAACCATTATGAACCAATTATAATTCTTCTCCACCATTTTTTCATTAAATGACAAGTGGTTTTCAATGACAAAAACAAAAAGTGTCATTGAATTGGTTCGCAACCTGTGATAGTATAAAATCAAAGCAAAATCATATGTAGTGAGGAGATGCAAAGATGCAGTTCCACGATAAATTGGATCTGATTTTTAAAGAGCTGGGGTTTACCCATGTGCAGGTTGCGCGCATCGCCGGGATGGACGCCTCCCTGATCAGCCGTTTTAGAACCGGCAAACGGGTACCCTCTGAAAACAATATCCAAATCTTAAACTTGGCAAAAGGCTTTGCCGTCCTTGCGGCAAGGGAAGAAAAAACTAAGCGTCTTTACCATATCTGCAACATCTCCGAACAAACCTCAAAGCAGGAATTACCCGAAGCAATCGCCGCCTGGCTCTGCTCAAAAGATTCCGGGCTTAAAAAGCCGCGCCATCATCATGGCGACGGCAAATCCGCAGATATGCTCTATAGTGCCAAAAGCCATATCAATGCTTTCGGCGAAAAACTCGACGCCTTGATGAACACTTTCAATGTTTCCAATATTCGCCTTGCCCGTTCGCTCAATGTTGATGCATCCCTGATCAGCCGTTTGCGTACCGGTATGCGGGCGCCCGCTTCCGACAGTTGGCTCTTAACCAAAATATGTGCCTATTTTTCCACCCGTGCCTCGGTCACCCAACAAGAGGACCGTCTTTCGGATCTTCTTTCTCAATATACCGAAGGCCACCTTCCCAATGACATTGACGCCATCCATGAAATCTTGTTCCAATGGCTCAGCAAGCGGGAGGAACCGGATGACCGCCTCGTGATGGACCGGTTTTTGGAAAATCTTGACGCATTTCAGCCGATCCGTCAATTACCGCCCCATCTGATCCAGTCAATCGCAACCTTAGAAGCGCCGCAAAAACCGATCGACATCTATTATGGCATTGAGGGCTTGCAAAACGCCGTCATTCATTTGCTGCGGCAAACCGCTATCAGAAACGACTGTAATACCTTACTTCTTTACTCCAATCAACCGATAGAATGGCTATCGGACAATCCTGAATTCACACAAATCTGGACGGCATTGATGGCCGCCATTTTACAGAAGAAAAAGCATATCAAGATCATCCATAATATCGACCGCTCCCTTTCGGAAATGTTGGATGCCATTGCAAAATGGCAGCCCCTCTATATGACCGGGCTCATTGAACCCTATTATTGTGAAAAACCAAGCGGCCACCGCTTTTATCAAACAAAATTTATCGTTCCGGGCCTCATGTCCATCGACGCCAGTATTGTGAAGGGAACGGAACATCAAGGGGAATATATCTTGTATTCCGATCCTGCCCGGGTCAAATACCAGGAAGAACAATTTGCCGCGCTCATGGAAATTTCTTCTCCTCTGATGCGCATCCAGCCTTTAACCGTTGCCAAAGACTATGCCGGGGCACTCGATCTGATCAGCCGCCAAAAAGGCGATCTCAAAATCCTTACCCCCTCTCTTTCCGTGCCCACGATGCCGCCGGGACTCCTGGAAAGGATCCTCACGCGCGCCGGTATTTCGGAAGAGGAAAAATCCGGCATCCTTGCCTATCAGGAAAGCGCAAAAAAGCTATATGCCAATACGATCGCCCAGGGGAATATCACTGAAATGGTCGCCTTCCCTGAAGACGAAGATATTTTCACCGGCAAAGTCGAAGTCAACTTGCCCCGTTTGCTTTTGTCGGAGCCCCTCACCTACACCGTCGAAGAGTTTACCGAACATATCAAACATGTGATCGCAATGTTAGAACAAAATCAAAGATACCATCTTTGCCCTTTACCGATCAGCCCATTCCAAAACATCCGCATCATCTTGAAAGAGAACGATGCCGCCATGGTCATCAAAGGCGATCAACCCGCTACGGCTTTTCTATTTGAGCATCCTCTGATGTGCCGGGCTTTTAACAGCTATATCGACGCCTTAAATTGGAAGGCGCCTATCTATTTATACGAAAGAAACCGTGTGATCCAGCAATTATTGAAGTTCACCGATTAACGGCATTGTCCATTGGATGCAAAACTGTCAAAGCACCGGAAGGATCTTCATTTTTACGAAGTTGACATTTTTAGTTTTTTGTCATTGCATTTTCCATGTCAACAGGTGCATTCAAAGGCATAAATTGCTATAATTTATGTTAGAAAAATATGGAGATAATTCCCAAAAATCAACCACCGTAAGGCTTCCCTATGAAGCAACATTTTTCCTGCCGAAAACAAAAGAAAGTTTACGATTTTTGTCAACTTTGATCTAAAATATATGCCCTACGATGAAAAATGAAAGCGGACTTACCCTCAATGATCATGATACCGGCCAAAACAAAGAACAACGGAAAGGAGCGTATGGTCGAAGAACCGAAGCTAATCGGACCATACAACAAGGATCATGGCAGTATTTTTGTACCGAATGCGGCAAGCCCCTTGAGGAAAAATGCCAGTTTCGTGGGCATTGCGGCGCAAAGCAGTAAAACAGAACAAACCAAAGCGGCGCTCCCTGTGGAAGAGAATCTTCAACAAACACCGACACAACATACGGCAATCCCGTACCCCCTACCTACCCGACGCCGCCACCGGCCTATCCAACCAATCCACCCGCGAAAAAGAATCGCACCCTCGCTGTCATTTTGATCGCCGTTTTCGGCGTTTTGCTGATCGGATTTAGCGTATGGTTTTTCCTTTTGCGGGATCAGGGAGAAACAACCGGAACAAACGGAACCGGCGAATTCACCCAAACCGAAGAAAACAATTCGGAAACCGCCACATCGGAACCGAGCACTCCCGCCCCCCTTGCGGTAGACGAAATCACAGGGCAATGGGACGTCACCTTCCGCAACTTAGTTGAAGTCAAAGAGGAAGGATATGACACTTATGAGGTATTAGGCCTGGAAGAAACCTTCCTGGAAATGAATGTGGAAGCGGTCGGAGATAATGCGATCTATGTCCGTCTTGTGCCGACAGCTGCCTATGTCAACGGTGAACAGTACGAAGATGAAGACATTGCGGGAGAAGAGGTTTACGCCGACGGCTCCTTGGAAGACGATACCTTATCCTTCTATCTCGAAACAGACGCCTTTTATCTCTATACGACGATGCCGATCCTCGTAGAAGTTCCGCTAGCGGTGGAAAACGGCAAACTCAGCGGTACGTATGAAATCGTCCTTGACGAATTGGTGGAAGACTACGATATGCAGTACACCATCACTTTTGAATTGACACAAAGATAATCTTTAACATATGGGAGGGGAGCAACAGGATGAATTGCAAAAATTGCGGCCAACCGCTGACGGAAGATGGAAATTTCTGCCAAAATTGCGGCGCTCCGATCGGTTTTGAGGAAAGCGAGCCCGTAACCCCGATCGAACCGGAAGCGGCATACCAAGCATCGACCGAACAGATCGGCGAAGGCATCCTCAAAGGTAAAGACGGCGTCTTACGCTGGACTTATGAAGTAAATATGTACAAAAACCCGGTTATCATCTTTACCGCTTGGAAAGTTTTTATGGCCGCCGCCCTCGCCCCCGGCTTACTAATGTTTTTCCTGGAACTGGGGAAAGGGTTTGTGCCTGCATTGGTGATTTTCCTAAAAATTTTCGGCCTTGTCGCCGGGATTTGCACTTTATTGATGTTTATTGCCTATTATCTGATCTTAGCCCCGATCAACGGCGGCCGTTACTGTGTCATTTTTGAGATGGACAATAACGGGATTAAGCACACCCAAATGAAAAAACAATTTAAAAAATCACAAGTGCTCTCATTGATCGGCGTTTTAGCCGGCGCTTTGGCCGGAAATCCATCCGTAGCCGGGGCCAATATGATGGCAGGCGCAAAACAAAGTACCTATAGCCGCTTTGGCACCGTGCGGAAAATTATCGTGCTACCAAAACAACACACCATCAAAATCAACACCAAAGATATGGTCCACAACCAGATCTATGCCAATAATCAGGATTTCCCTTTCATTCTTGACCATATCATTCAGCATAGCCCCAAAAACATTATGATTAAAAACTAACAAAACCAAATTGCTTTCTCTCATTACATGTTCGGTGTATTCAGCAAAATAAGGGGGAAAAGACATGACCCGTTTTTCTTCAAAATTCGGCCAACCCATACTATGAGGCGCATTCCCGGATGCAATTAATATAGGAAAAACGATCATTTCAAGATATGATGATCAAAAGTATCCCAAAAACGGCGGTGGGAATCAAAGGTCTGCCGGCGGTTATTGCGGAAAATGCGGATCCCCCTTGAACGCGGAAAGGCGTTGCCCCGTTTGCGATCAACAACCGGAACAGAAACCGGCACAAACCGCAGCGCAAGCAAGCACGGTCGGTCTGATTCGCTATCTTGTGAACGGCGTCAAAAGCAGCGTTAAAGGATTGGCAAGTATCGTAAAACCGGTCTTGCTATTACCGACGCTGCTATTATCCCTTTTATGGCTGGGGCTATCCCTGGCCAAGACTGAATTCCCGATTCCCCCCTTGTCTCGATCTTTAGTTTCTTCACTTTTGCCCAGGGCGGGATGTACGCCGGCCTCTTAGGCGCGATCGGTGGAATTGTCGGGAAGGCATTACTCGCCTGGTTTGTTACCGGGATCGTAATGGCCTTTACGAAGAAAGAAAACCCTTCGTCGACACCGGAAAAAACTCCGAATTTTAGGGAGTCATTTTGCCGTAAAAAGCCAAAAAGGATTGGCACTGCTTTTGGGGGGCGCCGGTGGGGGCTTGATCGCATATAATTTTCTCACCGGGAACGCATCTTTGGAAAACAGCATCATCGGCGTCACGGCCGCCATGGCCTGCCTCCGCATTTTGAAAATCCCCAAAGCTTTTTAAAAGGCTTTATCCTTTTTTCAGCAGAGGGAAACTCTCCCTGTCTCAAGGAGACCATTTTATTGCCGGCCTCATTACCGGGTTCCTCCTCGGCATTCTCTTTTCATTCATTAAAATTCCCTGGATCTGCTATGTGGTCGGCGCTCTGATCGCAATCACCGCTTTCATCCTTTTCCTGATCGGCGACGGCAAAAAAGGCGTGGCGCGGGCAACTGCCATGATCTTGATTCTCGCTCTGATCCTTCCCTTTGGGGCTGCCCCTTCTTACGCTGCCGGGAAGAAGGCGGATGGGTCCTAACGGATGTAACCCATGAAAAAGAGGTCACCGAGGGAGCCAACCCGGAAATCGACGATGATATCCGCTTTAACGGTGATTATTCCAATGATACCGCCAGCTTTTCCTATTCCTACACAGGACCTTCGGAAGGCGATTGGGTCAACGGGGAAAGCGCGGCTGCTGAGATCTCCCACTCTAAAATCCCCTCCAACTTCAATGGAGGCGATGTATTGAGCATCGACATCACGGGAGAAATCAGTGAAAATACGGTCAGCGGCGGTTCTTTCGGCGTTTCGATATCCATGGCTGCCATCCCCAGAAAATACACGGATTTGGATGACGGCTTCCGGGAAGCCAATGAAAGTGAATGGTTCATCGCAGAAAACGGAACTTCCAGTCTTGCCCTCAATGTCGCCCCCGGCGGCGATACCGGGGCCGGAACGGAAAGCCTTACCTCCCCGGAAATAATGAGCGGCTCTAAAGACGATCCCTATATGACGATCATCGTCAATGTAACTGCCAGCAACGGCGGAAATACGCTTTATAATTATTATGATATTTATCACTATGTTTGGTCGGAAGAACAGAGCGGCGGAACAAAAGATGATCGGGATTATGCAGATCCCTTTACCGCCTACGGGATCGAACAGGGAGATTTCACCGGTTTATTGGACGCCATGTCAAGCGATCCGCCTGTCGGTATCAAGTTTAGACCGATCGGTGGCGGTATAGACGGCATCTATCACTTATATACCGTAGAAAATGCGGCGGAACCCGGTGACAATGTAGTTGTCTTAACTGCCATTCAGGATTTAAGTCCCGACAATACCTACACTTTAGAACGCGGTGAAAAAATTAGCTTTTCTGTGAGTTCAGGAACGATCTATGAGGATAACGAACTGGGCAATGCCGATGTGACCGCATACGGCTCCTTTGACGCCGATTTTACTTGGGAAATGCCGGAAACCTTACAAGAAGACACGGAATCGTACCGGGAATCCTATAAAAATTATATCATGATCGAAAGTGATTTTTCCTTTGACGCTTATATGCGCAATTCAGATGAAGATGGAGAATGGTATTTATCCCCCGCCGCCTATAACGGCAGTCATCATGATTCCTGGACATTGGAGTCGGATATCTTTTACTCAGGAGATATCGCAGAGGTTTCCGGCACGGGAGATGATACCTGCTGGATCGGGGTTAGCCTCTCCCCCGGCACAGCGGAATTAAGTGAAACCGGCGAATCACCCGCCGTAGTATATTTTGAAATTGTTGCCGTCAAACGCGGCGATTGGACCAAAGCGCCGGCAGTCGGCAACAGCGATGACGGCGAAGAATACGGAGATGACGATGATGACGATTTTTGGAATAGCCCCGCTGATTTTGAAGAAGCGATCGCATTGGGCGTAGCGGCAGCTTTGGCGGCGGCTTTAGTGGCGGGCGCGGCAGGCGCAGGCGGCAGTGGCGGCCGGCCTCCCTACCCGATTCTCCCTATATTGAAACAGACGAAAATGACCCAAATTCGATCATCCTCCATTATCCCAACGGGAGCTCCGATCTCTATAATTGGAATGAAGAGACACGAAGCTGGGTAAATGACTATGGAAGTGAGCTCGAGCCGGATAAGGTCGATAACGCCATGGCGGAGATGGCCGAGAATTTACGCCGCGCGGCAATCGAGCGGGAACGGATGGAAGCCGGTACCGACGGAGATTCGCTTCATTGGCATAAAGTACAACAAACACGGGATATGCAAAAGAAACTGGAAAATATGGATGATCCCGACGGTATGGCCCAACGCATGGCAGACCGCTTACAAAAAATCAGAGACGATCTTGACGCCGGCAAAGGTTTTGACCAAGAAGGATACGATAAAGTCCGCAATGCTTACGGCAAGATGACCCGGGACACCATTGCAGGGGAATCCTCCCTGCCCGGAAATTATAGCGATTGGGACAATGTTAAAGACATGACCAAGCTAACCGCTGATGATTTGGCCCGTGGCAACGGTTGGAAAAGTATTGCCGTTCGCGTCGGCGCTGCAATCGTTACCGGCGGTTATTCGGAATTTGGTTTTGAAGCGGCCAGGGCAACCACGATCATGAAAGATTATGTCGATCGTGGCGGCGACTCGGCAGCGGAAGCCTTTGTTGAAGCGACAACGCAAACCCTGATTGACGAAGGGATCGGCCGTGGCATCGGGTTTGGAATAAAAGTCGCGGGCAGCAGCGTTCGCTATGTCGGCGGCAAGATCGCAACACCCATCAGCAGCGCGATCAACGCGGCAAAACCCCAAGTCAATAAGTTGCTGAAAAATGCCAGCAAGGCCTTAGTCAATACAGTGGATGATATGGCCAAAGCCGCAAAATCTGCTTTGGGCTATACAGACGACGCTGCCAAATCCATCGGAAATCAAGTGGATGATATGGCAAAAGCCACCGCCAAAGAAGCGGACAATATGGCAAAATCCGCCGCCAATCAAATTGACGACGCTGCCAAAAACGTCAAAAATCAAAGTGACGATATCATAAAATCCGGCGAAAAATCCGCTGACGACATTGCCAAGAATGCGGAAAAACAAAGTAAAGAGGCTGCAGAAAAAGCAGCAAAAGAAAGCGAAAAATCAGCCGGCCAAGGGGCAAAACAAGCGAAAGAAAGCGCAAAGAAAGCCAAGGAAGCGGCGGAAAAAGCGGAAAGATTCATCAAGAAGCAGCAAGAAGAGGCCGCTGCAGAAGCGGAACGCCTCATCAAGGAAAACCGGGGCAAAGTGCAGGAATCTGCCGAATTGCAAAAACGCCATGAAGCCTTTATCGAGGGCAGAAAAGCCGGGGCCGAAAAGGTCAAGAAAATGGAAGAAGCGAAAAAAGCTCTGGATCAAAACCCCTCTTCCCAAGAGGCGAAAAAAGCGTATGAAGCTGCTGCCAAAGAAGTGCAGCAGGATAAACATGCCGTCCATGTTTTAAATGAAAGCGGAGACGCCGCCACCAAGACCCGCTCCGATTTCAATACCACTATGAAGCAGAAGGATTTGGCGGCGGAAGCAAATGCCAAGGAAAGGATCGCGAAGGAATTTAATACCGATCCCGATAAAATCCATTCGGTGAGCGCTTCTAATAAGATGAATACGAGCGATGTTGCCGAATCGGCAGGCGTTGCCAAAAAACCGAAAAACGGCATCATTACAGACGGACGCGATCCCATCGCAGCAAATGCCAACGAAATCAAGGCTCCCGTTGACCCCGGCGATAAAACCGGCTTCGATATTGACAAAACTTTCAGGATCGAAAAGAAGGTCGTCGATCCGGTCACCGGAAAAACAAAAACAATCATGCAGGATATTCCCGCTAAGGATGTCGAAAGAATCTATAATGAAGAATTTTATAAGCAATGGCATGACGGGAAGCTCCCCACCAAAGTTGACGCTAAGGGTAATACGATCGTAGATTCCGACGCAGTGAACAAGTTTGGGAAAGATATGGACATTGCCGCAGTCGACCAAAGTTCCGCCGAAGCCTACGGCATGGGCGGCTCTGACCTGAAAAACGCCTTAAAGAAGGATAATACAGTCAAAAACTTCAAAGATGTCGGCTCGGTCAGCAAAACAATTGAACACAAATCCTATGAGTGGAAAAACCTCGCAGACGACACAAGAAGCACCGGGGACAGTTCCCTCTTACCAAAGGCGGAAGGATTTAGTGAAGAATCGATCCGCCAAGCGACGAAGCAATACCAAAACCAAATCGTCGCCCAAACCAAGGCGCTCAACACCAATGCCAATGCAAATATTTATAAGATACCCGATAAGCATGCTACCGCCATGGAAATTCTGAAAAAGATCGGCAATAAGCCCGGCGATATCAGCGTTGCAGAAGCCGAAGCCGTATTAAATTCCTACGGCACCAGCATTGATAAAGTAATCCAACAAAACTCTGCACTGATGGAATCTATGAGTAAGCAAAGATTGCAATAAGGAGGGAAACGCAATGATGGACAAAAAAACATTCGTGTTACAGAAAGCAACCATTCGCTCCATAGGGAATCAATTAGGGATTGAAGTCAATCGCTTAGGCGATCTGCTGCAATTTCCCGAAGCCGGGAACGAAACCGTCACAGGGGAACAACCGGATGGTTTGAAAACTGTGATCGAGACCGTGTTGCAACCACGCAATATTTCTTCAATCACCTTGCTATTCCCCGATAACAGTATTTTATGGACAACAGAAATCACGGGCAAAGGACAATCGGTACTTTACGGTGACAACATGGGAGAAGTCAGTATCAAACCCATGGAGAAAGGGGAAGCGATCAATATCTTTGCCTCATACTTAAATGAATCGACTGCCGCCTCGGGCAAAGCGACCCTCTCTTTAAGTATGAATGCGCTCTTTGTTCTCCTGGCCATCAATGATTACCGGCGGCGGGTTGGCCTGTATCACCTCTTATCCCATACTGTCGGCGATGATCCGCTGACCGTCACCGGCATCCAGAAAGAGATCGACCGCGCCGTCGATCATCAAGATCTGCGCTGGCTTTTACCCTTCTTTTTTGAAGTTACCGGGTATGAAAAAGCGATTGATCTTCCTCTTGCCATCAAGGAATTGGAGGAAAGCGGTTTCTTGAACCATGGGACAGAACCCGGGGGATCGGTCGAAATCGCTTGTCCGGGCAGCCATTTTTTAAATGAGCTTTCCAGAAACCATACTTTCTGCGGTATACAAAGCTATTTCTACCACAAGGGGGCTCTTACGGTTTTACGCGGCGCATTTCTCGCTACTGATCAATCGATCACCTTTATCGAAATGGATACGGAAGCACGGTTTAGCTCCGTAGCTTTTGACCAAGTACCAAAGATCATCAACAACCTATTTTCACCCGGCGAAGATCCCGGCTTTGCACCCAGAGAGGAATCTGATGAAAAGGTCGAGGCGGCTTCTCCTTTTGCAGACAAACCCGCGGAGGAGATCATGCCGGAAGATCAGGAAACAGCAACGGATGCGAATGAACCATGGGAATGTATCTGCGGCAAAATCAATACCGGGGAATTCTGCGGCTCTTGCGGCAAACAGCGGATCCCAAGAACGCAGACCGCCATCCCCTCTTTTTGCCATCATTGCGGGGCCCCTCTCGCCCAAATATAAGTTCTGCCGCCAATGCGGCGCACCGGTAGAATAATACAAAAAGAACGATCAGGGTTTTACTTAAAATATTTTCTCCTAAACTATTGACATATTTCTTTGAAAAAGGTATAATACGCCACAAGTTAAACCTTTGAGCAAGGATAGTACGAATTATCGGGTGTGTCCAGAGAGTCGCTGGTTGGTGGGAATGCGGCAGCACAGATTTTTCCGAATGGGCTTGCGAGGGCGGCTTGAAACCGGTTACGGGAGTAGACGTCGACGGGAACCTCGTCCGTTATCAGTGGGGTGCATATGATGGTATGCAAAATGAGTGGATGATTTTTATCATCAATTTGGGTGGCAACGCAGAAGCTATTAAGCCTTTGTCCCGTAGTGGGGCAAAGGCTTTTATTGTACCCAAAACACGAATAAACGAAAGGAGTTTTTCATCCCCCATCAGATGAAAATCAAAAATATGATGATATTTCCAAATTTTGAGGAAACCTTAAAGCTCTCAAAAGACTTTAATACGATCCCGATCTGCCGGGAAATCTACGGGGACGCCACAACGCCGATCCAAATTCTACAGCGCATCGCAACGAAAAGCGCGGATCATTATCTTTTGGAAAGCGTTGAGGGGGGTGAAAAATGGGCGCGCTACTCTTTTCTGGGCTTCAACCCGATTTTGCGCATCAGCGCAAAAGCCGGCGTCGTCACCATCCGGGGGAAAGAAACGCAGACCGTTTTAACCCAAAAACCCTTAAAAGAGGTTCGCAAAATCGTACAAAGCTATCATGCGCCGAAAATCCCCGGCATGCCGCCGTTCAGCGGCGGATTTGTAGGCTATTTTGGCTATGCAACTTTGGGCTATGCGGAACCGACCTTACAGATCAAAGGGGACGACGCTGATTTTGACCTCATGCTCTTTGATAAGATCATCGCTTATGACCACTTAAAACAGAAAATCTGCATCATCGTCAATATCGGCACGGACCGGATCAAAGAAAATTACGACCGGGCAATCGAGGAAATCGACCGAGTGATCGAGCTTTTAAAACAGCCGATCGAAGTGATCCCAACCGCTCCCGATGTCCGCTTTACCTGCAATACAACAATGGAAGATTATATTGCCAAAGTAGAGAAAACCAAGGAATACATTAAGGCCGGCGATATTTTCCAGGCCGTGATCTCCTTACGGTTTGAAAGTGACTATCAAGGCAGTTTATTGAATCCTTACCGCGTGTTGCGTACAACCAACCCTTCCCCTTATATGGTTTACATGAATATCGGCGACACGGAAATCATCTGTTCTTCCCCGGAAACCTTGGTACGACTGGAAAATGGCAGGCTCGCCACCTTCCCTGTCGCGGGATCAAGGCCACGCGGCGTCACCGAGGAGGAAGACAACGCATTGGAACAAGACCTTCTACAAGATGAAAAAGAGTTAGCCGAACATAATATGCTGGTGGATCTTGCCAGAAACGACTTAGGAAAGATCTCCCGGATGAACTCGGTGGAAGTGGTCAATTACATGATGATCCACCGTTACTCAAAAATCATGCACATTGCCTCCCAGGTAGAAAGTGATATCGCAGAAGACCGCGACGCCTTGGATGCGGTGGAAGCCATCCTTCCGGCGGGGACCCTCTCAGGCGCCGAAGATCCGGGCTTGCGAGATTATCGAGGAATTGGAAGATACCCCCAGAGGAATCTATGGCGGCGCCATCGGCTATATCGACTTCACCGGTAATCTCGATACTTGTATCGCCATTCGCATGGCCGTCAAAAAAGCCGGGAAAGTGTCCATTCAGGCAGGCGGAGGAATCGTGGCCGACAGCGTAGCTAAAACAGAATATGAAGAGGCCAATCATAAAGCAAAGGCCGTCATGTTCGCACTACAAAACGCCGGGGAGGTCGATAAATTATGATCCTATTTATTGATAACTATGATAGTTTCACTTATAATCTCGTACAATTGGCGGGAAAATCCCAGGAGGAAATCAAGGTAATCCGGAATGACGCGATTACGGTCGATGAGATCCGGGCCCTTAACCCTTCTCACCTGATCATTTCCCCGGGGCCGGGCTATCCCATTGCCGCCGGCATCTCGGAAGAAGCCATCAAAGCTTTCAGCGGGAAAATACCGATTTTAGGCGTCTGCCTGGGGCATCAAGCGATCTGTGAATCATTTGGGGGTGACATCATCCCGGCCAAGCGTTTGATGCACGGAAAGAAAAGCGATCTTACGATCGATAATACCACGCCCCTATTCACAGGTTTGCCCAACGTCATCGAAGCGGCCCGTTATCATTCCCTGATCGCCAAAGAAGAGACGATCCCGGAAGTATTGGAAATCATCGCACGGGACGATATCGGCGAAGTTATGGGTGTGCGCCATCGCACGCACCCGACCTATGGGCGCAATTCCATCCCGAATCCGTCCTGACGCCTATGGGGGCCCAAATTATGAAAAATTTCCTGGAGGTGATCTAGATGATTAAAGAAGCCATTCGCTTAGCGATAGAAAAAGAAGATCTGCCTTTTGCAACCGCAAAGCAGCCATGGACGCGATCATGCAAGGGGAAGCAACCAGTGCCCAGATCGCCTCTTACCTCACCGCTTTACGGATCAAGGGTGAAAGCATCGATGAGATCACCGCCTCAGCCTTGGTCATGCGGGAAAAAGCCGCAAAGCTGCAACACAATCTCGATGTGGTAGAAATCGTCGGCACCGGCGGGGATGAAGCTTATACCTTCAATATTTCCACGGTTTCCGCCTTTTTACTTGCCGCTGCGGGAGTTCCCGTAGCAAAGCATGGGAACCGCAGCGTCTCCAGCAAATGCGGGGCCGCCGATCTTTTGGAAGCTCTCGGA
Organism: Clostridiales bacterium; assembly: GCA_040766525.1. Classification (GTDB taxonomy): domain Bacteria; phylum Bacillota; class Dehalobacteriia; order UBA7702; family UBA7702; genus JAXGQJ01. The sequence continues at coordinate 45,747 of JAXGQI010000006.1, read as the reverse complement.
ACAAAACTGGATCTGACGCCGGAAGAAAACGCCAAAGTCTTACAAGACACCGGGATGTGTTTTATGTTCGCTCCCGTCTACCATGCTTCGATGAAGAACGCCGCCCCGATCCGAAAAGAAATCGGGATCAGAACCATCTTTAATATCCTGGGGCCCTTGGCCAATCCTGCAGGAGCGGCTATTCAGCTTTTAGGGGTTTATGACCGGAGCTTGATCCTTCCCATGGCCCAGGTCCTGGCGAATCTGGGCGTAAAAAGAGGCATGGTCGTCTGTGGGGAAGACGGCCTCGATGAAATTACCCTCACGGGGAAAACGGAAGTTTGTGAAATCAAAGACGGGAAACTGACATCCTATCAAATCGACCCCAAAGACTATGGCCTTTCCTACTGCCGCTCCGAAGAGCTCGTAGGAGGAGACGCAAAAGAGAACGCCGCCATCGCCCGATCTCTCCTTAAAGGGGAAAAAGGGCCCAAGCGGGAAATCGTATGCTTGAACACAGCCGCTTGCCTCTACCTGGCGGATAAGGCCGCCAATATTGAGGAAGGCATCACTCTTGCCAAAAGTTTATTGGACAGCGGCAAGGCCTATGAAAAAATGGAGGCCTTCGTTCGCGCCACCAATGAGGTACACTTATGATTTTGGATGAAATTGCCGCCGCTACAAAAGAGCGGGTCAAAAAAGCAAAAGCCGATGTCAGCTTGGAGGCCATCAAGAAGATCGCACAATCCCTCCCCCAAGGAAACTTCCCTTTTGAACGGGCCCTTGCCCATAAGGAGATGACATTCATTTGCGAGATCAAACGATGCTCTCCCTCGAAGGGCCTCCTCGCTGAAGAATTTCCTTATCTTGAAATAGCGAAAGCCTATGAAGATGCGGGCGCAGGCGCCATATCCGTCCTGACGGAACCCGACTTTTTCCTCGGCAGCAACAAATATTTGACAGCGGTAAAGAACCAGGTTTCCCTGCCGGTATTGCGGAAAGACTTTACGATTGACGAATATCAGATTTATGAAGCTAAAACCATCGGCGCCGATGCAATCTTACTGATCGTATCCCTATTGGAAAAAGAAACGCTAAAGGAATACCTGAAAATAAGCCGCCATTTAGGGCTTTCCGCCCTCGTAGAAGCACATACCAAAGAAGAAGTGGAAACCGCTCTGGCAGCGGGCGCCCCCATCATCGGCGTCAATAACCGCAACTTGAAAACATTTGAGGTCAATATTGAGACCAGCATCCGCCTCCGCTCTATGGTTCCGAAAGGGATCTTTTATATCGCGGAAAGCGGCATCAAAAGCCCTGAAGACATTGTCCGCTTGCGCCAATGCGGCGCAGACGGCGTTCTTATCGGGGAAACCTTGATGAAAAGCGCCGATAAAAAAAGCACTCTCAAGAAACTAAGAGGAAACAGCGATGAAAATTAAAATCTGCGGCCTAACGCAACTCAAAGATATTGCAGCGGTGAATGAAGCATTGCCGGATTATATCGGCTTCGTCTTTGCGCCCAGCCGCCGCAGGGTTTCATTGGATACCGCCGCAAGGTTAAAAGTAAACTCGATCCCCGGATAGCCGCCGTCGGCGTTTTTGTCAATGCGCCCGAGGAAGAGATTTTGGCCGCCGTCGAGGAAGGCGTCATCGATCTAATCCAACTCCACGGCGATGAAGACACCGCATATATAGCAGCTCTCAAGGAAAAAACCACGCTCCCCCTCATTCGGGCCGTACGGCTAAAAAGCGCTGAAGACGCGTTAAACGCCCAAAAACTCCCCGTCGACCATCTCTTATTGGACGCATATAAAAAAGGCGTTTACGGCGGCACCGGAACCGTTGGCAACTGGGAAGCTATCCCCGAATTAAACAAACCCTTTTTCCTCGCCGGGGGCTTAGATTGCAATAATCTGGACGAGGCCATGGCTTACCAACCTTACTGCCTCGATGTCAGCAGCGGAGCCGAAACCGAGGGGGAAAAAGACCCCCAAAAAATCAAAGAACTGGTTACACTCGTAAGGAGGTGCGAAAAATGAAAAAAGGACGCTTCGGCCGCCATGGCGGCCAATACATACCGGAAACCTTGATGAACGCCGTTATCGAACTGGAAAAGGCGTATGAAACCTATAAAAAAGACCCGGTATTCCAAGGAGAACTCGACGAATTACTTAAAAACTATGCCGGCAGGCCCTCCCCCCTTTACTTTGCCGAACGGATGACAAAGGATTTGGGCGGCGCCAAGATCTTCCTCAAACGGGAAGACTTAAACCATACCGGCTCCCATAAAATCAACAATGTTTTAGGCCAAGTGCTCCTCGCCAAAAAAATGGGCAAAACGAGGGTCATAGCCGAAACCGGCGCAGGGCAGCACGGCGTTGCCACGGCGACCGCCGCCGCTTTGATGGATATGGAATGTGAGATCTTCATGGGGAAAGAAGATACGATACGGCAAGCGCTGAATGTTTACCGTATGGAACTATTGGGGGCAAAGGTCCATCCCGTGTTAAGCGGAACCCAAACCTTGAAAGACGCCGTCAATGCCACCATGCGGGAATGGACAACACGGATCGAGGACACCCATTATGTTTTGGGGTCCGTCATGGGGCCACACCCCTTCCCCACCATCGTGCGGGATTTCCAAAGCGTGATCGGGAAAGAAACCAAAGCGCAAATCTTGGCCCTGGAAGGGCGTTTGCCCGATGTTTTAATCGCCTGTATCGGGGGCGGCAGCAATGCCATCGGTCTTTTCCATGACTTTATTCCCGATCAAGAAGTCGCTTTGATCGGTTGCGAAGCGGCGGGAGAAGGCGTCGATACACCAAAAAACGCCGCCACGATCACAAACGGTTCCGAAGGCATCTTCCATGGGATGAAATCCTATTTTTGCCAAAACCAAGATGGGCAAATCGCCCCGGTGTACTCAATTTCCGCCGGGCTTGATTATCCCGGGATCGGGCCGGAACATGCCCATTTGCACGATACCGGCCGCAGCCGTTATGTACCCGTGAGCGACCGGGAAGCCGTCAATGCTTTTTCTTACCTTTCCAAAATGGAAGGTATTATCCCCGCCATTGAAAGCGCCCATGCCGTAGCCTGCGGAATGGAACTCGCGCCGCAATTAGGGAAAGACAAGAGCATCGTTATCAATCTTTCGGGCCGAGGCGACAAAGATGTGGCCGCGATCGCCCGTTATCAGGGGGTGGATCTTCATGAATAAAATCAAGAGCGTATTTCAAAAGGGAAAAGCCTTTATCCCCTTCCTCACCGCCGGAGATCCGAACTTAGCAACCACCGAAGAACTGATCACCGGACTGGCGGAAGCCGGCGCTGATTTAATTGAAATCGGTATCCCCTTTTCCGATCCGATTGCGGAAGGCCCGGTGATCGAAGCCGCCGATCTCCGTGCTCTCCAGGCGGGAACCACCATCGACGAGATTTTTGCCATGGTACAAAAGGTGCGGCAAAGCTGCGCCGTGCCCTTGGCCTTTATGACCTATATCAATCCCATCTTCGTTTATGGGAAAGAAACATTTTTCAAAAAATCGGCAGAGTGCGGAATTGACGGGATCATCGTCCCCGATCTCCCCTTTGAAGAAAAGGAGGAATTGGAACCCTATTGCCAAAAGTACGGGATCACCCTCATTTCCTTCATCGCCCCGACCTCAGCCAATCGGATCGCCGCGATTACGCGGGAAGCGGAAGGCTTTGTCTATTGCGTTTCCTCTTTGGGCGTTACCGGGGTGCGGCAAAATATTTCCACCGATATCGGAGATTTGATTACTAAAGTTAAAGCGGAAAAAGAAATCCCCTGTGCCGTTGGGTTTGGCATTTCCACCCCCGAACAAGCGCAAGCCATCGCTGCCGTTGCGGACGGCGTTATCATCGGCAGCGCCATCGTAAAAATCATTGCGGAATACGGCGAAAATGCCCTGGAACCGGTGAAGGCATATGCAGCTTCCATCAAACAGGCGATCAGCGGGTAACGATTAGCAAGAGAACAAGCGAAAGCAAGCTTTTCATAAATAATCCACCATGTTCTGCAAAATGTCCTATTTACATTAGGGTCAAAAGATGCTATGATACGAAAAACCACATATATCCGGGAGCTTATGTGATAGGCTGAGAGGAAACTGATAGTTTCGACCGCACCTGATTTGGATAATGCCAACGAAGGGAACAGCAAAGATCTGTAATGAGATGCGCAAACTCTTTGGTGCATCTCATTTTCTTTTAACGCCGCTCAGGTTTTACCCGGAAATAACAAACAGAATGGAGAAAAACATGGAAGAAAGAGTACAAATGTCAAATTTCGGGTTGGGCCTCTTATGGTTCGGAGCCGCAGTTTCTTTAGCGGAGATCCTCACCGGGGCTTTGATCGCCCCGCTGGGTTTCGGGAAAGGGTTCAGCGCCATCCTCTTTGGACATATCATCGGTTGTGTGATCCTTTACCTGACCGGGTTCATCGGAGCAAAATCCGACCTCCCCGCCATTGAATCAACCAAAATTTCCTTCGGCCGCTACGGCGCCTATTTATTCGCCTTATTAAACATCACCCAATTGGTCGGCTGGACCGCCGTGATGATCATCAACGGTTCCGTCGCTCTCGACATCGTCACACAGGAAGTCCTGCAATACAGCAATGTACCTTTATGGTGCGTTTTAACTGCGCTTTTGATCTGCCTTTGGATCCTGGTCGGCTTCAAAAACCTGAGCAGGATCAATGTCGTTGCGATCGGCAGCCTTTTCATTTTCACTCTGATCCTAGGATATATCGTCTTCTTTACCGGTGACGCCGCAACAGCAAGCACCATGGAAGGCACCATCTCCTACGGGGTCGCTTTGGAGCTGAGTATCATTATGCCCCTTTCTTGGTTACCCTTGATTGCGGATTATACCCGCCAAGCCCGGGCCAAAAGAACCGGCACGATCTTGAGCGCAGGTGGTTATTTTATCGGCAGCACCTTCATGTATACGATCGGTTTGGGCGGCGCTCTCTTTGCCGGAACCAGCGATATTTCCGCAATTTTGATGGCGGCGGGTTTACCGGCCATTGCCCTGCTCATGGTTTTATTCTCTACCGTAACGACAACTTTCTTGGATGTCTATTCCGCAGCTGTGAGCTTCACGGTATTAAAAAAAGCCAATGAAAAGGTAATTTCCATCATCGTTTGCGGCATCGGCCTTTTGATCGCTGTTTTTGTACCCGCTTCGAATTACGAATGGTTCCTCTATCTGATCGGCACGGCCTTTGCCCCCTTGTTCGCCATCCTCATTGCCGACTACTTTATTCTGAAAAAACGGGCAATCTATTCAAAGCCCTTGAACCTTACAAACGCCCTGATTTGGGTAGGCGGGGTCGTCCTCTATCGCATTATGATGAATGTCGACACCGTTTTAGGGAGCACGATTCCAACCATGTTGATTATCGTCGCCGCTTCATTTATCATTGAAAAAGTAACCCACGGGAAAGGAGCCTAACATGTTTGAAACAATTTTGGGCAATGTAATTGCCGCACCGCCTTTGGTGCATTCCATTACCAATTATGTCACCGTCAACGACTGTGCCAATATCCTGCTCGCTTGCGGCGGCTCCCCCATTATGGCGGACGATAGCGCCGAAGTGGAAGAAATCACCGCCCTTTGCGGCGCTCTTGTTATCAATATCGGCACTTTGAATGAACGCACCATCGCCTCCATGATCAAAGCGGGAGAAAAAGCCAATGCAATGGGGAAACCGGTCATTTTAGACCCGGTGGGAGCGGGAGCATCCGCTCTGCGCACCGATACCGTTTTCACCTTAATGGACAAGATCAAATTTGCCGTGATCCGTGGGAATATCTCGGAGATCAAAACCGTCGGCAAGAAGAACGGCAATGTCCAAGGGGTAGACGCCGGCGCCAGCGACCGGGTTACGGAAGAGAATCTTGCCGAAGCCGTTGCCTTCGCCAAAGCCTTGGCAAAAGAAACGGGAGCGGTCATCGCCGTCACCGGAGCCATCGATATCGTCGCCGACGGTAACGACGCTTATTGCATCAGAAACGGCCATCCGCTGATGGGAAAAATCACCGGGACTGGCTGCATGCTTTCCTGCGTCATCGGGGCTTACGCTGCCGCCAATCCCGATAACTTATTGGCTTCAACCGCTTCAGCCGTTACCGCAATGGGACTTTGCGGAGAAATGGCCCATAAAAAAATGAAGGAACTCGACGGGGGCACCGCCTCACTCAGAATGCACCTCATCGATTATATGAGCAAGATTGACAGCCAAATCTTAAAGGTTGGTGGGAAAATTGAACAACTGTAAAGGAGCGATGGCGCTTTATACCGTCACCGACCGCAGCTGGTTAAAGGGTGACGCCTTGGCCGCCCATGTAGAAAAAGCTATTCTCGGCGGGGCCACCTGTATCCAAATGCGGGAAAAAGAATTGGAATTCTCCAGCTTCGTTGCGGAAGCCAAAAAAATAAAAACCGTTACCGATGCTTATCAAATCCCTTTCATCATCAATGATCATGTGGAAGTTGCCCTGGCAGTCGATGCAGACGGCGTCCATCTGGGCCAAGGGGATGAAGCGATTTATAACGCCAGAAAAAAATTGGGGAAAAATAAAATCATCGGCATTTCCGCCCATACGGTGGACTTGGCCCTGGCCGCTGAAGAAGGCGGCGCCGATTATATCGGCGTAGGCGCCGTATTCCCCACAATGACGAAAAATGACGCGGATTTCGTCCCCGCCCCCGTATTGAAGGAAATCTGTGCCAGCGTCCGTATCCCGGTGGTTGCCATCGGCGGCATTTCCGCACAAAACCTTAGGGAATTAGCGGGCAGCGGCCTCGACGGCATTGCAGTCGTCTCCGCTATCTTTGCGGCCAAGGACATTGAATCCGCCGCCAAAGAGCTCAGATCCTTAGTTTATGAATGTTTAGGGAAATAATTGGAGGGTTGATAATGAAAACCATCTTGACCATTGCCGGTTCCGATTGCAGCGGCGGCGCGGGAATACAGGCGGATATCAAAACGATCACCGCCCACAAAATGTACGCCATGAGCGCCATCACCGCCCTGACGGCCCAAAATACCACCGGAGTTTTTGCCATCCAAGAGTCCTCGCCCCAATTCCTGGGAGAACAACTCGATGCGATCTTCAGCGATATTTTCCCGGATGCGGTCAAAATCGGTATGGTTGCCAGTAAAGAGCTCATCCAAATCATTGCGGAAAAACTTACGGCATATCAAGCTAAAAACATCGTACTTGACCCCGTGATGGTCGCTACCAGCGGCGGTAAACTCTTAGCTACCGATGCCACCAAAATGCTCATCAGCCAATTATTGCCCTTGGCAAATATCATTACCCCCAATATCCCGGAAGCGGAATCCCTTTCCGGCATCCCCATTGAAAAACCGGAAGACATGATAAAAGCGGCTGCTCTGATCGGAGAAAATATCCCCGGGCAAATCTTGATCAAAGGCGGGCATTTGGATGATTCCTGCAATGACCTTCTCTATCATGACGGTACGGCCCATTGGTTCAAGGGAGAACGAATCGCCACAAAGAATACTCATGGCACCGGTTGCACACTCTCTTCCGCAATCGCCTGCAATCTCGCAATGGGTCATTCCATGGAGGACAGCGTAGCCAATGCCAAAGCTTATATCACCGGAGCGCTAAAACACGAAATCCGTTTGGGCAAAGGGAACGGCCCCGTGAATCACTGCTGGAATTTATAAACCCTAAATTGGATAAAAAAAACGTATAAAAAAACCCCGATTTCTTCGGGTTTTTTGCTATTTAAAACATCTCGTTTAGTTGTTGTAATTGTTCCTCAAAACCTTCCGGATAATGCTCTCCTTTCGCGGGATAGATCACTTTGAGAACATATTCCTTTTACTGTTTACTCAAGCAATACAGCGATATGGCAAGAAAAAGCTATTTTGATCTTCTATACCGCCTGATTTCCCTTATAAAATTATCGATGCCGATCGCATTCGGGTCTAATCGTAGTTTCTTTTTCCCGGCAAGAACAACCAAAGCATGATCCGTTTTTTACGATCTTTGTTTCTTCCCATGTATAGGCGTGTTTACTGCGAAAGAATGTCTGATAAACAAATCCGTCTTCTTTGATCTCTATTCGAAAATTAAAGTATGCAATTATGATAATGATAGGCACCACTGTAAGTATTGTAATAACCCAAAAATCAAATCCCTGTTCTTTAGGAATCAAACATGCAAGTGTAGTAAAAAATACTAAACCAATTATTCCAATCATTAAATAAAACTTTGGGAAACGAACCGTTGTATTATCCAAGTATTTATTGTTTTCACGGTTACTCAACCAGGCAATACCATACGGAATAAACGAAATCAAAATGATTGAAATAAACAGTGCCACTTTATTCATAAATTCACCTACAATTCATCTTCATTATCATTTAAAGTAGCATTCAGTAATATCTGAACAAAAACGATCAGCTGTACTTTCGGCACAAAACTCACAACAAGTATTGTATCATAAAGAAAAAAGGATTTCATTAATTCTTGATAGTAATAAGTAATCCTGTCGAAATATAAACACCCTTAAAGAAAAAGGAGAACGTGGAATGGAAGCTTTTATGATTGGTTTGGCCCTAGCATTCGTTGGATATTTAACAAAAATGCAAACAAAGGATTTTGACGGAGTCGTGATACGCTCACCTCGGTATTATTTTTATGTCGGCATTATTGGCATCATATGTGGAGTCCTCATTTTTCTTGCTAGTTATGCCTCCCCCGATTCAAATTCATTGAAAGAAACTATTTTGGCCACTTTTTTCCTGCTCTCCGGCATTGCACTCACATGGCAAGGAACTTTTTGGCGGATCCAAGTAGAAGATGACCAATTTCATTATACAACCTACTTTCGAAAAACCTATACCGTCAAGTATGAAGACATTAAATCAATCACCGTCAGCAAATCATTTATCACGATCAAGACCGAAGAAAAAACATTTTACGCCAATCCCGAAGCCATCGGCTGGGATGCTTTTTTTGAACATATCGACGACGACGATGATGATGATATGGTATTTTAATCTCGCTTATCAAAAAGCCGTGCTCCGTAAAAGAGCACGGCTTTTTCAATTTCAGAATACATCCAGAAATTTTTGCCTATTGAATTCTGTTAAGAGCCGGGCAAATTCCCGGTTTTTTCGCTCATTGGGGGATGGATGGATCGACTTCAACACTTTACTGTATTTATAGTATTCGATCTCCACATATATGGGCGGTTCTTCCGGCCTTTTATTGAACCTGTCCATGAGATAATCCGACATAAGGGTCCGTTTATCCCAGGTCATAAACGCACGGATGCGATGCTTTTTATTCTCCCTGTCGCGATAATAGATCTTATAGCGATCCACAGCATCTTTGACTGAGTAACAATTCTGGGCAATACTACCCCCTTCATATGAAGCCAACATGTCTTCATATTTGAAATCCTCGAAATGCCCCTCCCGCTTTAGGGTCCACTGCTTCCGCTTATCCAACGCATATAGGAATGATGCGTAATTACACAAAGCATAAATGAAGGTAAATCCTAAACAAAGCAGGCCTATTGGCAGAAAGGAATCAATATAGGCTGGATCATTAAAGAATAGGACCAAAAAAATCATTTCTGCAATCAGAAGCAAAACCATACATAATATTAAAATATACAGAAAGTCCAGCCAAAAGGGTGAAATATTCTTCTTGATAATAAATTTATGGATTGCTCTTTTCATCTGCTCTCCTTATATGAAAACGATCTCGTTTCGTACAAAATCGATTCTTAAAACCGTCAAATCAGTCACTCTACTAGAAAAAGGCGAAGGAATCAAATCCGATCAAAACTTCTTTTCCGGGGGGATTCTCTTTAGCAATGCGCCAATACCGATTGCCTCGACATTAATATATAATACCTTATGTTTCGTTTTAAGCCGATGAAACATCATCTGTCCCATTGTAAGAAATTCGATATCCGAATACGGTATCACATGGACACGGCCCCAGATTGTATGATAAATCATTTCGGTATCTTTCAGCTCTATATGCCAGTTGGCCGCACGCAATATCACAAGGATCCCAATAACCCCGGTAATACCAAGTGTAAGTGCGACTAATATTACAATTTGATACAATGCTTCCCACTCGCGACCCAACCAATAAAAAAGACCAAAACTTCCGATACCCAATAATATTATTACAACCCCTCCCCAGATTTCCGATTTTTTCTCATAAACCATATCGCCATCTTCAATTTTTGCATTTATTTCTGCATTTTCCTTTACTCGTTTACGCGCATAATACCCAATCAGTATTATTACCAAATACACAAGCCATTTCATGCTCATATCGTCCCGTCCTCCCCATAGAGCGCCTTTCGAATCGTCTCATTGCCAAACATTAAGATCATTGTTCCTAATGTCTTTGATTAAACTTTGATATTTCACCGATCAAACCCCACATATTTTCAATAATCATTTACCGTTCTATGAAATAGTCACTAAGATTAAAAACACACCGTAAATATTGTATCACAAATATTTCCCATTTTCATTCCGCATAAGAAAAAAAACCCCGAAAATCGGGGTTTTTGTTTATTAAACCATCTTGTTTAGTTCATCTCAGAATTATTAGAAGGTATTGTATCTATCTGCTTCGGCGGCTTCGGCAATTTCTTTAGTTTCATGAATTGTGCCATGTGGGTGTTGTGGCGGTGCATAAATAGAGTAAAGTTTGATCGGCCTGTTGCCTATATTGATCAAATTGTGCCATGTACCCGCAGGAATTAAGATTGCATACCCATCATATACTTTTGTTTGACAATACAAGTTATCTTGACTGCTGCCCATTTTCACAAGTCCGCGACCTGCCTCAATCCGCAAAAATTGATCAACATCAGGATGCATTTCCAAGCCGATATCTCCCCCAACGGGAATACTCATTAAAGTCAGTTGTAGATGCGTTCCTGTCCATAAAGCTGTACGATAATTTTTATTTTTCATGGTAGCACAAGAGATATTTGTAACAAATGGCTCGGGGCCATAATCTGTTGTTTTGGTACAAGCATATGTCCCCTTATGATTGCATGGTTTTCTCCGGCTCATCTTTTCCCTCCATTTACCGTTTTATATATGATATGCAGATCATGAAGAAAACGTTATTATTAAGTGGTACGCTTACACTAGGCCATGCTTCGGGTATTGAAAAACCCATAAAACATTTTTCGATCACAGCATCATTCAAACGGCAAGGCTTTTCCTGCTTATTATTTATTGTTTGAACAATCTTATTTTTGTTTAATTTATCACGCATTGCCGGACTAAGAAAATAAAGACGCCGCATGAGAAACGCATGCGACATCATTTTTAACGAGCAAGAAAAGTTTCTCCCGGGTTTTATATTTTATCATAAAAAAGAGGATTTCATCAATTCTTGACAGAAGTAGTTATATTGTCGTATTATGACAATGCAACAAGAAAAAAGGAGCGCGCAAAATGGAAGCGGTAATTCGCATCGTATTGATTGGGTTGGCCCTGGCCTTTGCCGGGATTTTGGCAAAACAGCAAGGAAAAGAATTTGGCGGCGTCTCGATCCGCTCGCCCTGGTACTACACTTATATCGGTATTGCAGCAATCACCACATTTGCGATTCTCCTCATTCTTCTTGCTTATTTTATTGATCCCGCTCCCCATCTTTATTGGACCTATATTTTGGCTATTATTTTTCTGATCTTCGGCGCTATCCTGATGTGGCAAAGGACTTTTTGGCATATCATTTTAGAAGAGAACCAATTTCAATACACAACCTTCTTTCTAAAAACCTATACAGTCGAATATGCAGATGTTAAATCAATCAAAATCGGCCAAGCGACGATTACGATCAAAACCACAGAGAAGACATTTTACGGGAATCCCCAAGCTGCCGACTGGGATCAGTTTTTCCGGCATATTGACAAGAACATCCTACTCCAGCCTACAGATATGAACGCCATACAATGAGACTGGCGCAGCTTTTCATATATCGCAGTATCAATGTCTTCCGTCATATTTCCAATATATTCCATTATATTTCATAAATAATTTCTGCAAAATGCTTTACAATATAGATAGAATATGATATGCTACGAAACGAACGATATTTTGGATGTACGAATTGATTCGCATGTATTTGTAAGTCATGTTCACAATTCATGATTTGCAAATGCATGCGATTATATTTTGCACGAGAAATACGAAAAACAAGGAGGGTTCTTTTAATGAATAAAGGTACCGTAAAATGGTTCAACGAAACTAAAGGTTTTGGATTTATTTCCAATGATGAGGGCGGCGACGATATTTTCGTCCATTTTTCCAGCATCACCGGAGATGGCTTCAAAACACTGGCCGAAGGCCAAAGGGTCACTTTCGATGTAGAAAGAGATCCCAAAAACAGCAGCAAATTCAGAGCTGCCAATGTCCATCTTGCTTGATTATCTTCAATAACAGCAAGTGATCCCGAACCACATTTCGGGATAATAAAACGACGCTTCTTTTAGAGAAGCGTCGTTTCAGATTGTCGACAAAGTCGACAAGATGGGAGACATAAGACAAAGGCCTAGAGTTAGGAAAAGCAAAGGCCCTGGACGCGCAGTGTATATAGAGATACATTAGCGGTCAGGGGCTTTGGTTTGACAACGCTATCGGCTTTTGTCTGCAGTCTCAAATGACGCTTCTCTAAAAGAAGCGTCGTTTTTAATTGTTCAAATAATTTATTGTACCATGGTCACCGCACGGTCATAGATAGCTTTGACTTCATTTTCCGGGATCAGTTTCGCAATAATGAAAGCGATGATAATAATTCCGGGAATGTTGACCATGAGACGTGTGAGAGCAAATTTGCCCCCCAATGCCGCCACCTCAAACAAAATCATCGGGATTTTCGTGGTGGCCCAAGCGCCGATAAAAATCAGCACATTGCTGAACTTTACACCTTTTTTCATGAAAACTGCGGCGATTGGGAAAGCGCCGTACAGCGGCCCGGCAGCAGCCGATCCCAGGATGATCGCCAAAACGATCCCTTTAAGGCCGGAGCGATCCCCCATGAAACGCATCATCGTTTCCCTCGGTACCCAAATATCCAAAAGACCCAACAGCACAAAAACGGGAGGAACAACCAAAAGCATTGTTTTGAATGTATAGGCGGAGATCCCTAAGGCCTCAACCCCCAGATCCGGCTTTATGAGCGTGATTCCAATAAAAATCAATGCGCCGATTAAAAAAGTGCGGTATCTTTTGAGAATTGCCTTCAATTATCCCACCACCATTCCCACAATAATCGCCACGAGAAAACAAAAGAGGAAGCCGATCCCATTCCGCAGCAGGCTGGTTTTTTTGCCGAAATACTTCATCTCCACCGGCAAAGTAATCACCCCAACCATCATCAGCGTCGAAACAAAGGCCGCAATCTGAACCAGCCCCGCCCCGTTTTGCAAAAGCAAATCCGCTGTAGGGAAGGCCACAAATCCGGGGATCAACACGAGTGCCCCGACAACGGCAGCAATGACCGTGCCGAACCAACCGGATTCCGAGCCGATGAGCTTAGAGATCACATCAGGCTCTAAAATCGCAAGCATCAAACCGATCAAAAGCAGCACGACCAAGAATTCAGGCAAAATATTCTCAAATGCTTTCCATGCCTTAATCAAGGCCTTTTTTGTCTTTCCTTTGTCTTTAAAATAGGAAACGATCAAAAATAACATCGTGACTCCGTACAAAATATAGGTTTCCATCTATTTTGACCTTCGAACGCTGTTCTTCCCAACAAAACAACGATCCCTTTCTTTGCCGTTAGACGCAAGACTCCTCCCATGATTTCTGCTTATTATATGGTTAGCGGAGAAACCTGTCAATATAAAATCACAATCTTTTTTTACAAAAAAAATATCCTAACAATAATCTTCACGCATTTGTGACGAAAGCACCATTCTATGATATACTGAAACAAGTTTTATTGCGCTACAAAATTATAAGGAAAGAAGGAAACTCCATTGAAAAAGCACATCAATCTTTTCGTATTCTTTGCTCTCTTTACTGCCATGCTGTTTACCGGCTGTGCCAAAGACGTCGATCAAAATACCGATACGGAAACAGCCTATCAAGTTTCCACCTTAAACGCCTTGATGCTGGGGTATTATGACGGCATCGTTACCATTGGGGAACTGTTGGAGAATGGTGATACCGGCCTCGGCACCTTCCACGCCTTAGATGGAGAAATGATTCTTCTTGACGGAGTCGTCTATCAAGCCAAAGCCGACGGAAGTGTTCAAATCCAAGATGAAGACACCTTGGTTCCTTTTGCTGCCGTTACCTACTTTGACGAAGATATTGCCTTAACGGATTTGAGCGATATCACCGATATAGAGGAACTGAAAGCCCTTTTAGACCGGGAAATTCTCGCCGCAACAGAAAATCCCAATCTTTTTTATTTTGCAAAAATCGAAGGCGACTTTTCCATGGTGCATGTTCGCAGCGTTCCCGCCCAGGAAAAACCGTATTTACCCTTGCAGGAGATCACGGAAACCCAAAAAGAGTACATCTATGAAAATGTCGGCGGGACCATCATCGCCTTACGCTGCCCCAACTATGTAGAAGGCATCAATATGCCGGGTTGGCATCTCCATTTCATCTCCGATGACGGCACCATGGGCGGCCACTTATTGGACATGAGTTTGATCACCGGCGACGGTCAAGTGGATGTTACCAATGGCTACAGCCTCTATTTGCCGGAAGACGCTGCCTTCGGTGAACTCGATCTCGTCAGTGATCTGGAAGCGGCAACCAAGGCGGCGGAAGGAAAATAAGAAGGTTTTCCTTGCGGCAAAAACTACTTCAGTTGATGCTTGCATATTTCCACTTGTTTAGATAATATATTAAAATATATTCCAGACCGCTATTCACTTTTATGGGACTATATTCCTACGCTCTTTAGGGCAAAACCAGGCACTTTGATTGTTTTTGGGGGAGAGTTTTTAATGGAAAACACAGAACTCAGCATCTATCTGAATCAAGGGATCGACAGGATCATCAAACGGGTGATCGACGGCACATTGACCAATCCGAAGGAAACCGCTTTCCTATTACGATACTTCTCTCACAGTAAAAAAGCAAAGCAACGGAGAAATGAATGGGAAAATATGGGCACGCACATCCCGGCGTTTTTAATCGCCAGTATCACCCATTCCTGTAACTTACACTGTAAAGGCTGCTATGCCCGGGATAACGGAAATTGCAGCGATCACACTGAAAAGACTATGCTCGGCACAACCGATTGGGAAAAGGCTTTTAAAGAAGCGCGGAATTTGGGTATCGGTTTTATCATTCTCGCAGGTGGAGAGCCTTTGGTCAGACCCGATGTGCTTACCGTAGCCGCAAAAATCCCCCAGATCATTTTCCCGATTTTCACCAACGGAACCCTGATCAACGAGGCCTACTTCGCTTTGTTCGATAAGAAAAGGAACCTTGTGCCGATCATCAGTATCGAAGGGACTGAAACCAGCACAGATCAGCGCAGAGGCGACGGCGTCTACCGGAATGTTCTCGCAAAGATGGAGCAACTCAAAGAAAAGAACATCTTATTTGGCATTTCAATCACGGTTACAACGGAGAATATCGGTGAAGTCACATCGGATAGCTTTATGGAAACGATGGCAGGCCTCGGTTGCCAACTGGTCTTCTTCATCGAATATGTGCCGACGGACCCGAAAACAAACCATCTTGCTTTTACCGATCGTGAGCGCTCCCAGCTGGAAGAAAGACAAGAAGTTTTGCGACAGAAATTCGCTTCTGTATTATTTTTGTCCTTTCCCGGGGATGAAGACAAAATGGGCGGCTGTATCGCAGCCGGCAGAGGTTTTTTCCACATCAACCCTTACGGGGCCGCGGAAGCCTGTCCCTTTTCTCCCTATTCGGACAGAACGATCAAGGAAACTTCCCTATTGGAAGTATTGGACTCTCCCTTTTTCAAAAAGCTCCGATTAGAGCGATTGGTTGGCGGTGAACATAGCGGCGGTTGCGCCCTTTTCGAACAAGAAAGTGCAGTTAGAGCACTCCTTGAAGAAGCATAAACAATTCTCAAAGCACCAACATTTAAAAAGTCAATCGAAACCATTGCAAAACCGTACAGTGCGGCCGATCCTCCGGCGGCACTGTTTTTTCATTTGATCATAGGAAGCTAAAAGGTATAATGACCCCGCATCCGAGTAAACTAATGGCAAAACCGAATTATCTTAATTGAAATTAGGAGGCGTTCAGCATCGAACAAAGGCAAGAACATGACAAAATCGGTTCCCTCTCAATACCGAAAAATGCACTCTATGGCATCCATACGATCCGGGCTGCCAAGAATTTCTCGATCAGCGGACGCCCGGTCAATCCCCATTTGATCCAGGCAGTCATTACCGTAAAAAAAGCCGCAGCCATGGCATATCTCGACCAAAAGCTGATGGAGGAAGAAAAGGCGAAAGCCATTATCGAAGGCTGCAATATCGCTCTAAGCGGCGCTGCGGACGACGCATTTTTGACCGACGCCATGCAAGGCGGCGCCGGCACTTCCACCAATATGAACATCAATGAGGTTATTGCCAATTTAGCCTTACAGTCACTCCATAAAAATCCCGGTGAGTATCGGTACATTGATCCCTTGGATGATGTCAACCGGGGGCAGTCCACCAATGACGTCTACCCCACCGCCTTGCGCATTGCCGTGATCCGGCAAGCACGGGAATTAAGCGCTGCTTGCAATCAATTGGCGGCGAGTTTAAGACAGAAGGAAGCCGCCTTCGCCAATGTTTTGAAGCTCGGGCGAACAGAACTGATGGACGCCCTTCCCATCACCTTGGGTCTGGAATTCGGCGCTTATGCCCGTGCCATCAAACGAGATAGCCAACGAATCGCCGGAATCGAAGAACGATTATCCACCGTAAATCTCGGCGGAACAGCAGTTGGAACCGGGAGCAACGCACCGAAAAACTATGCGTTAAAAGTAATCGATTGTTTGCGGGAAATTACCGGAATGAATTTATCTCGGGCAGAATTTCCCATGGATCCCACCCAAAATAACGACGCCTTTGTGGAGGTTTCCGGCAGATTGAAGGCCCTTGCGGTTAATTTGATGAAAATCGCAGGCGATATTCGCCTGATGAATTCGGGGCCTTCCGGCGGCTTCGGCGAGATTTCACTAAAACCGCTTCAAGCCGGCAGCAGCATTATGCCGGGGAAGGTCAACCCTGTGATCCCGGAAATGACGGTACAAGCGGCAATCAAGGTCATGGGCAATGATACGGCGATCACTACCGCCGCAGCTTCCGGAAATCTTGAGCTCAACGCCTTTTTGCCTTTGATTGCAGATTGCCTCTTAGAGAATTTCCAGCTCTTATCCCGCACGGTCACCTCGTTTCGGGAAAAATGTATTGAACCCTTAAAAGCCAATGATGAAAATTGCAGGGCCCATCTCGACCGCTCCTTGTTTTGGCAACGAGCGCACACCCTATATCGGGTATGACAATGCCGCCGCCATTGTCAAAGAAGCAAAAAAAGACCCGGGGCAAATCCGCCGCCTGGTCTTGGACCGCCACCTCATGGATGAAGGAACGCTGAACCATATATTAAACTATCAAACGGAAATGACTTATCTGGATTCCTAAACCGGTTTTCTGCTAATGGGAATAAAACCATGGCCATTGCCACAAACCTGCGGCAATGGCCCATCTTGTCGACAAAGCCGACAAGATGGGAGACACAAGACAATGGCCTAGAGCTAGGAAAAACAAAGGCCCTGGACGCGCCGCGTATATATCATACGGAAGCGGTCAGGGGCTTTGGTTTGACAACACTATTGGATTTTGTCTGCAGTCTCATGGCCATTGCCGCAGGTTTTGCGGCAATGGCCGTTTCATTAAAATTCTGCAATATAAAGCTCCAATTCATCGCAACGGTAAGGTGGAACGGTCACACAGGAAAAGAGGACAAAATCATCACCCAGATTCACCGCCTGCTGCCAGGTATTCCCCGGGATACGGAGAGAAAAGTTTCCGCTGCCCAGTAGCTCGGCTTGATCGAAGAGCGGCGCTTTCCCCGTACCGCCTAAACGAATCTCCGCTTCGGCGCCATAATGCCAAAACCAAATCTCTTCACTTTGGATACGGTGCCAGGCGCCAACCTCTCCCGCGGCCAAAAGATAATAGATCTGGGAGGCGTTTTCCGACGCCCATATTTCCCGATAATAACCGCCTTCCTCATGAGGGATCATGGCAAAGGCCGCTATCACCGCTGCTTTCGTCCAGGTTTGCCCCGGTTCTAAACCGATTTTCATGCTCCACCTCTCGCATAGAACTTTTATTTCCTTTTTATTTCAAGGTCAGCGTGCTGATCTCCTCCATCGTTTCCAAATCAAGGGAAGTGATTTTCTCGGAAGATAGGGCGTAAAGGATATTGCCGATATAAAGATTGCGGTCGATATACGATTCCCAAGCAATTGTCTTTTCCCCGGTCATAATATTATGCGAGATGACCTGCTCTAATTTAATATTCTCCGCATCCAGATGGAAAACATAGCTGCCCTGTTTCGTAAATTCCCCATAGGTTTCCGAGGTTGCGCCCCCAGATTGTATGGTGTAAACAGAAATCGGGATTACCAGCAAATTCTTTTCTTTATCAAAGAGAAACGCTTTATGGTTCCAAAGGGCTTCCGAATCGGTCCCCCGATCGCCGATCTCCAGGCTGTAGACCTCTTCAGGGTTTTCCATATCGGAAATATCAAAGAGGGCGATCTTCACCCCTTGATCCAAGGGAACAGGATCGACGGACCAATCGGTTTCGGTCAGCACCACTTCTTTCCCGATACCGATCAGATGCGTTTCATCATAAGGATGGAGATAATTGCTATAGCCGGGAATCTTCAATTCCCCCAGCACCGTTGGAGCCGCAGGATCGGATAAATCGAGGACGAATAAGGGATCCGTCTGCTCAAAAGTAACAAGATAGGCCGTTTCCCCCATAAAGCGGGCGGAATAAATTGTTTCCCCCTTCGCCAAATCGGTGAGATAACCGGTCGTGTTAAAATCACGGGGCAGGAAATAGTCCCGGTTATCGCTTTACCCATTGCTTTTGCATTCCGTTGTGGCAATGCGCAAAACCCCGTTATATTCATCCATCGAGAATTGATTCAAAATGCGGCCCGGCAAAGAACAGTTCGCTCGCGCAGTCACTTCAGCACCGGCAATATCGAATGCATACAGCATGCTTTCATTGAGATCTTCGATGGTATCATCAGCGGAAATCTGTTCATCAACCTCCCTTTCGTCCGTGTCGTTGGTGACGCTTTCGTCAGGGTCAACTTCCTCGGATTCACTGTCATCCGAGCCGCCTTCGTCAGGATCGGTTTCAGCGGGTTCGCTGTCTTCCGCACCGCTATTCCCGGATTCTGTATCCCCTTCATCAGGGATACCTTCCTCCGTTTCCTCTGCGATATCTTCTTCCGCTGCACTTTCGTCACCTTCGCTGCCTTCGGTAACGCCTTCTTCGGGAGCGCTTTCTTCCGCTATCGCTATGCTGTCCTCTAGAATCACACCGCCCCAATACCCGGTATCGGCAACGATATAGAGACTGTCTTCATTCATATAAACCGTTTCCCCGGCCCCCATATAGCTACTGATGGCAATCGGGTCCGAAGCCGCAAGATCGACGGCTCCGACAAGCAATTGGTTGGGCGGCAGGGATTCTGTCCCGGCGGGATAATAGATCTGGTCATAAGACAAAGATGTCGTTTCCCCGGTCACGCTATCCCGATAGACCGGGAGATCTTGATCTTCCATAATATAATAGGGGTATTGGCAGGTGATAAGATAGAAACAATCCTCCACTTTCCGTGCGGAAACATAGTTCCCTTCCTGCGTGATCTCACGGCTCAAAGTGATATTCTCTTTATCTTTAAGATCATAAACCAAAATTTCCGTGCCCGGGCGATCGTAGCTGGCCTTCTCGTCATAGGGAAGATAAAAATAATTATTGCAGACGGCAATCAAGCGCTCATCATCGACATAGAGTTCAATTACATAGTCGTTTTCTTTGAGGGTGATCGTCTTTACCTGCTCCATTTCACCGTCCGTTGCCTTTACGATATAGATGAGGTTATTGACGGCACGATAAATATATTCCCCGTCAGTCTTGACAATATCCCCCTCGTCGATACCTTCAACCTGCACATTCGTCTCCGAATAATCATCGCCTCCACCAAGGCCTTCGTTTTCCGCCGCATCCGCAGTGGCTTTTCTTCTGTAACATAACCGTAAGAATCGTTGTAGGCAGACACCAGCTCTTCATATTTCTCTTCACTGCCGACAGGAATAAATGCGCCTTCTTCATCCTCCACCGTAACCGTTCCGGAGCACCCGCTCAAGAACAATAGCAGCAGAAGCCCCCAAAGTAACCATCGCTTCATCATAAACCCTCCCCTCATCTTTATCTCTGATACCGCTTTTCTCGCTTTAATGTTCCCATTTCCTATGATATAATGAACACACGATAGAGAAAGGCGGTATAATCATGGCCTTAGACGGGTTATTTTATCATAAACTTCTCACGGAGCTGGAGCCGGTGCTCATCGGCGCGAAAATCAACAAAATCCATCAACCCCAAGCCACCGGTATCACCATGAAAATTAACAGTCCGCAACGGGGAAATTGCAATCTTTTCCTCAGCGCTCATCCCCAAAATGCCCGCCTCCATTTAACGGAGTATCCCAGGGAAAATCCCCAAAGCCCACCCCTCTTTTGCATGGTTTTAAGAAAACACCTGGAAAACGGCAGGATCATTTCCATCTGCCAGCATGGCCTCGACCGTGTGGCGGAGATCGAAATAGAAGCCAGAAACGAGATCGGCGATTGGGAAAGAAAAACCCTGATCATCGAAATCATGGGGAAACACAGCAATTTGATCCTCTTGGATCAAAACAAGACGATTCTTGCCGGAATCAAACAATATGGGAGCAATGTGTCCCGCTACCGCCAAGTTTTGCCCCACACCACCTATATCGCCCCCCAAGAACAAGGAAAGAAGAATCCGTTTTTATTAACGGAGGAGGAATTGACTTCATCACTTCTGGAGAACGATATTACTTTATCCATTGATAAGGCGCTGCAAAAACAGGTAGAGGGTCTTTCTCCCCTTACCGCTCGGGAGATCGTCAAAAGAAGCGATTTAGATGGAGCCGTGGAAAGTATGGGGGTATACGATTTCCACCGGTTATTCTCCTCATTGGCAGATTTTTCAGCTGCGGAATCACAACCGACCATTACAATATCCGACGAGGGGCTTGAGGAATTCTACTTTTTGCCCTTGGAATCTTTTGGAGAAAATACTCTTACTTTCCCCAGTTTGAGCCTATTATTAGACGCCTATTTCAAACGGAAAGAAACCGCCAACGCCTTTATTAGCCGTAAGCGGGAATTGCTGAAAAACCTGCAAATCAAAAGGGACAAACTGGCCAATAAAGTGCAAAAACAAGCGGAAGAATTGGAGGACGCGGAAAACGGCGATCGTTACCGTGTATTCGGCGAGCTGTTAAGCGCCTATCTTTTCCAAGTGCCCAATGGAGAAAAGGAAGTCGTTTTGGAAAACTTTTATGACAATAACGCGCCTCTCACCATCCCTTTAGATCCCGCATTGTCCCCCCAGGCCAATGCCCAGCGTTATTTTCGCCTTTATAATAAGAAAAAAACGGCCCGGGACGCCATCATCCAACATCTCAATACCAACCGGGAGGAACTGACCTATCTGGAAAGCCTGATTGCCCACGGAGAGATGACCGAAGGAGCGGAAGAGCTGGAAATATTGAAGGAAGAATGCCAAGAAGCAGGCTATGTTAAAGAAAAGAAACGGAAAAACAAAGAAAAACCGGGGCAGCTCCCACCCTATCGCTTCACCTACCAAGAATATGAGATTTCCGTGGGGCGGAACAATAAGAGCAATGACCGCTTAACTTTAAAAACAGCGGCCAAAGACGATATTTGGTTGCATGTGAAAGATATGCCCGGTAGTCATGTAATTGTGCATAAAAAAGGGAAAGAAACCGTCCCCGACAATGTGCTGCAAAGAGCGGCTCAAATTGCCGCCTGGTTCAGCAAAGGGCGGCAGAGCGCCAATGTGCCGGTAGATTTCACGGAAGTGAACCAGGTAAAAAAACCCACCGGGGCCAAACCGGGCATGGTCATCTATTTCAATCAAACCACCCTCTATGTGGACCCGGTAAAACCGGAAGAAGAAACCGTTAAATCTCAGTAATAGATCCCCGGCGGGCCTTATGTTTTTGCCCCCAAAAAACTGACTTCTTTGCCGAAAATTGCGATTTTTCAGTTGCTATTTCAGCCCCGAAACGCTAAAATGAAAGGGTAATCGCGGGACAAGCCGCAAAAAGAAAAACATTTTAGGAGGAACGAGATGAAAAAGAAACTGTTTGTGCTTATGATGGCCCTTGTCTTGGTTTTCGCACTTACTGCCTGCGGCGGTGAAACGGAAACCGAAGGGGAAGACACCGGCCTCACCGCTGAGGACATCAAAGTCGGCTTTGTCTATATCGGCTCTGTCGAAGACGAAGGCTGGACCAATTCTCATGACAATGCCCGGATCGAATTGGAGGAAACTTTGGGTGTTGAAACCATGTACCTGGAAAATGTTCCGGAATCCGCAGACTGTGAAAAAGCGATCCGTGATCTCATTGACCAGGGCTGCAATGTGATCTTCACCACAAGCTTCGGTTTTGGCGACTGGACGGAAAAAGTTGCCGCCGATTATCCCGATCTGTATTTCTTCCATGCTTCCGGCTATAAAGATGGCGACAATTTTGTGAATTATTTCGGCCGCATCTATCAACCCCGCTATCTCTCGGGGATCGCTGCCGGGATGAAAACAGAAACGAATAAGATCGGTTATGTTGCCGCCATGGCCATCCCCGAAGTTATCCGCGGCATCAATGCTTTTACCTTGGGTGTAAAATCAGTTAATCCCGATGCTACCGTTGAAGTCGTTTGGACCGGCCAATGGGGCGATGCAACCCTGGAAAAAGCGGCAGCCCAAGAATTGCTGAACAAAGGCTGCGATGTTTTGGCGCAACACCAAGATACCACGTCCACCCAATTAACTGCTGAAGAAGCCGGCGCTTATTGTATCGGGTATCATTTCCCCACGCCCAATGTAGCCCCTGACGCTTATCTGACCGCTCCGGTTTGGAATTGGGCTCCCTATTATATTGCACAGGTTCAAGCCATCATTGACGGCACCTGGACTGCTGAAAACTATTGGGGTTCCGATGTGGTTAAGTTGGATACTTTGACCGCCCTCAATGCCGACAGCGCCCAAGCAACCATCGATGAAGCCAGCGCAAAAATCGCCGGCGGCGAATGGGATGTCTTCACCGGCCCCATCAATGATCAAGACGGCAATGAAAAAATTGCTGAAGGCGTCACCCTAACGGATGAAGAGCTCCCTCAGCATGGATTGGTTTGTCGAAGGTGTGATCGGCACCATTGCGGAATAACATCCAAACGATGAAGCGTTATGAAAACAACTTTTTTTGGGAGACGATATGAGCGAGCGTGCATATATTGAATTAAAAGGAATCACGAAAAGTTTCGGCACTGTGGTTGCCAATAAGAATGTCGACTTTTCTCTCAGAAAAGGCGAAATACATGCACTTCTCGGCGAAAACGGATCCGGGAAAAGCACTTTGGTCAATATGCTGTCAGGGATTTATATCCCTGACAGCGGTTTTATTTATATCGACAGCAAGAAAGTGCACTTTACTTCCCCAAATGAAGCGATCAAAGCCGGGATCGGCATGGTACACCAACATTTTAAACTGGTCAATGTGATGACCGCGAAAGAAAATATCGCAATGGGGCAAAAAGAAGGCCTCTTTTTCCGGCGCAAAAAAGTCGCCGATAAAATCTATTCTATCGCCCAAAAATACGGGCTGGTTTTGAACCCCGACAAATATATCGATGAAATGTCCGTCAGCGAACAACAAGCGGTAGAGATCATGAAAATGCTTTATCGCGGCGCCGACGTTTTAATTTTGGACGAGCCGACTGCCGTTTTAACCCCACAGGAGATCGTCCGTTTTTTTGAGATCCTGCGTAATATGCGTGAAGAAGGCTGCGCAATCGTTATTATCACCCATAAGATGAATGAGGTATTAGAGATCAGCGACCGGGTAACGGTATTACGGAAAGGTGAAAGCATCGCCACCGTCAACACGAAAAGACCACCGCCGCCGAATTAGCGGAAATGATGGTGGGCTATTCCATCGATCTTTCCGATTGCCAGGACAGCAATGCCGCAGGAATCAAAACCCGCTGTTGGAAGTGAAAGACCTTACTATCTGGGTGAGAATGACCGCAATGTCATCGACAATATGAGTTTCCGCCTCTTCTCGGAGAAATACTGGGCGTGGCAGGTATCGCCGCCAGCGGTCAAAAGAACTCTGTGTGAAGCCATTGTGAGGCTTTATCCATCCATAAGGGCAGCATTCTTTTGAAGGGCGAATCCTCTCCGGGTTAAGCCCAATCGAAATCATCAAAAAAGGGTCTCCATGAGTTTTTCCCTGAAGACCGCTTGGGGATGGGCCTCGCCGGAAATCTCGACATCGTTGATAATGTGCTTTTGAAATCCTACCGCAAAACGCAGGGCATCTTTGTGGACAAAAAACGCGGTGAAGACTTAGCCAAAAGATCGTCGACCGTTTTGCGATTAATTACGCCCTCTGTTCATCACCAAATCAAGAAACTTTCCGGAGGCAATATCCAAAAGGTGCTTTTAGGACAGGAGATCGATTCCGACCCGGAAGTTTTGATTACAGCTATCTGCCCGGGGCCTCGATATCGGCGCCGCCTACAATATCTATAATGTGCTCAATGAACAACGGGAAAAAATGTCGGCATCTCTATATCGGGGAAGACCTCGATGTGCTCTTAGAATTATGCGACCGCATCATGGTCATGAGCCACGGAGAAAATCATGAAAATCGTAGACGCCGAAAAGATCAACAAAGAAGCCCTCGGTTTGCTGATGCAGGGCAAAATATTGATGTGGAGGATGCTTGCTATGTTTAAAATCATTAAAAACGAGCCACATCAAAGAAACAACCATCCAAAGATCGATCGCCGTTTTGATCGCCCTGGCTACTGCCCTCATTATCCTTTTGATGGGCTATAACCCGATAGAAGTCTTCTTCTGCAAAATGATTGAAGGCTCCACCATGTCGCATATCGTTTCCAGGAGACGATCAATAAAACCATTCCTGGTCGTGATCTCTTTGGGGATTGCCATTGCTTTTAGAATGAAATTCTGGAATATCGGCGCAGAAGGTCAATATTATATGGGCGCTTTTGCCGCCGCCTATTTCACCTTAAACTTCGCCTTTCTCCCCCGCCCCATCCTCTTGCTGATTATGGTCGTCGCCTCTTTGATCATGGGCGGGATTTGGTTCCCTTTATTCCCGGGATTTTAAAGGCAAAACTGGGGACGAATGAAACTTTGGTCACTTTAATGATGAATTATATCGCCATCAAATGGATCACCTATCTCCAATACGGACCCTGGAAAGATCCGCAAGCTGTGGGATTCCCCAGAATCGCCACTTTTGAGACCAATGCGGTGCTGCCAAAGCTTTTCGGCGTCCATATCGGCTGGGTGATCGCATTGATCTTGGTGGTTCTGATCTATATCTTTTTAAAGAAAACTAAGCTCGGTTATGAAATCACCGTGGTGGGAGAAAATATTGCTACCGCCAAATACGCGGGGATGAATGTGACAAAGATCCTAATACTTGCCGTCATCTTCTCCGGCGCCATCTGCGGCTTGGCCGGGATGATGCAGGCTTCGGGGATCGAACTGACTTTAACTTATAAGATGAGCGGCGGCATCGGCTTTACCGCCATCATTACTTGCTGGTTGGCACGGCTAAATCCATTTTCCATTGTTTTTGTCTCTTTCTTCTTTGCAATCTTGATACAAGGAGGAGCTTTCTTGCAAAGCTCCATGCAGATACCGTCAACAATGGCAATGATCATCCAAGGCATCATCCTTTTCTTCGTTTTAGGCGCCGACTTCTTCACCCAATACCGGCTGGTTTTGACAAGAAAACAAAAAGAAATCGATACAAATCAATAAGGAGGGAATGCACATGGCAGAAACAACAATCGCAATCGCCCTGTTTTTACAGACCGCCGTTCAGATGGGCACTCCCATCCTCTACGGTACCTTGGGCGGACTTTTAGGCGAGCGGGCAGGAAATTTGAACCTCGGTGTTGAAGGCATGATGTTGTTGGGGGCGGCCATTGGCTATCAAGCGGCCTATGCTACCGGCAACCCGGCAATTGCCATTTTAGCGGCGGGTTTGGCGGGAGCTGCCGGCGCTCTGATCTACGCCATTATTACCGTAAGTTTACGGGGAAACCAGATCGTCACCGGTTTGGCTTTAACGATTTTCGGCACCGGAGTTGCCGGCTTTTTGGGGAAAAGCTTAGCGGGTCTGGCTTTGCCAAGCTCAATCAAAACCGCTTTCGGGACGATTACCATCCCCATCTTATCTGATATTCCGATCATCGGAAAAGCCCTTTTTGCCCAAAGCCCTTATGTGACCTTTGCCCACGATCGCGGCAATTATCATCTGCTTTTATTTAAAAGACGACCTGGGGCAAAACCATAAAGCAGTTAGAGGCTCCCGCCGCAGCCGACGCCTCCGGCATCCATGTTACCCGGTATAAATACCTTGCTCTACTCTTCCGGCGGCTTCCTTTGCGGCATGGGCAGCGCTTATCTGTCTGGATTTTCGTTCCGCTGGCAAGATAACATTACCGCAGGCTTGGGCTGGATCGCCGTAGCTTTGATCATTTTCTGCACTTGGCATCCTTTAAAAGCGATTTTGGGCGCCTGCTTCTTTGGCGCTTTGCGGGCCGTCGTTTTAAGATCCAGGACTCACCATAACGATTCTTGGACACAACTTTGTCGTTGCGTCAATTTGATCGACATGTTGCCTTATGTGATGACCATTTTGAGCTTCGGCCCAGTGGTGATCACCTTTCGCAACAACAGAAAACATCAGCCCCCGGCCTGGCGCTGAGGAACCCCGTATTTTCGGGAGATCGATAAAGGAATGGAGGATGTAGCCTAATGCAAGAGAAGACAAAATTCTAGATCAGGCAGAAAACACCCCGGAGAATCTAAAAGCGGAAGAAAGCTTGCCGGAAGAAAAGTTACGGCAAAGGAAACCGCTACGGAAAGCGCGGCGATCTCCGTTGAACAGAGAAATCCCGATAAACCCTGGCGCAAAAGCACCACCGATTCCCGCCCCGATTGAAACGGAAACGAAACGAGCTATTGAAGAAACGGCGGAAAGAAGGCCAAAGCGGAAAAACCAAAAAAAACCCGCCGGCATTTCCCCGGAAAACCCCAATAAAAGAAAGTTCAGAAAGATACTGCATTACTCCGCATAGATTACAAACTTGCTTTTGATGACGTCTATGAAACCTTTACCCTTTTAGGAGCGAAAGGAGCCGTACCTTGCGCACGGTTCAATTGATCTTATTAGGCTTTGCAGCACTCATGGGAGTATTAGCCTATTTATCCTATGACCAAAACTTTATGATGCTGCTCCTTGTCATCATCGTCTTCGCTGGCGCCGGATTCATCTTCTTCGTTCCGACAGCCGCAAAAAAACAGGCAAACAAAGTAATGAAATGGACCCGTTTATAAGCTGAAGATCTATAAAGACGGCACCTTGAATCGCCTGGGGCAAAAGTCAAAATCCGGGAAAGACTCCAAAAGCCGTCTCCTATGAAAAGGCCCCATGTTTTTGCACTCGGTTTGGCGCCGGAAATACAGCTACTGTGTTCGGCTATTTAAATGAAGGAGGAAACCGACGCATTGCGCCGGATTTTACAGGAAAATAGTCGTTTCAAAGTGATCAACAAACTGCAAAAATAAGGTTTGGAGGCGAAACGCATGGGAAAATACATTATCGCTCTGGACCGGGGAACGACCAGTTCCGCGCAATCATTTTTGACCGTGAACAAAAACATCGTCGACATCGTACAAAAGAATTCAAGCAGATCTTCCCCGAAGCCGGTTGGGTCGAACATGATCCGATGGAGATCTGCAACGGCAAGCGGGGTGCTGGTCGAGGCCATCAACCGTACCAATATCCCGCCGGAGAAATCGCCGCCATCGAGATCACCAATCAAAGGGGAAACCACGATTCTATGGGATCGCAAAACCGGGCTTCCGTTTACAATGCCATCGTATGGCAATGCCGCCAAATACCGCTTCCATTTGCGAAACTCTGAAAAACCAAGGTTGGAGCGACTATGTGCGGGGAAAATACCGGTCTCGTCATCGACGCTATTTTTCCGGCAACCAGGAATCAAATGGATTCGACCATGGGGCGCAGAAAAAAGGCCGAAAGGGCGATCTCCTTTCGGCACACAGATACCTGGTTGGTTTTGGAAATAGCTTAAAAGGAGAGAAGGAAAGTCCATGTAACGGACATGACCAATGCCTCCCGTACAATGCTATATAATATCAAAACATTGCAGTGGGATGAAAAACTTTTAAACGCCCTCGATATCCCTGCCTCGATTTTGCCTACCATAAAAACCTCCAGTGAGATTTATGGTTATACCGATATCGGACGGGCCAAAGTCCCCATTGCCGGGATTGCGGGAGACCAGCAAGCCGCCCTCTTCGGCCAAGCCTGTTTTCAACCCGGCGATGCCAAAAACACCTACGGCACCGGCTGTTTCCTTTTGATGAACACCGGGACAAAACCGGCATACAGTGAAAATGGGATGCTGACCACAATCGCCATCGGCCTCAAGGAATACGTCCATTATACGCGGAAGAGTGTTTTGGTTCCGTCATCAATGGATCAGAGATCAGCTCAGCCTGGTGGAAGAAGCACCGGATTCAGAGTATTTCGCCAATAAGATGCTGGATACCAACGGCGCCTATATCGTCCCCGCCTTTACCGGCTTAGGAGCGCCCATTAGGATATGTATGCCAGAGGCATCATTGTGGAAGGCCAACACGGGGCTCGAATAAAAACCATTTTGATTCGAGCTGCGCTTGGAAAGCATCGCCTATCAATCAAAAGACCTTTTAGAGCTATTATTGAAGATGGCGGACTCGGCATCCGCACCTTAAAAGTCGACAGCGGCGCCAGCGCCAATGATTTTTTGATGCAGTTCAGGCGGATATCATCAACCGGCCGGTATTGCGGCCAAGATCAAAGAAACCGCACGCCTGAGCGCGGCCTATCTTGCAGGACTCGCCGTGAATCTATGGAAAAATCCCCGAAATTATCGACCACTGGACCGCCCAGGCACCGTTTTGACCCCCGATGGAAAGTGTGGAACGAAACGATAAGCTCGACGGTTCAACGGCGCACCAATCCATTGCTGCAAAATCTGTAGACGAGCAAAGGAACCGGGAATCTATGTCCACATACATTTAAATTACAAAAACCCTTGGTGTAGGCATAATCTTTACATCCAGGGTTTCTTTTTTACCGCCCTGCAGTCATCATTACTTTTGCCAAAAACTAATTCATCAAGGCGGCAAATGCGGCTTCAGCTTGTCGAAGAAGCAACATTTCTTCACAAGAGCAAGAGACTGCCGAAGGATTCCAGAGCAAGGCGCGGAAAAACCGCAGGACGCGAAGTGTGCAATTGACGCGTGCGACAGTCTACGGTTACTCAGAAGAACTGCTATCACTCGGCACCAATTTGTTTGATCCTCAAGATGACGATATGACCTGAACACCAATGAATTTTGCCGTTTTAATGCGATAGGCGGCTTGAAGCAGCACCATTATGACATATATTACTTGTAAGCTGATAATATTCAAAAGCGCCGTCACCAGAATTATTTCGCATTTATTCAATTCATGTTCAATTTGCATTAAAAACCATATGATCCGAGTGCCGTTCGGCGCATGCCGCAGCAATGAAAAATTCATAACTGGTTTCTCCGACAGCATAGTATCTCTGCATCAATCCTGTTATTCTTTCGCTCAAGGTAACAGCTACTGTCGCTGAGGCATTACGCGTTTTAATACGCCTTTTGGAAAACACCATTCCCCCTTTTCATTTTGCAATTAAAAATACTCGATCTCCGTGGAAAATGATACACGCCATGCATTCTCTAAATAGCACGACCTACCCTCCTTATATCATCCTTATCTCTGATGAAGTGTTTTGATCTTCTCCACAATTCATCCAACAAATAATCGTTATATAATACGAATATGGGTCCCTTCATACCGAGAGCGCACTTCAATTGCCGGCGCTTGAATTTTCTGAGCGCGTTCACAGTGAGAGCGTGTAATCCAACTTTATCCGCAATCTTACACATGACTAGCTGTACTCCAGTTTTCATGTAATTCCTTGAATATGTTTCGACAGCTTCCAATTCCGAATAAGGAAAGCGTATCGATGCAATACTGACCGCTGCCTTCTGTCGCAGCGGCCAGCTCGATTTTGCCGTTTTGGCGCGGATGATCTCCATACCGATCAAAGTAGCGCCATATTCCGCCAAAATCAAGTCCTCGTCCGTAAACTCACCATTTTCGATAATACGATCGTCCCCAACCGTTCACCGCCACCGATTACCGGCACAATGCTGGTATATTTGTCTGCCAGTTTGCATTTAAGATCCGGGTAAAAGTGCAGGATGCCATAACGACGCACATTTACTAACGGGTGTCGCTCATAGGATCTCCTCATTATATTGCTAAGGAAATTTATTTTCTCCCCGCACCAAGTCCGCCATGTCTCCACAAACAAAATCATCGTGAAAACAATATCCCAGCACTTTTCACTAAAATAACAATATAGGCGTTGGCCACGATACCCCTCGGACAATATCTTCGCGTATCACCAAAATTAACGGAGACGCCGCATTCTTTGTATCATCCGATTGATTTCTCTTGTCTTTTCCAACGAGTCCTGCAAAAGGCCTCAATTCATCTCCACCTAAATGCGATAAATTCGAACTGTCTTTGCGTTACCTGAATATCATAAAGGATGGCTTTTTCAATCAAACGGCGTGGTGATCTTCACGAAGCGACCATTTTTTCTTCAAAGCGTCAATCGTTGTTCAAATGCCTAATATCCGCCAGGATTTCGCCGGTCATTGAAACACTGTGTCTGCCAAAGGCCCTTGAGAAGGAACTCGACCTTCGATCCCTTCCGCTACCAGTTTAGATACATCGTCTTGGAAATAACGATCCTTACTGCCTTCCTTCATGGCGGCAATGGAACCCATGCCGCGGTATACCTTAAAGCTTCTCCCTTGATATATTTCTACTTCGCCGGGACTTTCTTCCGTTCCGGCAAAAAGGCTACCGATCATAATAGCGCTTGCCCCTGCTGCAATAGCTTTACCCAAGTCACCGGAATATTTGATGCCGCCATCGGAAATGATGGGGATTCCGGCTTCTGCCGCCGCTTTGGCGCAATCAAATACGGCTGTGATCTGCGGAACGCCGATACCGGCGATCACACGGGTCGTACAAATGGAACCGGGGCCGATCCCGACTTTAATCGCACTCGCTCCGGCTTCGATCAAGGCTTTCGTTCCTTCCGCCGTGGCGACATTCCCGCCAATGATATCAAGCTCCGGATAATTCTTGCGAATCAACCGTACCATATCCAGCACATTTTTGGAATGACCGTGTGCGCTGTCGACAACGACAACATCAACAGCGGAAGACACAAGTCCTTCTACCCGTTCCAACGTATCATTGGTAACCCCAACAGCTGCGCCAACCAATAAACGCCCTCTGTCATCCTTGGCGGAATTGGGATACTTCCGTGTTTTTTGAATATCCTTAATGGTGATAAGCCCTTTCAAGCGGTTTTTCTTATCAACAATGGGCAACTTCTCGATTTTATATTTTTTCAACAATTCTTTGGCGTCATCCAAGCTCGTACCCACCGGCGCCGTCACCAAGTTTTTGCTTGTCATCAATTCGCT
The DNA here is from genome assembly GCA_040766525.1 of Clostridiales bacterium. Lineage (GTDB taxonomy): Bacteria > Bacillota > Dehalobacteriia > UBA7702 > UBA7702 > JAXGQJ01. The sequence goes on along the minus strand of JAXGQI010000006.1, from coordinate 13,685 downwards.
GACTTTTTTATCAAATTGCGTTTCAAAGCGGAGATCCCGATTGGTCAAGATCCCAACTAAGATTCCGTCCACCGTAACAGGAAGCCCGGAAATATGATACCGTTCCATCAGCGCCAAAGCTTCATGAATGCTCTGGTCCGGATGAAGGAAAATCGGATCAACGATAACTCCGTTTTCCGATCTTTTCACTTTATCGACTTCCATTGCCTGTTCATCAATGGTCATATTCTTGTGGATAACACCGATGCCGCCCTCTCTTGCCATGGCAATCGCCATACGGGCATTGGTCACCGTATCCATACCGGCACTCATCAAAGGGATACTGAGCCGTATCTTTTTTGTCAGATTGGTTGAAACATCCACATCCCTCGGAATAATGGATGACTCGGCAGGAACCAGCAATACATCATCAAAAGTGATCCCCTCTTTAAGAATTTTATCCACCACAGTCTCTTCCTCCAGACTAATAATATGAGATTTTATATTATTATATTTTATCATAATTTCTAATTTTTTGGTAGGGAAAATAATAAATATTTTTCAGAATAACGGTGAAAAAACGAAACTGCCGCCGAAATATTGGCAAAGCATAAGAACAAACAGGGAAAATAAATTCCCCAATCTCCGCAATGGCTCCACTTAGATATCACCGGTTAATCCGCCCAAATAACGGCTGATTTTTGCAGAAAATGCCAACATTAGGATAAGGATACCGGTAAGGCAAACGCGAGGATAATTGAGCGACTCGCGACAATCAAAAGGATCAAAATCAAAACCGACCACAAGAGCGCCGGCTTTGACACATACTGCTGCACCGTATATCCAAGCCCGGTTTTCCTGGCAGAAGGATAGGAAACAATGGCATATAACATCATAAAACGGGAAAAAACAAAGGCCGTCACGATACCGGACAACAAGAAATCCGTGCCCAATAGCCAAGAATACAGCGTCAATTTACCCAGCAATAAACAAATCACGCCAATGACAGCGAAAGAACCCACATGGCTGTCTTTCATGATCTCCATAGCCCGCTCCCGGCCCACGAGACGCTAAAATACCGTCGCACATATCCATATAACCATCGAGATGAAGACCACCGGTAATCAGAATCGCCGTCAACAAACCGGCAAAAGCGGCAAAAAATGGATACACATGACCCAAAAGCCAAAGAACAGCCGCAACGAGAAGCCCAATGATCAATCCACTAAGGGATAAAAAATCGTCGCTTGGGAAAATGCCTTCTCGTCCATTCCCCTTATACTGCGGCGGCAAAGTCGTTAAAAATGAAATTGCAATCCAAAACGCTTTCATGATGTTCTCCTTCGATGATATGGTGGTTGGTGTCAACAAGAATAGATTCGAGCTCAAATCAAAAAACCCTGCGTATCTACTTCCATATTCGTTAAACGACGGCATCCCATCAGAACGCCGGCCTTCCCACGGCGACTGTGAAAATCCGATCCCGCGGTATATAAAAGCTTTTTCTCCAAGGCCATTTGATAAAAACTCTTCTCATCTTCAATGCTATGGCTACTGTGGTAAACCTCTAACCCCAGGAGCCCTGTCAATCAATTGCGGCAAAAATTCCCAAGCATCGTCTTGCCGCGGATGCGCCAAAATCGGGATCCCCCCCGCTACAAGAATCAGTTCAACCGCTTGCATAGGGGAAAATTTAACCCGCGGAATATACCCCGGCTTTCCGGGTATCAAAAGGGTGGAAAATGCCGCACCAGGCGAGGAAAATAGCCCTTTTTTTGTTAAAGCGGCGGCAATATGCGGGCGGCCAATGGTGCCTTCCGCCGTCTCAGCCAAAACATCCTTCATCTCCGGGGATAACCGAGGAGGCAATCACCTCTACCATTTTCTCCACTCTTTTAACTCTGGACTCGGCAAGATACTTTAAACCGGCGAGCAAATCCGGATGTGTCCAATCAAAATGATACGCCCAAAATATGGACTTCCCGCTCTTGCCACTCGGTACTGATCTCCAAACCGGGAAGGATCTTTACACCGCTGTCATCACTGATTTCAGCGGTCAAGGCCAAACCGCCTACCGTATCATGATCCGTGAGGGCAAATCCTGTCAATCCAACTTCCTTTGCTATTAAAGCTAGTTCTTCTATCGTAAGATCTCCGTCGGAGAATTGGCTGTGAACATGCAGATCATATCCTGCCATTTATCCTCCTACCACGGCCAGGGCGTCGGATACGAAACGTACCAGATTATTGCCCATGATCGCCGCGATTTCATAAGGAGCAAATCCTCTTAATGCCATTGCTTCTTCAATAGATCCCCAATCTTCCGGCCCCTTAATCCCCTGGGGCAAATCCGTGCCATCAAAATCCGAACCCAAACAAATAGAAGAAACGCCGATCAATTCCGCAGCATAAACCAAATGATCCAGGAAATCGGAAATCGTCGCCTCTCCATTGGTGAGAAAATGCTTACACAATGTTAATCCGAAAATTCCACCGGCATCTGCCAGCGCCTTCATTTGATCATCTTTGAGATTCCGCCGATGCGGAAAACAACCGTAACAACAGCCATGAGAGTAGAAGGGCGGCTTTTCTGCAAGTTCCAAAGTATCATAAAAGGACCGTTCCCCCAAATGCGCCATATCGATGATGACCGGCAACCGCCCCATTTTCCGCACCGCTTCCCGCCCAAATGGCGAAAGGGGCAACTCAGGGGCAGCTACACCGCCGCCGATGCAATTCGGATGGTTCCAAGTCAAGCCGAAAGAACGATAACCCGCATCATAATAGGCGTCAATACGAGACAAGTCTCCGTCAAAAGAGGCGCAATTCTCCATGGCAAGAACAACTGCGGTCCTCCCCTGTCCGATTTTGGCCAAGTCATTTTGACCTTCCACGATGAAAAGCTTTTCCGACCGCTTTGCCAATAACTCGGCTGCGCCTCGAAAAATCCGTTGCTCTTCTTCATAAGCAGCTTTTCCATCCGTCTCCTCTTCCACATATACGGCAAAAAACTGCAAATCGACATAGCGGTCGATTTGGTCAATATCCACATGGCGGGCTTCCTTTAAAACCATTTCCCGCAATGTGTCGGCATGGCCATCTGCGATGGTTTTGTCCGAGAAAAAAGAAAGTGAGCCCCTTAGACAGCGGCTCACCATTTCAAAATCAATATTCATCTCGGCTCCACGATAAGTTTGATCGCTGTCTTTTGTTCCCCGTTAATTTCAATATCGGTAAATGCCGGGATACATACTAAGTCAATCCCGCTGGGAGCAACGAAACCGCGCGCAATGGCAATTGCTTTTACCGCTTGGTTTAGAGCACCTGCACCGATGGCTTGCATCTCTGCCGTGCCTTTTTCGCGTAACACACCTTCCAAAGCACCGGCAACCGAATTTGGATTCGATTTCGCAGATACTTTTAACGCTTCCAACTTTCATCCCTCCGGATCATATATTATTTGCAGACTAAGGTGTATTCTCTTTTCATGTTGAAATATCCTTTAAAATGTTGAATTTTTTCTAAATATATTCGCACATATTTTCCTCTGGCCAAATATAGAATAAGCGCTCGATCTTACGGGTTTTGTTTTTTTCGTCAATATCCAAAATGATCCCATTAAATTGCCGTTCTCCCTTTGCCGGCGTCAACCGTTTTGATAGGGTCTTTGTAAACCGACCTACCGCAGCTTCAGGGTCCATCCCCAAACATGAATCATATGCGCCTGTCATCCCCACATCGGTAATATACCCGGTACCCCGGGGAAGGATACGGGAGTCTGCCGTCTGCACATGGGTGTGCGTTCCCAAAACAGCCGAGACTCTGCCATCCAAATACCAGCCCAAGCAGATCTTTTCCGAAGTTGCATCGCCATGAAAATCGATAATAATGGCACTATCTTCCAGTGAATATTGCTGTAAAAGTTCATCCATCAGCTGAAAAGGGCAATCGATGCTGCTATTATTATACACTCTCCCGAGAATATTTATGATCGTCAGTTTTCTGCCATTTTTCAAGGTGAACTGTCCATGACCGTGACCGGGAGCGTCCTTAGGTAAATTGGCGGGCCGGATGAGCTTTTCCTCCTGATCGATAAAATCCAAGATTCCACGATTATCAAAAGTATGATTGCCCATCGTAAACGCATCTATTCCGGCCATATGCAGTTGTTCAAAACAACGCCGATCGATACCGAAACCCCCGGAAGCATTTTCCCCATTGGCTATGGTAAAATCGATCTCATGCTCCCGCTCTAATAAGGAAAGCCGGTTTTCCAGCGCGCTCCTACCCGGACGTCCGACAATATCACCTATAAATAAGATCCGCATGTTTCTCGCTCTCTTTGTTTATCAAAATCAAAAGCCATCAACATGATCGCGATGGCTTCCTAAAATCAGCTACTGAAGACCAGAACACGACCGGCTTCCCGGCAAGCCAAAACTTGTTTGCCAACTTGGTCGTCGGCAAAGGCCACTTTATTCTTATCGGAAAATACATCCTGGCGACCCTCGTCATACCAGCCGAATTCGTCAACGATATTGGGATCGATACTTTCCCGCAATAACCGTTCAATAAAGTGCTGCCGGAATAATTCAATCAGGAAATTGATCTCCAACCGTGTCACTGTTTCCACATCCCGCACAACTTCCAAGACCATATAATCATCATAGGTATAGCGCTTTACATCATACCGATAGGACGACTCTTTCTTGCTTTGCATACGGTGAAAGCTGGCAAGGGATTTCTCAATAGAAACTAAGGCTTCGTCCACTTCCGCTCTGCCCTTCTCCTTATCCGCCTTGTTTTCCTGCAAGATAAAAGTAAGGGAGATTTCCTGTTCTTCCCGATTTAACTTTATTGTGCCCACTTCGGGAAAACAAATCAAAACGGATACAAAAAGCGTGATATAATCCATGATCTCTTCGCTCTCATTAAAACGCAAAACCAGCCACCACCTTTCCTATGATCTCATTTACCTCTTATTTTGCGTAATCGACCGCACGGGTCTCCCGAATTACAACAACTTTAATCTGACCGGGATATTCCATTTCTTCAGAAATCCGTTTGACGATATCCCGCGCCAAACTATAAGCCATCACATCGTCAACCTTATCAGGTTTGACCATGATGCGCACTTCTCTCCCTGCTTGAATAGCAAAGGATTTATCAACACCGGTAAAGGATTCCGCAATCTCTTCCAGTTTTTCCAGACGCTTGATATACGTTTCCAAAGTTTCTCTTCTGGCGCCGGGACGAGCAGCGGAAATGGCATCCGACGCCTGCACCAAAACGGCTTCCACCGTCGTCGGTTCCACATCGCCGTGATGGGCGGCAATGGCATTGACAATCGCGGGGGTTTCTCCGTATTTTTTGGCCAAATCAGCGCCGATAAAGGCATGCTGACCTTCCACTTCATGGTCAACGGCCTTCCCTAAATCGTGCAACAACCCGGCACGCTTCGCCATTTGGATATCAATCCCCAGTTCACCGGCCATTACACCGGCCAAATGGGCCACTTCGATGGAATGGTTCAAAACATTTTGTCCGTAACTGGTTCTGAATCTCAATCTCCCCAAAAGCTTGATTACTTCGGGATGGAGACCGTGAACGCCAACGCTAAAGGTGGCATGTTCCCCTTCTTCTTTAATCCGTTGATCCACTTCTTTTTGTGCTTTTTCCACCATTTCTTCGATCCGTGCCGGGTGAATACGCCCATCCTGGATCAGTTTTTCCAAAGCAGTACGGGCAACTTCTCTCCGCACCGGATCGAACCCGAAATAATGACTGCTTCCGGTGTATCGTCAATGATCAAATCAATCCCGGTCGCCGTTTCCAAGGCTCTGATATTGCGACCTTCACGGCCGATAATGCGGCCTTTCATTTCATCATTAGGAAGAACCACAACAGAGACCGTTGTTTCCGCCACATGGTCCGCAGCCACCCGCTGGATGGCTTGGGAACGATCTCTTTGGCGGTTTTTCCGCCTTTTCTTTCGCATCTGTCTCAATCTCTTTAATCAAGAGCGCAGCGTCGTATTTAACTTCCTCTTCCACACCTTTTAAAAGCACGCCTTTTGCTTCTTCAACGGTGAGCCCGGAGATTTTTTCCAATTCTTCCAATTTTTTCTGGTTGATCGTTTCCGCTTCTTTGAGCTTGTTGTCGACATCGGATTCTTTCTTGCTGATCCGGTTTTCTTTCTGTTCAAGTTCTCGATTTTTTTATCGAGGTTTTCTTCCTTCTGCAGAATACGCCGTTCCATACGGGTCAATTCGGATCTTCTTTCTTTGCTTCCTTTTCGGTTTCATTCCGCATTTTTAAGGCGTTTTCTTTTGCTTCTAACAGTACTTCTCTCTTTTTTGCGTCTGCTTCTTTATACGCATCTTCCAAAATCTTTTTAGTTGCCTCTTCGGCAGATGATATCTTCGCTTCCGCGATTTTCTTTCTTAAAAGATATCCGATAAAGAAGGCGAGAATTCCGACGACTAAGGCAATACCAATAATTACTGGATAATTCAAATCTCTAGCACCTCCATAAAAAGTAAAAGCCAAGTCAAGCTTGGCTTTCAATCAAGATATCGTGATATAAGAATAAACATAGACTCATAATCATGCATATTTTCTTATAGATTTATCCCTTTTCTGTTTAGATAAAACATCAATCTATAATCAATAAACTTTTCTATCTTCAATGAGACTCTTATATCACAAAGGCTGCATCCCCCAGCCGTTGAAAACCAATCCCTTAATAGGTATGATAATATAATTTTGACTTTGCGTCAAGTTCAATCTGAGAAATCTCCCTCTTCCGTTTCCCCATGAACACGACATAAATCGAATGAATGAAAAATATTCTCGCTCTTGAAACCCCGCCTGAGCAAACGGCCGTAAAATTTTTGCCGTTCCTTGTCGGAAAGTTCTTTCCCTTCGCTCCATTTCATAAGCAAATTCAAGATGATTTCCCGTTCCTTTTCATCGGTATAGAGGTCTTCGAAATCTTCGGGCAAAGGAATCCCCTCTTCTTTCAAGGCCCTGGTGAGCCATAGCTTTCCCTTCACATTATTGGCTTTTCTCTTGCGGATGAGATTTTCCGAATACGTACGGTCATTCAAATACCCGAGTTCAACCATTTTATCCACTGCTTCTAAAACAGCGTCTTCTTCATACCCCTTTTTGATCAGGGCTTTTTTCATCCCTTGAAAACTCTTGGGCCCATAACGCAAAAGCCATATGCCATAATCGAACGGATCACTTTTCATCTTTTATCATTCTTCCGCTTCTTCACGGTCCGGCGTAACAACATCCGGATCTTTATCACCGAAGGTGGAAACGTCGGTGCTTTTCACTTCTACCATAATCTTATCTTCGATCTCTTTGGCGATCTCAGGATTTTCCATGAGGAAGTTTTTGGCATTTTCCCGCCCTTGGCCAATACGGTCCCCGTTATAGGAGAACCAAGCGCCGCTTTTATTAATAATATTCAAGTTGGCGCCGATATCCACGATACTGCCGACCTTGGATACCCCTTCGCCAAAGATCATATCAAATTCCGCTACCTTGAAAGGAGGCGCGACTTTATTTTTAACGATTTTCGCTTTTGTGCGGTTCCCGATCAGCTCCGCTCCCCGTTTGATCGCTTCCCCTTTACGCACATCGATACGCAAGGAAGAATAAAACTTTAAGGCGCGGCCGCCGGTCGTCGTTTCCGGGTTCCCGTAAATCACGCCGATCTTATCCCGAATCTGATTGATAAAGATCGCCGTCGTCTTCGATTTACCGATGATCGCCGTCAATTTCCGCAGCGCTTGCGACATCAACCGGGCCTGAACCCCCATATGGCTGTCGCCCATTTCCCCTTCCAGTTCCGCTTTGGGAACGAGGGCCGCCACCGAGTCGATGACGATGACATCCACGGAATTGCTGCGCACCAGCGCTTCGGCTATTTCCAAAGCCTGTTCCCCCATATCCGGCTGAGAAATCAGCAGTTCATTGATGTCGACCCCCAATTTCCTGGCATAAGCGGGGTCCAAGGCATGTTCCGCATCAATAAAGGCAGCCGTGCCCCCCATTTTTTGTGCTTGCGCCACAATATGTAAAGCAACCGTCGTTTTCCCGGATGATTCCGGCCCGAAGATCTCCACAATACGGCCGCGGGGAATCCCGCCAACACCCAATGCGATATCAAGGGATAAAATCCCTGTCGGGATGACCTCGATGTTCATCTTTGCGGCTTCTCCCAGGCGCATAATCGCGCCTTTGCCGAATTGTTTTTCTATTTGGGCCAAGGCAACTTTTAAGGCTTCCGCTCTTTCATTCTTATCCATCATTTTTCAGCTCCATCCTTTAAAATAAAATCCCAGCCTACTGAATATTCCGGTGCTTTGGGTCGTAGAACACTCTCCATTAGGGAGAACTTTGTGACCCGTTGCTTCGGAAAGGCAAATTCCTTTTGCCGATATAAAGCCGAGATATAGGCATCTTCTTCACTACCTGCATACTTGACTCTCGCTAAAGTAATATGGGGAGAAAACGGCTTATCGTCCCCGTAACGGACCTCTTTGCCGATCCTCTCCGCCAAGGCATGCAATGCCGGGGACGGCTTGACGCCCAACCATAAATTTCTTGGCGTTCCACGGCGGGGGAATTGCCCCACACCTGTAAGTTCAAGGGTAAACGCAGCAGTTTCCGCAGCAATTGTATTTAATATCTTGACGGTTTCTTCTAACGGTTTCCCTTCGATCTCACCTAGAAATTTCAATGTCAGGTGCAGGTTTTCAACGGGAACCTGCTTGATCCCGGCAGCCCCCGGCAAAGCCGAAAGCATTTCATTGATCTCCGCCAGAAGAAAATCACCCAGGCAGATCGCAATAAAACCCCTCATTTCTCCGCCTCCATTGCTTCACGAAGCAGTAAAAGAGCAAAGTCCACCGCTTTTTGGCGAATGGTTTGCCGATCACCGTCAAAATTCTTCTTCTCGATTCTTAGCTTGCCCTGATAATGCAAACCAAAGTAAACAAGGCCCACCGGCTTTGCTTCGGTACCGCCGTCCGGGCCGGCAATGCCGGTGATGGCGATCGCGTAATCCGCGGCAGATAAGGTAAAAAGCCCCTCTGCCATCGCCTTGGCCGTTTCTTTACTGACGGCGCCATAGGTCTCCAGGATTAGAGGATCCACACCCAGCAATTTCATCTTGGCTTCATTGCTGTAGGTAATCAGCCCATAGCCATAGACAGCAGAGATACCGGGGATCGATGTGAGGGTTGCCCCCAAAAGACCGCCGGTACAAGATTCCGCCGTTGCCAGCTGATAATGGTGCTCTTTGAGAAAATTGTAAATCGCTTCCATTTTAGCCTTTCAATAGATCCCGACATTGCTTTAAATAATCAAAACCGGACCAAAGCGTAAAGACAACGCTGATCCAAATCAGAATCACGCCTAAGATCCAATCCGTCGTAGCGGCAAAGCTCGATTCAAACAATACGACGGCAATCGCCAGAATCTGGCTGACGGTTTTCACCTTTCCCAAAGGCGAAGCGGCAATCACAATCCCCGCGTCCCGCGCGATCGTGCGCAGACCCGTCACCATCAATTCCCGGCTGATGATCAAAATCGCCGGCACCGCCCCAACTTCCCCCAAAGCAACAAGGGAAATCAAAGCTGCAGAAATCAACAGTTTATCCGCCAAGGGATCAAGGAATTTCCCTAAATTGGTAATCAGATGGCGGGAGCGGGCATAATGTCCGTCCAAACCATCGGTGGCGGAAGCGGCTACAAAGAAGAGGAAAGCGATGAAATTCCCGCCGGGAATGGGCAGCAAAAGGAAAAACATGAAAATGGGGATCATGCAAACCCGAATCAATGTAATCGTATTTGGCAAATTTAAATTAAACATCGCACTCTCCAATCAAATCGTAAACTTCATGACCGGTGATCTTTACCCGTACCATTTCTCCGGGGAAAAGCGTTTTCCCTTTGCTGTCGAAATAGACGAGGCCGTCTACCTCCGGCGCCTGAAATTCGTTCGGCCATAATAGCTATATTCGTTTTCCGTCCCGTTTTTCCCTTCTACCATGACGGAAATTATCGAACCCTTCCACCGCTCCATATTTTCTGCCGACAGGCGGCTCAAAAGCGCCATTAAGCGATGGTAGCGCGTTTCTTTTTCCTCTGCCGGAACTTGATCCGGTAAAAGGGCGGCGGGAGTATCTGCTTCTTGCGAATAGGGGAAAACGCCAACCCAATCATAGCGCATTTTCGCCATAAAATCGCATAAAGCCAAAAATCCTCTTCCGTCTCACCGGGGAAACCCACAATGATAGTGGTACGGATCGCAACCCCGGAACGGTTGCCCTGATCTTGGCCGTGAGCGCTTCCAAATCTTGCCGTCTTTCCTTGCGTCCCATTGCCTTTAAGATCTTATCCTCGCTATGCTGAATGGGAATATCCAGGTAGGGGCAAATCTTCTCTTCTTTCGCCATCAGGGACAAAAGAGCGTCGTCAATCCTGCCGGGATAACTGTACAATAAACGGATCCAATCCACATCCTCTTTTACCAAATCCTCCAAAAGGGAAACGGTCATCGGTTGCCCATAGAGATCATTTCCGTATACCGTTGTATCTTGGGCAAGGAGATTGATTTCCCGCACGCCGCGCTGGGCAAGGGTACGAACCTCCGCAACGATCTCCTCTTTCGCCCGGCTGCAATAAGGCCCCCGCATTTGCGGGATCAAGCAGAAACTGCAATGATTATTGCAGCCTTCGGCAATCTTCACATAGGCCCAATAATCGGGGGTGGACAAAATCCGCTCCCCGCAAGAGAGCGCCTTGGGTTCATAGGAACGATGCAGGTAATCCGCCAAACGCTTGTCAATTTCCATAAAATTAAGGGAACCGAGCCAAATATCCACCTCCGGGATTTCCGCTTCCAGCTCCCTTTGATATTTCTGCACAAGGCAACCGGTAACCACCAAGGCCTTACAATGCCCGGCTTTATAGGCTCCATGGGCAATAATGGCGTCGATCGATTCCCGCTTTGCACTCTCGATAAATCCACATGTATTGATAATGATCACATCGGCGTCCTCGGCGTCTTTGGTAATTTCATACCCCTGTTTCACCAAGAGGGCCAAGATCCGTTCACTATCCACCAAGTTTTTGGCACAACCTAAGCTGACCAATGCAACTTGAACCGGTTTCGTCATTTAAGCTTCTCCTTTGTTTGTGTTCAAATACCCCAATTTCTCGTACCGATAAAAGCCAAAAGGCCCATCAAAAGCAAAAGCGCCAACATAAAATAAAGAATCCCAAAATTGGCATGGACATTTTTTTCCCGCCGTTTCGATTGCCTGTTCCGCTTCCGTTCTTCCCGTGCGACTTTGGCGCTTTGGGATACCTTTGGAGCAAGAATTCCCTGTTCGATCGAGACGGACGGCGCTTCTTCTTCCGGCAAAGGGGACAATTCAATCGTCGTAATCGCCATAGCATCGACGGCATCGAGCTTTCCCTTCATTTCCGCCGCAATCGCCTCTGCATCGAGGCTCAAAAAGCGGGCATAATTCTTCACATAACCTGTTACATAGGCTTTTCCGGGTAAGGCGTCAAAATCCTCTTCTTCAAGGGCAACAATATATTTGCTACGAATATTGAGTTTCTCCTCAATCTCTTCGATGGTATAACCACGAGCTTCCCTAGCTAAGCGCAAAGTTTCTCCTGCTGTCGACATGGTATTCCCCTTCCGTTTTAAAAATCAAACCGCGGTTCTTCCGCTGCTTTTTCCATTTCCTCAAACCTTTGGATGAAGGCTTCCATGGAAATCAGGATCACCCTGGGCCGGGCGCCGTCGGCAGGACCGACGATCCCCTGCTCCATCAAGGAATCCATTAACCTTGAGGCTCTGTTATAGCCGATCCGAAAGCGCTTCTGCAACATGGAAGCGGATGCTTGCCCCGCATTGATGACCATCTTGGCCGCATCGAAGAAAAGTTCGTCCTCTTCCTCGACCGGCGGCGCTGTTTCTACTGGCTGCGCCACCCCTTCAATGTAAGACGGTTTTCCCATATTTTTGCAATGATCCAATAAAACCTTGGCTTCACGATCGCTCAAAAACGCTCCTGGACCCGTAAAGGCTTGGACATCCCCACGGGATGATAGAGCATATCGCCACGGCCTAAAAGTTTTTCTGCGCCCCATATCAAAAATCGTTCTGGAGTCCATCTGTGAGGAAACGGCGAAGGCAATCCGAGAAGGAATATTCGCCTTAATGAGACCGGTGATCACATCCACAGAAGGCCGCTGAGTCGCAATCACGAGATGGATCCCCGCCGCCCGTGCCATCTGGGCCAAGCGGCAAATCGCATCTTCCACATCTTTGGCGGCAACCATCATCAAGTCCGCCAATTCGTCGATAAAAACGACGATCTGAGGCAAACGATCGGCAGGATCATCTACCAATTGGTTATAGGAGGCCAAATCTTTCACCCGATTGCTGTGAAAGATGGTATAGCGATTTTCCATTTCCCTTAAAGCCCATTTCAAAGAACCGGCAGCTTTTTTCGGGTCGGTCACGACCGGCGCGATCAAATGGGGTAACCCTTCATAATTGGCAAGTTCCACCCGTTTCGGGTCGATCATGATAAACTTCACTTCATCCGGTTTTGCCTTAAAGAGGATACTGCAAATGATCGTGTTCATACAAACGCTCTTCCCGGAACCGGTGGCGCCTGCGATCAAAAGGTGGGGCATCGCTGCGAGATCACCGATAACCGACTTACCGGTAATATCCTTCCCAAAGGCACAGGTCAATTTTGAAGGAAGTTCAAAGAACTCGGAATTTTCCAAGATATCCCGAAACCCTACGGTGCTTTTTTCCATCCGGGGCACTTCGATCCCGATCACCGATTTCCCAGGTACCGGGGCTTCCATGCGGATATCCGCCGCCGCCAGTTGTAAGGCGATATCGTCGGCCAAGCCCACGATCTTACTCACTTTGACGCCGGCAGCCGGTTGCACTTCAAAACGGGTAATCGAGGGGCCGTAGCTTACCTCCGTCACCTTAGCGGCAACGCCGAAGCTCGCCAAGGTGCGTTCCAAGATCTCAACGCTGTCATTAATATCCTTGGTAATACGCTTATTATTGATCCGTTCTCCCCGATTCAATATCTTGGTACTGGGCAGTATATACGCAGCTACTTCCGCCGCATCTTGTTCAGGAAGCGTCGTCATTTCGCCTTCAGCAGCTTCTTCCGACTGGGGTTCTTCTATTTTGGCTTTCACTTTTCTGTAATCTTTCGGAATAAAGGGCAAACTCTCCACCACATCATTTTTGGGGACCCCAACGGGGCTGCCTTTCAAATCCATATCCGGTTCGCTCCCCTCCACAACGGGGGCGAAACCGGGCCGTTCCTCGCGAACCGCCATGTGCTGCCGAAAAGTCGGTAGATCCATATCAAAATCATCAAGTACGGGTTCGTTCTCTTCCGCAATGCGGATCACATGCTCTCGAGGAGGAGCCTCCTCCGCTTCCGGCGGCCAAACTTCCGCATTTTCAGCATCCTTGGCCCTTTCCGCTTCCTCTTGCTCTCTCTTTTCTTTATACTCTTGCCTTTTGGCAGCTAACTGCTTGCCGGTTTCTCCCGCGGCCCGCCCGGTTTTCCGAACGATGCCGAAGAAGGAAAGACCGGTCACCGCCACCAGGGATACCAAAAGCAGGC
>JAXGQI010000052.1:0-1514 GCA_040766525.1 Clostridiales bacterium | reverse complement strand
CCCGCTATTATCCGGAAGCGGACTTGCCGTTGATTGTTAAACCTTCGGGGATGAGCGGCAGCATCGGCGTGAAAAAACTGGAAAATCAATGCGATTTGTTGAATATATTGCCCAAAATTTCCAGGGAAGAATGGGTCTTACAGGAGTATTTACAAGGCCCTTCCTATTCTATTGAGATTATCGGACGGCCTGGAGCTTACAGAACATATCATATTACTGAGCTTTTGATGGATCGGGAGTATGATTGCAAGCGGGTTTTATCCATGCCGGATTTGCCGAAGGAAATCGAAAGGGATTTCCAGGATATTGCCATTAAATTAGGGAATATGGTACAATTAAACGGTATCATGGATGTAGAAGTCATTTATGATAAAGGCTTGTTGAAGGTCTTGGAGATTGATGCGAGAATGCCAAGCCAAACGCCGACTGTCGTTTATCATGCCACAGGTGTGAATTTGCTATCAGAGCTTTACCGATCGCTCTGTGGAGATTTTTCCCAAACGCCGCCTGCTTCTCCTCCAAAGTATGTGTCCTATGAGCACATCTTGGTCAAAGGAGAGGATGCTGCTGTTTTGGGCGAACATATTATGACCGGTGGCGGACCTTTGGAATTGCATTCCGGTTTCCTTGGCGCTACAGAGGCTTTGACCGATTGGGCGCCGGGGAAAGAAGAATGGATCGCAACCCTGATCCAATCCGCCGATAATAAGGTTGCTCTCGAAAACATGCGGCAAGGCAGTTTTGCTGCCATAGAAAAGCTAGCGGGGAAGATTCTTACGATTCGTGACGAAGAACCACAAGCATAGGCAAAAGTTTGCGTAAGCAAATTTAAAATAAGCAATTAATAATAAGGAGGAAAACACATGTTAATCGTAGGTGAACTCATTAACACCAGCCGTAAGGCCATCAATGAAGCTGTAGAAAAAAGAGATACTGCTTATATCCAGCAGATCGCAAAAGAACAGGTTGCATCCGGTGCCGATTATGTGGACGTAAACTGTGGAACCCAGGTTTTTGACGAAATCGAAGTTATGGAATGGTTAGTAAACACCATTCAAGAAGCGGTGGAAGCACCTCTTTGCATTGACAGCCCCAGCCCCAAAGCAATCGAAGCCGGTTTGAAACTTTGCAAATTTGGCCAACCGATGATCAACTCCATCACTGGTGAAAAAGAACGCTATGATGAACTCTTGCCCCTGGTTCTCAAATACAAAACGAAAATCGTTGCTCTTTGCATGGACGATTCCGGTATGCCCACCACTGCCGACGACCGGATGAAAGTTGCCGATGCTCTTTACAAAGGCATGACCGAAGCTGGCGTTCCCGCTGATGATATCTATTTTGATCCCCTCGTAAAACCGATCAGCGTTAGCGAAAAAGCTGGTTTGGAAGTTTTGGAAACCGTTAAATTGATCACCGAAAAATATCCCAAAGCCCACAAAATCTGCGGTCTTTCCAATATTTCCTATGGTCTTCCCAACAGAAAAGTCTTGAATCGTCTTTTCGTTGTACAG
>JAXGQI010000051.1:0-1971 GCA_040766525.1 Clostridiales bacterium | reverse complement strand
CTGAATCGTGCCGCACATTTCAATACAGCGGCGGCAAAGGATACATTTATTGGGGTCCCGAATAATCGCGGAAGAGGTTCTGTCAATGGGGTGATGAAACCGTTCTCCCTCATAGGCCAACTCATCCACGCGCATTTCCTTGGCCAAGGTCTGTAATTCGCAGTTGCCGTTTCTGGCACAGGCCAGGCAATTTTGTTCATGGGTGGAGAGGATCAATTCCAAATTCGTCTTTCTGGCTTCCCGCACCCGTTGATTGCGGGTGATAATCTCCATCCCCTCTTCCACAAGGGTAACACAGGAGGCGACCAGATGAGGACGATTCTTCACCTCAACCAAACAAATGCGGCAATTCCCGCCATCGTTTACATCTTTAAGGAAGCAAAGCGTCGGGATTTTGATTCCCACACGGCGGGCTGCGGCAAGGATCGTACTGCCGGCGTCCGCCGCCACTTCAAGCCCGTCTATTGTTATGTTGACTTTGTTCATCATTGACCTCCTCTTACTGCCTTACGATGGCCTTAAAGGGGCAAGTAGCGATGCAGGCCCCACATTTGATACATTGGTCTTGGTCGATTTGATGCGGCTGCTTCCGTTCCCCGCTAATGGCCATCACCGGACATCCCTTGGCGCAAAGCCCACAGCCTCTGCAAACATCATCTTTGATAATATAACGAAGTAGATCTACGCAGCTCCCCGCCGGGCAGATTTGATCATAAATGTGAGAATCATATTCCGCACGGAAATATTTGATGGTGGAAAGTACCGGGTTCGGAGCCGTTTGTCCTAAGCCGCAAAGGGATGAATCCTTGATGACGGCCGCCAATTTCTCCAGCCGTTCCACATCCCCTTCCTTGCCTTTCCCTTGGGTAATCCTGGTCAGGATCTCCAACATCCGCTTAGTCCCGATACGGCAAGGCGTGCATTTCCCGCAGCTTTCATCCGCGGTAAATTCCAAAAAGTATTTGGCTACATCCACCATACAGGTATCTTCATCCATAATGATCAAGCCGCCGGAGCCAATCATGGAACCGATTGATTTTAAACTTTCATAATCCATAGGGGTATCCATCAATTCTGCGGGGATGCAACCGCCGGAAGGCCCGCCAATCTGCGCAGCTTTGAACTTTTTACCGTCGGCCATCCCACCGCCGATCTTCTGAATAATCTCTTTTAACGGCATCCCCATCGGGATTTCGATCAAACCCGTATTATTGATCTTACCGCCCAAAGCAAAGACTTTTGTTCCTTCGCTGCCGCTGCGCCCTAAGGAAGAAAACCATTCGGCCCCCTTCAAGAGGATTGGCGGCACATTGGCAAAGGTCTCCACATTATTGATCAAAGTACCCGCTTCAAATAAACCGCTTTCAGCAGGGAAGGGCGGGCGTTGTTTCGGTTCGCCCCGCTTCCCTTCAATGGAAGCGATTAAGGCCGTCTCCTCACCGCAAACAAAAGCGCCGGAACCCAAACGAAGCTCCAGAGAAAAGGAAAAACTACTGCCGAGGATATTTTCGCCGATCAGGCCATAGGCTTGGGCATCCGCAATTGCCTTTTCCAGCCTCGTTACCGCCAGAGGATATTCCGCCCGAACATAAACGATCCCCTCATCGGCGCCGATGGCATACCCTGCGATCAGCATCGCTTCGAGGATGGAATGGGGATCCCCTTCTAAGAGGCTCCGGTCCATAAAAGCGCCGGGGTCGCCTTCATCGGCATTACAGATTACATATTTTTTCTCGCCGGGGGCATTTTTGGTGAGCTCCCATTTCATCCCTGTGGGGAATCCGCCGCCGCCACGGCCCCGTAAGCCGGAATCCTTGATCACCCGGATCACCTCTTCCGGCGTATATTCTTCTAAACATTTTTCCAAAACCACATAGCCGTCATAGGCCAAGTATTCATCAATATTTTCCGGATTGATGACGCCGCAGTTTTTGAGGGCGATGCGTTTTTGCCCACGAAAAGCGGCGGTTT
>JAXGQI010000050.1:0-2211 GCA_040766525.1 Clostridiales bacterium | reverse complement strand
GAGTACAAGGCGTGAGACAAGTTTGGTAAAAGCGGGATACCGCTGATCTCCAAGATTTGTCTGCAGCCTAAAGGGGCTGTTGCTGATGGCGGCAGCCCCTTTATTAAAATAAATGACAAGGAGATGGCAACTTGGAGGATCGGAGAGTTCTAACGGTAGCGGAACTAAATAGTTATGTAAAAAACCTAATCGAATCGGATAAAAACCTCCGCAGCCTTTGGGTGGAAGGAGAGATCTCCAATTTTAAGGCCCATTCCTCCGGTCATTTCTATTTTGCCTTAAAAGACGCAAAAGCGGCGATTAAAGCCGTCATGTTTCGTTCCCGCGCCGAAAAATTGAAATTCCTCCCCAAAAACGGCCAGCGTGTTCTTGTGAAAGGGATGCTTTCTGTTTTTGAGCGTGATGGTCAGTATCAATTATATGCCGACCATATGGAGGTATCCGGGATCGGGGATCTCTATTTGGCCTATGAGCAGTTAAAGGCAAAATTATCCCAAGAAGGTCTTTTTTCTCTTGATCATAAAAAGGACTTACCGCTTTTACCGAAAAAAATCGGCGTCGTCACATCTCCCACCGGGGCGGTGTGGCATGATATTCAAAATGTTGCTGCGGCTCGCTTTCCAGGGATCCATCTCTTGCTTTATCCCGCTTTGGTTCAGGGGGAAGGCGCTGCGCCCTCGATTGTTGCGGGGATCGAGTATTTTAACCGTAGGAAGGATATCGACTTATTGATCATCGGACGCGGCGGCGGTTCTTTGGAAGACCTTTGGGCGTTCAATGAGGAAATGGTCGCGCGAGCGATCTATCATAGTGTTTTACCGGTTATATCCGCAGTCGGCCATGAGACCGATTTTACGATCGCCGATATGGTTGCGGATAAACGGGCGGCAACGCCATCCCAGGCCGCAGAATTTGCTGTCCCGGCATTAAGCGACTTGGAAACAAAGATGGCCTTTTATCATACCGCTTTAAGGCAAAAGCTCTATCTCTATCTGGAATCTTGCCGAGGCCGTTTAAGGAAAGCCAGGGAGCACTATATTTTCCAACAGCCCGGCAATTTACTGCGGGAACGGTTACAAACCGTTGATTTTTTGGAGCAGCGTTTCAATGCGGTCTTTTTCGAAGGGTATCAAGAACGCATTGCCAAATATGAGCTATGCAAGGAGAAATTGGCGGTTTTGAGTCCTTTGCAGACCTTGGATCGCGGCTATGGCATTTGCTTGAAGGATGGCCGCATGATCAAATCTGCCGAAGATGTTCAAATTGGCGACAATGTGGAAATGCGCCTTACAAAAGGCAGCCTCCACTGTGAAGTGAAAAGTATCGAGGAGGACTGGCTGAAAAATGGTTAAAAAGGAAATGACTTTTGAGGGAGCGATTGGAAAATTAGAGGATATCATTCGATCCATGGAAGGCGGAGATCTGGAATTGGATGCGCTCTTAGGGAAGTTTGAAGAGGGAATCGGCCTACTCAGAGTTTGCGAAAAGAAGCTCAAAGAAGCGGAAGGTAAAATTGAAGTGTTAACGGCCAAAGAAATGGCCGCTCCACAACAAGATGAAGCGCCGCTCCCAGATGACGCGCCGCCGGAGGAACAAGAAGAGGCGGAAAACAGTCTATTTTAATAAAGGAGATCGGAATGGATAGCGCGCTGAAAAATGTGCTGGACAGTTTGGGGAAGGATTTTGCCGTAAGCATAGCGGAAGTATTGACGGAGGAAACCAATCCCTTAACCGAAGCCATGGCATACAGTTTGAAGGCCGGGGGAAAACGGTTGCGGCCCTTGCTTTTCCTCATGGCGGCCAAAACCTATCAGGGGAATGTGCAGATTTTGCATCCCTTTGCTTTAGGTATTGAAATGATCCATACCTATTCTTTGATCCATGATGATCTTCCGGCTATGGATAATGATGATTATCGGCGGGGGCTGCCTACCTGCCATAAAAAATATGGTGAAGCAATGGCGATCTTGGCAGGCGACGGGCTTTTGACGGAAGCTTTTGCCCAAATGGCGTCTCTTCGCTATCAAGTTGACAATACGAGGCTTTTGCAGGCTATCGGAGAGATGGCATGTTTCGCCGGCATCGGCGGCATGGTGAAAGGGCAGATGCTCGATATATCCGGGGAAGGCAAGGCGCTGACCCTTAAAGAATTGCAGGAAATTCATTTTTACAAAACCGGGGCGCTGATCAAAGCATCTTTAACTGCCGGGG
>JAXGQI010000005.1:0-79265 GCA_040766525.1 Clostridiales bacterium | reverse complement strand
TTTAGGCTTGACCAGACAGAATCTTTTCTATAGAATGAAGAAGCATGGATTGCGCTGATTTTTATGGCCAAAATGTAAAAAAAGAGAAAAAAATGAATATGTATTTTTACATTTTTTTACACCATTTTACATTTTGTGGGATTTTCTTTTTCTGTTTGTTTGGTTAAATAGCTGTTCCAATATACGATTTGTGAAAAATGAAGTTCTGGCATCATATTTGCAATAGGATTTATTGATTTGAATGTGGATAGCGTAAACCGTGTCCACAGAAGTAGCATTTTAGGGTATCTCACCATCTCATCTTCACCGGCGTACCGTTAAGCGTTACGCCAATGGTACGCCGGAAGACTCTTTTTTGATGATTGTGGAATATTCTTTAAGATAAAAAAGCCACCTCTACGAGGTGGCTTGAGACTGCAGAGAAAAGCCGATAGCGTTGTCAAACCAAAGCCCCTGACCGCTTACGTATGTTTAGATACGCCGCGCGTCCAGGGGCTTTGCTTTTCCTAGCTCTAGGCTTTTCTCTTGTGTCTCCCGTCTTGCAGGCTGTCAATAAAGGGCCTATAGCTGTGTTCCAGCAAAACCGCAGACCGCTCATGTACGTCACTGTACACATCGCGTCCTGCGGTTTCTCTGCGCCTTGCTCTAAACCCTTTCTTGCCGGCCACTTGTTTTGTGGGAAAACGAGGGTTTTTCGGGGATCATATGGGATTTATAGGGCGAAAGTTCCGTTGGGGCCATGATAGATTCCCAAGATATCTTCTTCTACGCCGGTAAGGGCATTGATATAGACGAGATAATCCCGATCTCCGGATTTCATGCGGAATTCATAGCAGAGTACTTCGTCGCCATTGTCCAAGGGGATAATGGCTTTCTTCGTGCTTTCCAGGGAAAATCCGGAAGGCAGATTGCTTTTTGCTTCTTCGGCAGAGAGTTTTAGGCCGGAGAAGGTGCGGTCTTTGTGATTGACAAGATAGCTTTGAGCGTCTATCCCTACGACGCGGCCGTTGGTCATATCGATGGAAATTTTGATCATGTCGGGATAAATTAAAGTGTCATTTTCCTCATAAACATAGTTGATGGTTAAAACATTGCTATCCATCATCGCATAGTTTGGAACCATATTTTCATAGGGGGTTTTAGCTAAAAAGGCTTCCGCCTTGGTGAGGGCGTCTTGATTGCTGAGTTTGCTGGCGCCTTCACCAGCGCTGCTGGTCATGAGTGTCGGGAAGCCGCCGGTCCGGCTGATATCAAGATAAATAACGTCGTCGGCATTGTTTTTCGCCGTGATTTTTAGTGTCATAATCGGGATGGCCGCCTCTTTGCCGCTCTTCCCGTATTCTTCATAAGTGTAATTGTCTCCTAAAAGATTCTTGGCGATTTTCTTTGCTTCTTCCCAGCTGATTTCTTCTCCGGGTAATTGTACCGGTTCTTTTGATTCCAAATGGTCGGAGAAAGGACCGTCGTAAACTAAAGCGGGGATTTCCTGTAGAGTTTCATCGATTTTGGCAAAGGATGCATTGGCGATACCGGCTTTTTTAGCATCGGTGACTTCCTCTATTTGGGCGTTTTTGATAACCGCCCAGGCAAAGGGACTTTCTTCTCCGTTTACCAATCCATGGAGTTCATTACTGATCTCGGCGATTTCGCCGCTGAGATCGGTCAAGGTTTGGCGTTGCTCTTCAGTCAAGTCGTTTCCCTTGGAGGATTGGACCAAAAGGCTGTAGGAAAAATTCCCCATTTGGTTCAAAAATTGCTCTGTCCGGGAGAAGGCGCTGTGATTGATCGGCAGCATGCTGAGACTTTCCTGGGCAACATAGGCCTCCGTATTCAGCTGAGATAGAATCCTGTTGACTTGGCTTTTGCCGGTGGCGATCAACGCTTTATCGGAAAGTACCGACAGATTCTCCACGGAGCCTAGTAAATCATAAAATGCGCGTTCGTGGTTATTCTCCACCATGATCCTTGCAGTTTGGCTTTCCGATGCTTGGTAGAAACCCCAGCCAAATCCGATGATCGCAAGGATAGCCAAAAATGCGATCCATTGTTTGTAATTCATGTTTACCTCCTTATTTGCCGAATACGTGGTCGCCGTATTGTACCACGATCTTTCTAGTCCAGATCCACTTGCTTACCTTCTTATATGGATTCCAGAAATAGAGGGAACCATAAGTGGGGTCCCATCCGTTTAAGGCATCCCGAGCCGCTTTGCGTGAAGATGCGCTGGGCTGCACGCTCATGCGACCGTTGCTTACCGATTCCAAGGCTCTGTTTTGGTAGACGACGCCACTCAATGAATTGGGGAATTTAGAATTTGCAACCCGATTGAGCAAGACTGCCCCTACGGCGACTTTGCCAATATACGGCTCGGCTTCCGCTTCCGCCTGGATGGCCTTTGATAAGAGCCAAAGCTGATCTTGATACGATACGCCGCTACTGCCGGAAGAAGTTGCTACGGGTATGGCCTCACCGTCTTGATAAATATAGGAAAAGGCTTCGGCTTCTGTCCCTTCCTCTTCCGTAACGGTTTGGTCTCCCCAAATGATGTAGGAGGAAGCCGCTAAAAACAGTACGCACAAAACGAGCACTTTTATGGAATTTGCCATATCGATTCTCCTTGCCATAAGATTTAGACATATTTTCCCACATCATGGCCTTTTTATACGAAGGGAAAAAAATAATAAAAGATACTTGTAAAGCGCAAAGGTTTATGGTATTATATTTTTTGCAATGCGCTGACGGCGCCATAGCCAAGTGGTAAGGCAGAGGACTGCAAATCCTTTATTCTCCAGTTCAAATCTGGATGGCGCCTCCAAGTTAATTACCTGCTAGAAAAATTTTTCTGGCAGGTTTTTTATTTTTTTTGATTCTTTGATCTGTTTTTCTGCTTCAGTATGGAATCGTAACCGAAATGGAAAAGCCCCTCGCTTGGGACGTTTGCATGTGGAAAGCTATTTTAGCATAAGAAAATGGTGAGGGATATGATATGGTGGATATGTGAGATAACTGCTTTTTTGGATGTAGGGTCCCATAACGGTGGCGTGTCTTACAGGTTTTTTTTCTTTGTGAGACGGTTGCTGGAATAGAGGATTGCGCGTTTCTTTGTTGAAACAGTAGATAAATGTAGATATTGCGAAAGGGGACTTTTAATATGACAGAGATGGAAAGCAAGTTATCATGGACTTTCGTTTCTGAGTGCTCGGCGCCAGGGGATGTTTCCGAGCTATTGGTACCGGGAGAGAATGTTGTCGCCGCCTATAAAACAATCCGAGATGTGGCGGTTTTCACCGATAAGCGCCTGATCATGAAAGATGCACAGGGACTAACCGGTAAGAAGGTGGAAATATACTCACTCCCATATTCTTCGATCAATATGTGGTCTACAGAAAATGCAGGCACACTTGACTTTAATGCGGAAGTTGAATTGTGGACAAGAGCCGGACATATTAAAATCAATTTGAAAAAAGGCGTGGATATCCGGCGGTTCGATAGAGTAATTGCAAATGCCGTTCTGAAATAAATATCCCTACAGAAAGATGATTATTGCTAAGAGCCACCGATTGCGGTGGCTCTTAGCTTGCCGAAAACCCTCGTTTTCTCGAAAAACAAGAGGCTGTCAAGAAAGGGTTTAGATCAAGGCGCAGGAAAACCGCAGGACGAGATGTGTACATATAGACGTACATGAGCGGTCTGCGGTTTTACCGGATCACAGCTATAAGCCCTTTATTGACAGTCTCAACGCCACCGATTGCGGTGGCTTTTTGCTTTGGTGTTCGTTTGCGCCATTTCACCTAAGCAACTTTGATTGTTGAAATCAGGGGAAACCTGTGGAAAAAAATGGCAATCCATGATATGATATTCTAGTGACGCGACAAAAGGAGAGCCAAAGGATCAAATTGTATTGGGTTTGATTGGATGCTTGCTTTCGTTGCGGTTGAGGTATGGCAAAAGGGATAGTTTTTGCTTTTGCTCAAATCGTTTTATCGGGGTTTCTTGGGAATCCCCTTATCCATAGAGCGTATGGTTAGTAAAGATTGCATTCCGGAAAGGAGAACTTTCATGAAATTTCTTGAAAATCCGTTCTATATCTTGGGTGCCGGGACCAAGGATAACCGGGAAGAGCTGGTGCGCCTTGCGGAAACGAAGGAGGGCGATCCCGGTCTCTATCAAGATGCTTTGGCATTTTTGCTTGATCCGGAGAAAAGATTGGCGGCGGAGATGTCTTGGTTCCCCGGTGTGTCGCCGGATAAAATTGCGCAGATCGTGGCGATTGCCGAGGGGAAAAATGCGGGAGATGTTTATCACTGTTTTTTCAATGAAATTGCCAAGATCAATTATTTGCTTGTGATTTTGCCACAGGTTGCTGAAAGGGTGCGAACCGGCGCCGTTTTAGACGAGCTGATTGTCACCATTGAAGAGATCGATGAGTATTATGCGGCTCTTTCCGGCGAGCATGCGCTGAAAATCATCAATGTGGATAGAGAAAGTGCGGGGTTTTCCCCGGTAGAAAATGATGAGAGGATTGCGGCTGTTCTCTATTATATGCGGCAGCGGATCGTGCGGGGGATCGGGAAAGTCCTTACCGAGATGCCCCCCTTTGCTCTTGATGGTGTCATGCGGTCTTTACGAGAGCGTTTTGGCCAGAAAGGTCCTATCATTCGTGATCTTACGGCAGCCTATGGGAATTCGCCGCCGGAACAGACGAGGACTGTGCCGGTTACACCCGGCGCGCCTTCCTATGTGAATGTGGCGCCGCAGAAAAACGGCAGATCCCAAGATAATGCCGGAGCGATTATTGCCGCTGCCATTGTTGGGGTCTTTGGGATCGGCATCATCTATGTTATGTTTGTTGTTTTTTCTGTTGTCTTTGGTATGTACGCTGAGGATTGGGAACAGGGTAGTACAGCCAATACTTCAGCCTATGAAAGTTGGCATTATGATTCAGCCCAAGATGTACCGCTAAGCGGATATTATTGGAATTTCAGCGGTGAACCGTTGCTGGCGCCTTTGGATGTGGCCGCGCCTGACGGAGATTTTTATTACTATGTTTTGCTGGTTGATCCTGTGATGGAGCATGAAGTCGGAGGGGTATTCCTTTGGCCCGGAGAAACGGAAGAAGTTGATGTGCCCCTGGGCGAATATGAAATATACTATTATTGTGGAACCGAATGGTTTGGCGTAGATACGCTTTTTGGTCCCAGCACGGTGATCGAAGGGATGGGAGGCGTTATGAGTTTTTATGATGACGGCGAATATTATATGGGGAATAGTTTGGAACTTCCTTGCCCCTTTTTGACGATATAAAGGGAGGGTTTTGGTATCTTCCGGCGTGAGAAAATATGGCAATAGCTAGCGTATCGCTTTGTGCAGTATAGGCCTTTTGTGCTTTTGCTGCCTCGATCGGTTTTGTGGGCGGTAAAAAAGTTTTATTAAGCTCTTGCGTATCGGAGAATGTATTGATATAATAAATTTTGCAGTGCCGGAGTGGCGGAACAGGCAGACGCACAGGATCTTAAAATCCTGCTATCGCAAGATCGTACCGGTTCGACCCCGGTCTCCGGCACCAGCCATTTTATTAGAAAAACAAGGCCGTTTCTCTTAATATATAAAAGGAAATGGCACAAAAAAGGCACAACTTAAAAATTAGGTTGCTTTCAATGGAAAGATGTTTTCGATCTTGTCGGAGACTTTTATTTTTTTGTCAAAAATGTGGATGTAAATATCCTCCGTGATTTGGATGAGCCGCCTTTTTGCGTAAAAATCCTAACCGGTTATGGTGCCGGTTTGCCCAAATAAATCCAGGGTGCTATACTGATCATGGGAGAAGATATTTAGCTGAAGAAGCTTTTGGCTGCCTAGAAAAGTTTGGGGTTAAGGATATGCGGTTTTGTACGGGTTTTCGAAAAATACGCAGAAGAAACGAGGAGAGGCTCATGGAAGATCTGATCAAATGGCTGCTTGATGGCGATATCTCAATCCAATATATTACTCATCGTGATTTGCTGGGCTCAGATGAGAAGGCGCTGCTTCGGTTGCAAAACCAAATCGGACGAGAAGGCTTTGCTGCTGAGATTCTATCTTGCCGGAATCGTGACGGGCACTGGGGGCTGCACTATTACCAACCCAAGTGGACCTCAACACACTATACATTGCTTGATCTGAAAAACCTTTGCCTATCCAAGAGCACAAAGCCGTGCCGGGATATGGTCGCCAGGATGTTTGACGAGTGCGAAACTGAAGGCGGCGGTATTGATGTGTCTAAAACCGGGCGCCCGATCGACATCGCCGTCAACGGTATGATCCTTCAGTACGCCGTCTATTTTAGAGAAGACGATCAGCGTTTAGAGCGGCTGCTTGACTTACTTCTTGCTGCGCAAAAAACGGACGGCGGCTGGACATGGGATTTTGCTGCGGATGTTGGCGAACCCCATACGACAATCTGCGTTATGGAAGGCGTGGGAGAATACATCAGCGCCGGTCTTACCCATAGAATATCCGACGCCCAAAGCGCAATAGCAAAGGGCGTTGAATTTTTGCTTTCAAAGGGCCTGTTTATGGCGGGTAGTGATAAGAAATATCTAAAGCTTTCGTATCCCTATCGATACCGGTATGATATTTTAAGGGCATTGGAGTTTTTTGCCGTTTACGGCGTGCCCTTTGATGACCGTTTGCAGCCTGGGACCGAGTGGGTCGAAAGCAAAAGAAACCCGGACGGTACCTGGCATTTGGAAAATGTGCACAAAGGTAAGGTGCATATTGCTATGGAATCTTTAAAACAGCCAAGTAGATTTTTGAGTGAAAAAGCACTTTTTATCTTCAAATCATTGTCAAATATGGAACCAGTAGCGTTTTGAGCAAAAGGAACTTACCTTGCTTAAGCATAAAAACATGACGGCGTGCGTAATGTTATCCCTGATCTGATGGTTCTAATAATAAGGAAGGGGTTGGTTTGTATGGCAGCATTTGATTTTAAGAAAGAGGATAAAATCCTATATCAGCCGAAAACGATGCCATCCATTGTTGATGTGCCCCAAATGCTTTTTATCATGATCGATGGAAAAGGCAATCCGAATACGAGCCGGGAATACGCTGCTGCGATAGAAATTCTATATGGGTTATCCTATTTAATCCGGATGAACAAAAAAGAAGCGGGGTATTTTGCATATGTTGTGCCTCCCCTGGAGGGCTTCTGGCATCTTGATGACGGCGGTGAATTTATGGGGGAAGGCGCCGTCGCCGATAAGGATCAGTTCCTATGGACAGCCCTGATCCGGCAGCCTGATTTTGTTACGCCGGCAGTGTTTGAAAATGCGAAAACTGCACTTGCCAAAAAGAAGCCGAACCTCGATTTATCGGTAGCACGGCTTGAAAAGCATACGGAAGGCATTTGTGTGCAGGTAATGCATATCGGAGCCTATGATGACGAACCGACTACCATTGCAAAAATGGAGCGATTTACGAAAGATGCGGGTTATGCAAACGATATCTCGGAAAAACGCAGGCATCATGAGATCTATCTCAGTGATCCGCGGAAATCAGCGCCGGAGAAAATGAAAACGGTGAACCGGCACCCGGTAAGAAAAGTGTAGGGGGTGTTTGAGCGTGCGCAATGATCATGAAAAAGCGGATTTGATTGCCCCCTGCGGAATGAATTGTAGTTTGTGCATTGCTTTTCAATCCCAAAAACACGATTTGAAGAAGCAGGGTTTTCATCGGAAGTATTGTCCCGGTTGTTTACCCCGGGGTGAAAACTGTTTGCACATGGGGGATCAGTGCGAATTGCTCAAAGAGGGAACGGTTCGTTTTTGCTTTATGTGTGGGGACTTTCCCTGTAAACGGTTGAAAGCTCTTGACAAGCGGTACCGTACCAAATACCATATGAGCATGATTGAAAACCTTACTTATATTCGGGAACATGGCGTCGATCAATTCCTCGAGGAGCAGTCAAAAAAATGGAGCTGTGAGAAGTGTGGTGCGGATATCTGCTGCCACAATGGATTATGTTTAAATTGTGATCTTAATATCCTGCGTGAAAATAGAAAATACCGTTGGAGAGAATAAGCGGCGAGGGAATTGTATATCAATTTTTACGCCAAAATCTCGTCAATACGCATTTGTTTTGCGCTCTTGCAGAAACGGATGCGGCATATGATATGAGGTGAAAAAGACAGGATATAACGATCGGAGAGGTGCTGAAGATGAAATAGCGCATCGATTTAAACCGAATTTCCGTTTTAGCTTTCTTTTCGTATCTCTATTGCTGCTATCTTTTCTATTTGCCATACTCTTTTTGTTCTTCCCCACTCGTATAAAAGCGCAATATGTAGGATCGTTTTCGGTGGTGCGGAGTCAGAACCTGGTTAATCTACATATATATGCGTTTTTTTGTGGAATCTTTCCAATTTTCTATTGACAAATATTGCTATTTTGTCCTATACTTAATAATAAACAAATCGATAATGGCAAACTTATCGAAAGGTAAGGACGCAAAGCCAAGGGTCTAAAACCGTATGCGGTTATGACAGCCGGTTGCCGAAAGTGTTTCTGTCTATATGTGATAGAGCTCTGTTTAGGCAATCTAAACGGAGCTTTTTATTTTGCTTCCATCATCATATTGGGTTTTCGGCTTCGTAATCCGTGAATTTTGAGCCCTGACTGATCATTATACGATAATAGGATAGAGGGGTAGGGATTAAAATGAAGAGGATGAAATACTTTTTTGCAGTACTGTTGATCCTTGTTTTTACACTGGCGCTTTCTGCAGTCGCTTTTGCAGGGAACCAAGGGAGTGGCAACAATGGTAACAACACGGAACAATCGGTAAAGGCGGAGGAAAAGGCAAACGAACAAGCGCAAAAAGCCGAGGCAAAAGCAAGCGAAAAAGCGCAAAAGGCCGAGGAAAAAGCGAGCGATAAAGCGCAACAAGCAGAAGATAAAGCTGCACAACAAGCGCAAAAAACTGAGGAAAAAACGCAAAAGGCTTTAACCAATAATGAGCAGGACGAAGAAGATGCTGATGATGAAGATGCGGAACAGACGAAGGCATGGGTAGAAGAGAAGAACCGTATCGAACAAGAAAAAGATGCGATTGAAAGCATGAAAGATCAGCTGGAAGCGGAAAAAGAAGCCTTGGAATTGCAGTATGAAGAAGCAGCTGCAAACGGGGATGAAGAATTGATGGCAAGCATACAAGAGCGGATCAATGAACTCGATGAGGAAATCAATGCCTATCGAGTAGAACTACGGGCGAAAATCGAGCTGATGCAGCAAGTAATGAAAAAACAGTATACTGAAGAAGAGTTGGCCGCGATGGAAATGCTTTCCCAGAAAGTGCAAAACCGGAGAGGGTATAAAGCATTGCCGGTGCAAAATATTCTTGTTGCCGGGGGAAATGTAAAATTTGACACACCGCCGGTGATCAAAGATGATTTGGTGCTCATTCCTGTACGTGCCGTATCTGAAACATTGGGCGCTACCGTCTCCTGGGATAAGGAAACGCAAACGATTACTATTGCCAATGAAGATACAAACATTGTCTTGGATCTTGCCAATCAGACTGTATTTGTAAACGGTGTTGAAGCAGACGTCGATTTGCCGCCGGAAATCATGAACAAAAGGACGGTAGTCACCTTGAGTTTTATCAAAGAAATTTTGGGCCTGGAAACCACATGGGATGAAGAAACGGAAACCGTTGAATTGATCCTAGGCGGAGCATAAGCCAGGCAGTATAAAACGATAATGTTATTCATGGCGCCCCATCGTTTCCCCTTGGTAAAGAAACGGTGGGGTTCTTTTTAATCAAAATGGTGAGGATAGACAGACATTATGATGTTTTGTGCTTGTGAAAAATAGAATGGCGTCATTCTTCTTTATAAGCGATAGGCTATTTTAGAATTCTTTTGTCGGGGAAGGAGCACGGGGGCGAAAAAATTATATAACCGTATTGCATTTATTTACCCATCGTGATAACCTTTAAACAGGAAGAATAGAAGAAATGGAAAGAAGGGGACATGGCGCATGGAAAACAATACCTGGGGAACTGAAACGCCACCGGAACAACAGCAATATCATTCGGGATATTGGCAACCCCAAGGGGAGCTGCTCTCTGGGAAAAGCCGTTTAGCCACTTTTTTATTCTGTATCGCTTTGGGTCCTTTCGGCGCCCATCGTTTTTATGTAGGGAAAACCGGGACCGGGGTGATCTGGCTTTTGACTTTGGGTGCTTGTGGCGTCGGTTATATTTTTGATACGATCATGATCCTCCTCGGATTGTTTAAAGATAAAGAGGGTGCGATCGTACGGATCTGGCTGGATGAGCAGATTGCGGCGGTGCAGCCGGGTTATGTCCCTAAAGGTGCGGTTTCCCCGAAGAGCCGTTTGGTTGCCTATTTCCTGTGTTCGATGTTCGGGCCTTTCGGCGGTCACCGTTTTTATGTTGGAAAGAATGGGACCGGGGTGCTATGGCTTCTCACCGGCGGCGTTTTCGGGATCGGGGCTTTGATTGATCTCATCTATATTTTATTGGGGAATTTCACCGATTACGAAGGGAACTATATTGAGGTTTGGTTGAACTGATAAAAAGTTTGCCTCCTTTGCGGCAAAAGGAGAAAGCGGACACAAAAGGATTGGAGGAGAGATGAAGATGGAAGTGAGATTTATTGAGGATTTTCCTTTCCATGTTAGTTTGGAAAACGTAATGAAGAAAATGCATATGCGGGCCGATCATCCCTATGTAGCCCGCGTGGAAGAGCATTTGCGTGAGGCGATGGCCATCGCAAAACCGAAGGCCCTCTATTCTTTAGCAAGAGTTGACGAAATCGGCAGCGACCATGTGACAATAGAAGGCGTGACGATGAAGAGCAAGGCCATGGGCAAGAATCTAGAGGGGGAATCAATGGTTTACCCCTATTTATGTACTTGCGGCCTTGAAATCGCTTCCTATGCGGAATCCTTTGATGATATGATGGATCGTTTTATTATGGATGCGATTATGGAATTAATCTTAATGGAGGCAAGGCTCGCGATGGTCGCCGATTTGGAAAATTCCTTGGAAAAAGGCAAATCTACTTCGTCGATTTCTCCCGGTTCTTTGGTGGATTGGCCGGTGCTCGAGCAGAAGAAGCTCTTTCGCTTATTCCAAGGCGGAGATGAGCGGATCGGCGTTTCCTTGACGAAAAGCTGCTTGATGCAGCCGGTAAAGAGTGTTTCCGGTATTCGCTATGTCAGCGATCATGATTTCCATAACTGTGATCTTTGCCAGCGAAAAGGTTGCCCCAGCAGGCAAAGTCCCTTTGATCCGTCGCTTTACGAAAAGTCATTGGGCGATTGAAAAAGAGAATTGATGCTTGACATTTCTTGCTTTTTATTGGATAATACTTAAAGTGAATTGGGGTTATAGCTCAGTTGGTTAGAGCGCTACGTTGACATCGTAGAGGTCACTGGTTCGAATCCAGTTAACCCCACCATTTTTTTGCCCTTTTTTAGGGGGGCTTTACACAAAAGTATGCTGCGACTACAATATGGGCCATATATTCATACCCACATGAATATCCATATTCATGTGGAGCGCACCATGGATATTGCCAAATGAATGGTTTTTTATATAAGTTTTGGAGAGTAGGCAATTAATAATGTTGCCTTGCCGGTTTGTGAAGAGATCGTCCCTCAAAGAGGCGGCAATCTCTTTTCTTTTTTTTATCGGGTAAGAGAAGCGAAAAACTATTTTAGGTGTGATGCTGGGCCTATTCAGTTGGTTTTTTCCTGCGAAGAAGAAGAACGAAAACAAGTGCGAAACCGCCGGCGGCCATCCAGACATAAGGAATGAAGAACCAATGATCTCCGGAAAGAGAGATTCCCAACACATAGGCAGAGACGGCAGCTCCGATATAGGCAAAAAAATTGAAAATGCCGATCAATGTGGCCACCATATTGTGTTTACTGTAGGATAAGGGGATATAGGAGAGCATGATGCTGTTGCAGCCGAAGGCCATGCCGGATACAAGTGCTGTAAATACTACCCCGGACGGAGGAAAAAGTGCGGTTCCGATGACGAAAAGCAGTGCCGTAACAAAAAGGCTGGCTTCCATGACCAGGAGGGCAGCGGTGCCGTCTGTCGGATTTCTTTTTAAAAGAGATTTTGTGGCCATAATACCACAGAAATTGCCCAAGGGTATTAAAACGATCAAGAGGAATGCCTGGTTTGCATTTCCGCCTAAAATATTAAGAAAGATTGTAGGCGCCCATAATCCAACCCCTTCTTTTACGAGGCCGGTGAAAACGCAGATGATGCAGATTATCCAGAGCCGCTCTTTTCGGAACGAATACCATAGGTTTTTGAATGGCGCCCCAGTTTTTTGTGCGGCTTCTTGACGAATGACTTGTTCTGTTTGGGCAAATGTAAACCAAGTTATAAGCATAAAGAAAGCCACCGCTGCGGGGATGAGGAAATAGGTTTGCCAGGAGGAACCCGTCAGTAACTTGCCAAGAACGGCCCAAGAGAGGATATAGCTTGCCACCATCGAAAGGGACAGTCCGGTGGAGACGATATGATGTTCGCCGTTGCCGTAGTAGAAGGATAAAATTCGGTTTAGCGTACCCCAAAATGCGGATTGGAAATATCCGTTCAATGACCAGAGGAGAGCGATTATCCCAATGCTTTGTGCTTGGGTTATGGCGATATTGATGGAGCCGGTGCCAATGATGGCCATTATAATAAAGCGGATGGGTGCAACCCGGTCCCCGATAAAGCCATTGATGAGTTGCCCAATACCGTAAGAAAGAAAGAAAAGTGAGCCGACGATCCCCATGGTTGTTGTGGTGGTATGGAGTGCGTCGGCAATTTTTAAAATTGCGGTGGAAAAGTTTAAACGGCACAGATATACCATAATATAGGTCATGATGCAGAGAATCAGAACCGTTTTCTTTTGAGAATTCTTTGGGATCTTCATATGAAAACCTTCTCATCTTTTGTAAAATAAGAAGCGGAGAAGTATGGTTTTTGTACTTCTCCGCTAGTCATAGATTGATTAAATAAGCTTGGAAATACCGGGCATCAAACCGGGGAATTCTTCTCGTATTTTTTGATCGGTTTCTTCATCGATCTGATAGGGGTTATCTTCTGACAAAATGGTTTTTACCCAGTCTAAAGCTCTTGATGCGGCATCTTTTGCACCTTCGTCTTCCCACATTTTTCGGGAATTACGGTCGGCGATTTTCGGCATAAAGGTTAATGTGCGTAGGTTCTTCAAGGTTAAAGGCGCTTCCATAAATACGCCGCCGGGTCCGATTTCTTTGGTTTCCTCCAAGGCTTCGCTGATCTCCGTAGCATCGTATTCGATGCCTCTTTGCATGCGTTTTAGCATCATGGCGATTTCATTATCAATGGCAAGCTGGGCATAGTCGAAAGTCATCAAAGCTTCGATTAAGCCTCCCATTTGCAGCATATCCATGCCGCTTAGCATTCCGCCTGTAACGGCTATGGCGCGTTCATAGCCGGCCTGGGCATCGGGGAGTTTGGAATTGGTTTGCCCGATATAGCCTCCTGCCGGTACATTGTAGTAGCGTGCCATTTGGGCGCAGGCCATATGCAATAATCCGCATTCAATTCCGCCGGGTGCATAGGCGCCGGTACGCAAGTCAGCCACGGTAGGCAAGCTATTGAACATCACCGGCGTGCCGGGTTTGACCATTTGCATCAGTACGGCTACGGAAAGGAATTCCGCAACATGCTGTGCGATCGTTGCGCCCAAAGACAGAGGAGAAGTTAAGCCTGCATTGGGGACGATTGTGGCATATGTCGGGATGTTTTTTTCTACAAAGTACATCAGCATTTCTGTAGAGTGATGATCCATTTTTAACGGAGCGATCACCGGGCAGTTATGAAAGGCGACAAAGGGTCTTTCATAAAACTTCTCTTCCCCTCCGGCGACGATAGAAGCCAGTCGGATGATTTTTTCCGCTTCCTCCACACAATCCACACCGCTGGCACGAACGGGTTTCAGACAATTCTTTAAAGCGGGATAGAACCGTTCTAAATTGCGGTATTCCAGTGAGGCATCGGTGGCGGATATAGTGCAGGTGTACATGGAGATCCCGGGCATTTCGTTCAATAAGTGCCCGATGCGTGCGATATCTGCCGCTTTGGAAGGGCGAACACTTCCGGTGATCGGATCTCTTACATTCGTTCCTGAACTGGCGGTGCCGAAAAGCGGTCCATCGTCTGGGAGTGTAATATCGAAACGGGGATCCCGTCCATATAGTTTGAAGAACGGTGGTACTACAGACATGTATTCTTGTATGATTTCGGCCGGGAATTTAACGTTCTGCTTTGCTTCATCAACGATGCAGCCCTTTCTTTTAAATAGATCGAGGGCTTTTTGATTGTTTACTTCCAGACCGACTATATTGAGAATGTTTAAGGCATCCTGATGAATTTGATTCATTACTTCCTCGGAAAGCACTGCGGCATAACCGGGGAATTTCTTTATTTTCTCTGACATGACGACCTCCTTAGAGTGATAAAAGTTTTATGCTTCGGGAGTTGGGGTAGCCGCTTTTTCACTTTTTTTGGGTTTTAATAAGATGGAAAGGAAACCGCCCACGACACAACAGACGGAAACGAAGAGAAAAGCTTGGCTGCTACCAAAGACATCCATGAGGGCGCCAAAGCCAACGCCTGCAAAGGCTGCACCGAGATAGCCAAATCCGTTCATGATTCCAACGCCGGTGGCGCCGAGACGATTGCCCAAAACATCGCCGGGGATATTGAAGATAGGGCAGCAAACAGTTTGAATCAAACCACCGCCCAAGAACATGATGGCGCAAATAATGGGAATCCCCATGGAAGAGTCCAAAATCGAGGCGCCTTTGGTCAGGTAAAGCAAGGGCAGGCCGGCTGTGAAGAAGCAAATTGCCATAGTCTGCCAGCGTTGGCCATGGAAAACCTTGTCTTGGGCCCAACCGGCAACGAAGCAAAGGCCTACGCCACCCCAGTGGATCATGGAGCCGATTAAAGAAGCTGTGACAACGGCAAGACCGAAACCGCCCACATCCGGAGAATCCATTAGGATTTTAATCACCCAGCTTGCCATGCACCAGCGCAGCATATTGGTGAGAAAATAGGTGAGATAGGCAATGCTCATTTTTTTATGGAATAGGCAATAAAGATAGTCTGCTTTAGTAATTTTTTCTTTGGCATTATCGACATTTTCATCATTTTGCCATTCCACCTCAAAACCGTCCTCTTGGGGTGTATTTTTGACGATGAGAAGAAAGACGATTGCCATGGCTAAAGTGAAGAGAGGAGGGATGAAGAAGGCGGAGCGCCAGCCGAAGGCGGCAATGCTTAGCCCTGCGATCGGTGTTACGATGGCGCTGCCAAAAAGCAAAAGGCATTGCTGATTCCGGAGAAAAACCCCCATCGGTTTTGAGGAAACCAAGAAAACAGCAATTTCATGCTAGGAGCCCAACCCATGGACAAAAAGTAGATATTGCCGATCCAAGTGATGAAGAACAATACGAAGGTGCTGGAGAAACCGAAGAGAAAGTTCCAGACTACGGCGCCGATGGCGCCGATGAAGAAGAGTTTTTTAGCACCGAAACGGTCGGTGAGATTCCCATTGATGAACTGCCCTAATGCGTAAACGAGAGAGGCTGAAGTGAGAATGACCCCCATTCGGCACTGCCTGGAATAGCCGAAGGTTTCTTGGATAGGTTGGGTGGCGACGGATAGATTGCTCTTGCAAAAATAATAAAAAGATATAAGGTGATAAAAACGAAGAAAACGAGCAATTGTTTGGGATGACTTTTGTTGCGATACAGGTAGCGTTTGGGTTTTTTCTGTCGCAGCATTTGCATTGGTTTCAGATTTCATAGTGGATCCTCCTTTTTTAGATTTTTGGGTTCCCCTTTTAATGACCGGTCACGCTATTCCCGTAATGCAATATGTGTGCCATCATAAAGTGCCTGTATAGAATGGTACAAGTTGGTTGTATGTAAGAAGAAAAAGGGGTGTCCTTATCGGAGATGATGGGAGAAAATCAAAGGTGTTTCAATGTTGAATCAGCTGTGTATAGCTGGCGATAGACGCGTATATCGCAAGAATTTATCCTTATTATGCTGGATGTTTATTTTTGAAAAGACAAATATTCAAACATGACTCAAAAAATTATTCACTTATGACTCAAAATGAGTGAAAATCTCACTATTGCTTCGTTTCATTCCTTGATGGTGATCGAATGAGACATATTTCGATGGATTTCCTCCCGTTTTGGTGTTGGTATGGTTTTTGCTTTACGGAATGGCATGCCACAAAATTACAAAGGAGGAAAGATAATGGCCAATAGAACACTTCATGCCGGTTCCCAAAGAATTGAGGGTTTGGGATTGACACTCTTCACTGATGATGAGTCTCATGATATTCATTTGGCTACGGTGGATTTGCTGTGGAATACCGGCGTCATGATGGAAAGTGACGATGCCCTGCATATCCTGGAGGATCATGGTTGCTTTGTGGATTGGAAAACGAAAATTGTGAAGATTCCGGAGTATATTCTGGAAGATGCAATCCATAAGACCCCCAGCACCATGCGGGCTTGTGGGCGTGACGAAGACCATGATTATATTGTGGGCGGCAACCGTACCGGCTTCTTGAACTTTGGAGAGGCGGTAAAACTGATCGATCCCTATACAAAGGGAATTGCGCATTGGAAGCAGAGAAGATGTGGCAAATATCACCCGTTTTTGTGATGCCATGGATCAGGTGGTTTGTTATGAAAGAGCGATGTCGCCTGCTGAAGTGAACCCGCACACCCGTGATGTCCATAATATCGAGATTTTTCTTAATCATACCAAGAAGCATGGCTTTATCGGTCTGGCTACGGCAGCGAATGTCCGTGCGGCAGTAAAAATGGGTGCAGTTGTTGCTGGTGGTGAGCGGGAGTTTAAGCTGCGGCCCCTTTTTCTCTACAACGACAGATCCCATTAGTCCTTTGGTGCACACAAAAAATGCTTGTGAAGCCTTGATCGAGGCCTGTAAATGGGGTTTGCCCTCTAAAGTCAATCCGATTAGTTTGCCGGGCGGTACTTCTTGTGTAAATATTGCCAGTACCATGATTAACGTAAATGCGGAAATTTTAAGCATGTTTGTTCTGGGGCAACTCTGCGCTCCCGGGCATCCGTTGGTTTATGGGAGTTCCACGGGAATTATGGATCTGAAGACGGGACTTGCTTCCTTTGGTTGTCCCGAATTGGCGCTGATGAGTGCTGCTACGGCAAAGCTGGCCCAATTCTATCATTTCCCCAGCTGGGTAGGGGGTGGCTAGGTGGATAGCAAACTTCCGGATGCCCAAAGTGCCCATGAAATGACATTGACCGCCGTAGTTCCGGCTTTGGCAGGCGCCAACTTGATCTATGGCCTCGGGATGCTGGATAGCGCATTGACATGGGATTATGCCCAAATGGTAATGCACAATGAATTTGCGCGTATGATCCGGCGTTTGGTAGCGGGGGTCGATGTCAATGATGAAAAAATGGAAGCGGATCTTCTCGCAGCGGTAGGACCCGGCGGCGAGTTTATCACTGAGGAACATACCTTTAAAAATATGCGCCAGCTTTCACAGACGGAATTGATCGACAGGCGATCCCGCCAGGCCTGGAAGGATTCGGGCGGGACCTCTATCGAAGAAAGGGCCTATGCTAAAGCCCAAAATATCTTGGAAAACTATCAAGTGGATCCGCTTTCCGTGGAGCAACAAAAAGCATTGAAGTCGATTTTGGATGAAGCTGATGGAGAAGCCATTGAAATGCAGGAAAAAGGATTACTCTGATTTATCATCGTAGCTTGAACATCAATAAGAGGATCTGCCCGAATTACGGGCAGATCCTCTTTTATCTATATTTGCATAATGTTTTTGAGTGAGGGTGTATGGTTGTGAGATGAGCGATAACGAAGGATGTGGAGGTGACCACCGTGCCCCATGAGGGACACGGCGGTATGGAGAGAGTGAGTTATTTTTTTGAAGCCCTTTTCTCGGCATATTCCGCTTCTGCTTCAGCAACGATGTCTCTGAGACCTTTTTTGATATTGTCGGGAAGGGGATTCTTTACTTTGGCTGTTTCGATCATATCGATGGCAACTTCATAAGAGCGCTCCACGATATCTTTCCCACCGTTTGCCATCCAAGCATCATAGTTGCTCCTATCGATGATTTTGGGATTGGGAGCGGAAAGGTTTCTAAAGTTCTGGAATGTATGGACATGGCTGACAAATTCTCCGCCGGGTCCTACCTCGGAGATCACATCAGCAGCCAAATGTTCATCATCAATGCGGATACCTTCGCAAGCCTTTAAGATCATGCCTGCAAATTCATGCTGCATGATTAGTTGTGCAAAGTCCCAGGTAATGCCGTTTTCCAACATACCGATGCCGTAGATCATATTGGCGCCTGCCAATGCCGGCAATATGGCAGTGAGTGTGGCTTCATGAGCACTTTGCGCATCAACACATTTGCTGTCGCACTAGCCGCCTGCTACCCAGCTCGGAACTTTGTAGAATTGGGCCATTTTGGCGACAAAGGCACTGAAAAGACCAAGTTCGGGACTTCCTACTGCGGAAGTCGTGGTTTTTAGATCCATCAATGCCGTCGAGGAGCCGTAAACCATTGGTACGCCCCGCTTTAATGCTTGTCCTAATACGAACATGCTTAAAACCTCTGCATTGTGTGTTACCATTGTTGCTGCCAGATGAGAGCAGGTTGTGCCTCCCACCATGCCCATGGGATTGATCTTTGAGGGAATGCCCAATTCTGTGGCGAGGATCAGGGAATCGGTTGCCCCTGCGCTTTGTACCAAGGGGCTGATAGGATCAGTACTGGTTGCAAAGAAGGGTCTTTCCCTAAAGGCTTCATCACTCCCTGCAACGAGGCAGCCCATCTTATAGGCGGCCTTGATATTTTCCGGGTCATGCATGCCGATGAAACCTGATTTTGTCGTGTTGTTTAAAAAAGCTTCGACTACATAGAGCTGGCCGACATAGGGATCGACATCTTTGGGTACGATATTGCGTTCATAAACGACCACATTTTCCAGCTGGTCGATCATGGTGACGGAATTCCATAGGTCATCCATCGTAGGGGGTCTGCGTTTTCTGGTATACGGGTCGATGACGGTAAGAGTTTCGCCGAAATTGACGAAACCGGTACGGCCGGATTCGCAATACCAATCATCTTTTGGGTCTCTGCCACAAGCACGATAATTGGGTGGAGCTGTGCGCATCGCATCTTCTACAATATAGGCGGGGAATTTTACGATGTGGGTTTTTTCCTCGATTTTGCATCCAATTCCAGCGAAAATCTCCCGTGCTTTTGCACTCTCCACCTTAACACCTACATTCGCAAGTACATCTAAGGTGGCCAAGTGAACTTCCCATAGTTCATCTTCAGTGAACATATTAAGGCCCAGTGACGTTGTACGTTTCATGTTTGCAAGTAATCCTCTTGCCACAAGCAACACCTCCGTTTATTTGGTTTACTTTTGTATAATGCAAGAAGCTTGCCAGTTTTTTCATGGGGGGGAGATAAAAGTGAAAAATTCCCTTGATTTAAGTTGAGGATGTCAGGGGAAGTGCGGCTTTTTATCCTAATGTCAAGCAAAGAAAAACCTGAAGAACTAAATTATCCTTCAGGTTTTTTGGTTATTCTTGTATTTGGAAGAATGTTATGCATTTCTTCCCGTGTTTATTTGGACATATCGATGGATTTATCTTGTCTGAAAGTTTGATGGTATTTAATAATAATATTGATGACTAAAATGACAAGAGATATCGCAATTGCACTTTCCCAAGAACCTTGATCATTATAGGCGGTAATTTGTAATGCCATTGTTCTTGTTTTAGATGTATATAGTAAAGAAACTGCCGAGATCGTAATCATAGAATTTGTAAAGAAATATACGAACACATCGAAGAGCATTTTCTTGCTGTTTGGTATGATGATATCAAAAATTACATTAAAAATATTGCCGCCTAATGTATAACAAATTGGTTCCAAATTGGGGTTTAAGAGCTTAAAGTGACTGATTACCATCAGATAAGGGAACCGAAAAATGAATTGCATTGACAAGAATCAGAATAAAAAGTGTATTGTAAAGAAAAGACCCCTTAAAAATATGGCGAACCCAAGGCCAAGGGCAAGTCGGGACAGCAAGAGAAATCATGTAGAGTCCATGGGTCAGTTTTTACGGTCCCTAATTCATGGCTACCCCTACATACATATAGCCCGAAATAAAGGCAAGAACGGTTCCCAATATACCGGTTGCGAATGCAATAAAAACAGAATTGACAATCAGCTTCCATACTGCACCGATGGAGATAATACGTTCAAAATGGCGTAATGTTAAAGCTAAATCATAGGCCAATTTTCAATAAATGGAGCTACTAGGATAAGTAGAATAGGGATAATGATAACCAGTGTTAAAAGTACGAACAAGATTTTTTGTATTAAATGGAATCTGCCGGTATTAACAGGCATTGTATTTCGAGACGAATGCAGCTGTTTTTTATTGAAATAAAATATCTAAAATGTATACAGCTACTGCCGGAAGAAGTATCAAGGTACTGTAGATAGCGCCTTTCCCGAAATCCAGCATTCCCACAACATTTTTATAAAAAAGCACCGGCAGAATGGAATAGGTGCCGCCTACCGATATGGGAATTCCGTAGTCCGTAAAAATCATTGTAAAACAAACAGCAAAAGCAGAGAATACGGCATATTTCATAATCGGTAAAACAATATCGAAAAAACGGCGAAATGAGCTTATGCCCAGGACTTCCCCTTGTTCAAATAACCTGCCATCCAGATTTAAGAAAGCCTGTGACATGAGTAAAAAAGCAATCGGGAAAGCATAGAAAAAGCTGCCCATAATAATACCCAAGGGCCCATAAATTGGAAGCTGTATGCCTACCAATCGCGTGAGAATGCCCATTTTCCCAAAGAGATAGACAATGACCAGGCCATGGGTAATGGAAGGCACCAACATGGGGATGATGGCCAAAAACCTGAAGATTTTTCTGCGCTGTCCGTATAATTTAAATTCTACGATATATGCGAAAAAGAAAGCGGCAGATACCGCAATCAAGCTGGCCATCAATGTAACTTTGTATGAATTGATTAATGCCGTTTTTGTAGACGCACTTGAGAGTACCTTTACAAAACCCGAATAAAATGGCTCATAATCAACGGATCCATACAAAAGCAATAGTAAAGGCAGTATCAGATTCGTCATGATGACTGCAATGAGTAATAGAAGAACAAGTGCCGTGTTGCGTCTTCCGGCAGTCAATGTTGTTTTATTCTTTTTCAATGTTATGCTCCATTTAATTCGCGCAGATATTTTGCGCGTTTATTCAATTGCTCAATGACAAAGTTCTTGACAAAGGGCTGATCATCCATTTGATATAGTTTGGCTGGCGGAGCATCGGCAATCAAAATGCCGCGATCCATCAATAGAATACGGTCGCTAAGGGAGAAAGCCTCTTCCTGATCATGAGTAACCATAATCATTGTAATATTAAACTGGCGCTGAAGGTCTTTTAATTCTTCGCTCAGATCTACGCGTACCATAGCATCTAAGGCGGAAAAAGGCTCATCTAAAAGCATAAGGTCACATCCCAAAACAAGAGACCTGGCAATTGCTGTGCGCTGTTGCATGCCTCCGGACATTTGTGCTGGATATTTCTTAATTGAAGCTTCAAGTTTTAGCATAGACAAGGTATTCATTACCTTTTTGTGGATTTCTTTCGCAGAAACTTTTTGTAATTTGAGCCCATAGGCTACATTATCAAATAATGTCATATGTGGGAAAAGAGCATATTCCTGAAATACGATAGAGAATCTTCGTTTTGCCGGGCGAATATCGGTTATATCAACATGATCAAGAATGATTTTCCCGGTTGTCGGCTGTTCTAGGCCAATGAGGATGCGAAGAAGCGTTGTTTTTCCACAGCCACTTGGCCCAAGAAGGGAGATAAACTCTCCTTTCTTGATTTCACAATTGATATCATGTAAAACCTGATGTTTACCGAATGATTTACTGATGTGGGAAATGTTTAATTGCTCATTCATAGCGATTGCTCCATTTTTCGGTTATTTCTGTCTTAAGTGTATAGTCTGTAATACCGTTCATATCCAAAAGCTTAAAATTTTCAGGATAATTGCTTCGGTCAGGTGTGCCTTCCAGGACCGAAATATTGTAATTGTTAAATATGGTATTACCTTCAATTGACGTAATGGCGCCCATGATCTCAAGAACGAAAGCGCTGGGAGAGTCTTCTTTTTGGATTAATAATACGGTATCATAATCGTAAGGAGAGCCTTCATCGGGGAAAACAATCTGAATCGGGCTTCCGTGTTCAACAAGTTCTATCCCCTCATAGTCGATGCCAAGTCCGATAACGGCTTCCCCTTTTTCCACCATTGAGGATGGCGTAGAGCCGGACTCGCCATAGAGCATAATTTGCTCGGAGAGTTGATCAAAATAATTCCATCCCGCATCTTCTCCATACAGATTTAAAATGCCAAGCAGGAAGAAATATCCGGTTGCGGAACTCACCGGGCTTGCCATCACGATACATCCTTTGTATATGGGGTCAAGCAAGTCCGCATATGATGTTGGTACAGGTAAATTTAGTTTTTCAAGCTCTCTTGTATTGATTAAAAACGCTCCACTCCAAACACCATTCGGCAAAACCATATGGTCGGGATCAGTATATTCAGCTTTATAGGGTGTTTCATTTTCATATGCCAAAAGTAGTCCCGCTTCTTTTAATTGATTTGAATATGCACTTGACAGAGAGAGTGCGATATCAACATCTGTGCTTTCCCCTTCCGCGAGAAGCTTTGCCGCTAGTTTACCGGAAGACATATAGGTAATATTGATTTCTGCATCAGGATATTTGTTCCTTAAATAAGCTAACTGCAATTCAATTTGTTCTTCATAGTTGGCAGATAAAATATTAACTGCTTGTTTTTCCTGCCCACCGCAACCGGAACAGATTATGCTGAATAAGCAAATAACTAAAACCAACGCAAGATTTCGTATAATGTGTTTCATTTTGGTCTCCTTTTCTACTCCGTTTTCCTCATATGGTTAAAATGGAACGATCAACGAATACATTTATTGCTTTTAGCGATCGGGGTGAACAAACACTTTCATAGTTTATCTTTGGTAAACATATTGAGACCAAGACCATGATGTGTTTCATGTTTGCAAGTAATTCTCTTGTTTCAAACAACACCTCCGTTTGATTGTTTTGCCGTTGTATAATGCAAAAAGCTTGCCAATTATTCCCATGTGAGGGTGCGGAATAAAAGGGCCTTCCACCATTATATGGTGGAAGGCCGCTTCTGTTTTCGATTATGTGGGATGTTTATTTGCAGTATTTTTGGATATAGCGGTATGCCGTGCTTTGACTGATATTGAGGGCTGCGGCAACCTTGCGGGAGCTTTTCAGTTCCTTAAATAATTCGCGAATGATTTCTCCGCATACCTCATCGGCCCGTTTTTGTGCCCAATGGAAGCGATCGCCATAAGATAAGGTAATATTGTCGACATCAATCGTTAAGGGGTGAGTATTTTCTGTTTCACTGGTTTTGCGGATAAGGGCGGGCAAATGTTTTTCGGTGATCATGCCTTCCGGGGTCATGACGACCAGTTGTTCGATCACATTGGATAATTCTCTGATATTTCCGGGCCAATTATATCGGGCCAGCAAGGAAATACATCCGGGAGAAAATTGTTGTTGGAGTTTATATTTGTGATTGAATTTGTCTAAATAAAAGGTAATTAACGGTACAACATCTTCATGTCTCTGGGTGAGGGGAGGGATCATGATTTCAAAGACTTTTAAGCGATAATAAAGATCCCTGCGAAAATTTCCTCTTTCCACCATATCTTCGAGGTTTTGATTGGTGGCGGCAATGATCCTGCAATCTGCTCGCTTTTCACGGATACCCCCGATTTCAAAGTAGGTAGCATTTTGAATGAAATGCAGTAACTTTGCTTGTACAGATAAGGGGAGTTCTCCAATTTCATCCAGGAACAAGGTGCCTTTTTCTGCTGTTTGGATCAGCCCCGGCTTGCCTTTAGCTACCGCTCCGGAAAAGGCGCCACGTACATAGCCGAACAATTCCGATTCGATTAGGGATTCGGGGAGAGCCGCACAGTTGATTTCGATGAAAGGATTGTCTTTTCTGGGGCTGCGGCTGTGGATGTAGCGGGCGATGGCGCTTTTGCCGGTGCCGCTTTCTCCGGTGATGAGGACATTGGAATTGACCGACGCAATCCGCCAGGACATTTTGATGATGTCCCGCATGACCTTGCTTCTGGCAATATAGTTCTCGATGGTGAATTCATCGGTTTTTTCCTCTTCAAAAGATTCTGCCATGGTATTTAGGAATTCTTTTGTTTGCTTTTCTTCTTCTTTTAAGCCGCACCCATCGGTAATATTACGCACATTTTCGATCACGAATTCTACATCACCGTTTTTGTCAAAGACCGGTGTGGCGGTGGTGAGCATGGTAATGCCGGTGCAAGACAGTTGGCGCATGGTGAGACGTTTCTTGTACTGTTGTACCAGAGGGCTTAAACGAGGTCCCCAAAAGTTTTGCTCTGTCATTTCTTTGGAGCTTTGGCCTACCATTTCTTCAGCACATTGCCCGTAATGATTGGTGCAAGAAGAATTTACATAGACGACAAAGCCTTTTGCATCGGTGACAAAGATTTCATCAAAGCTTTGGTCTAGTATGCGAAGCAACTGTTCCTGATTCAGCGTTTTCGGCTTGCTCATAGATTCTTCTCCTTTATTATTGAATCTCATCAAAGCTACAAGAGAAAAGCAACTTCTGTTCCGTATAAATCCATTATAACAAATCGGATTGAGAAGACAAGGTTTTTGAGTCGTTATTGAATAAGATTTTTTTGAGTCAAAAATGAATACCTGTATTGTATTTATGGATGTAAAATCGGAGGAAATTCTTCTCGGATTTTGTTGAGATATCAATCTTCTGTTGAAAAATGGATTGTGTCACACGATTATGGTTGTCGTTTTACTTGGGGGCGGCAATGATTTTGACCATTTTTTTTTGCCCTTTTTAAGAGCTTTACCCCTCATTGAGACCATTTTTATTGA
Source organism: Clostridiales bacterium (assembly GCA_040766525.1). GTDB lineage: Bacteria > Bacillota > Dehalobacteriia > UBA7702 > UBA7702 > JAXGQJ01. The sequence goes on along the minus strand of JAXGQI010000005.1, from coordinate 54,082 downwards.
TTCTTACAGGTATTTGTGTTTTTGTTTTACATTTCCCAAATTCCTACCATAGTTTACCATTGGTTTTTTGCTGCTTTTATGTTAGAATACCCTTATATATTATATCTTGCCGGATGGGGTGGAAATATGAGGAAAAAACCCGTTCATGCAGGGCATCGACAGCGGATGTATGAGAGGATCGACAGGGACGGACTCGAAAGCTTGGCGCCTCATTGACCTGATCCCCAAAAACTTCGTCAATAGAAATGTTAGTCAATGATATGGTAAAATAAAAGAAATGGAGTGATTAACATGAAATCAAGGTTTACGGAAGAACAGATCATCAAGATTCTAAAAGAGCATGAACACGGAAAGAAAGCCGCGGAGATCGTTCGGGAAAACAATATTTCCGAGCAGACCTTTTACCGTTGGAAAAGTAAATACGGCGGCATGGAAATCAGCGAGGCCAAACGACTTAAGCAGCTTGAAGAAGAAAACCGTCGATTAAAAGAAATGGTAGCCGAGTTGTCATTGGATAACCGGATTCTACAGGATATCAATTCAAAAAACTTCTAAAGCCTGCCACAAAACGAAGAATAGCTACGGAAATTCAAGAAGATTATGCCATCAGTGAACGTCATGCGTGCAGGCTCGTGGGTATCAGTCAAAACAGCAAACGTTACCAGCCGGTAGATAAAAGCGAGGATAAGCAGATCACAGAACGGCTTGTCGCATTGTCTGTACGCTGGAAACGGTTCGGATATCGCAGGCTGCACGTGATGTTACAGCGGGAAGGCATAAAGATCAATCATAAAAGAACATATAGGCTCTACAAAGAAGCTGAATTGAGCCTTCCAAAACGGAGCAAGAAAAAGTACGAAAAACGAGGAATGCCTCAACGGGCAAATACAGAACCCAACACGCGTTGGGCAATGGATTTTGTCAGTGATCGGACAAGAAATGGTTCGAATATCCGAGTACTGACTATCATTGATGAAGTCACCAGAGAATGCCTGGCGCTGGAGGTAGACAGTTCGCTTACGGGTAGAAGAGTTACTGCCGTCCTCAACAGGATTGCCCTTTTTCGAGGTTTGCCAAAAGAAATACTAACGGATAATGGCTCTGAATTTACAAGCAATATCATGAATGTCTGGGCTTACGACCACAAGGTGGAACATATTTTCACTGATCCGGGCAAACCAATGCAAAACGGGTATATCGAAAGTTTCAACGGCAAGCTCAGAGCCGAATGCCTAAATCAGCACTGGTTCAGAAACGTCCCCGAAGCGAAGGAGCTTATTGAAAATTGGCGTTTGGATTACAATCAAGTCAGGCCGCATTCATCGTTGGATAATCTGACCCCCGAAGAATATGCACTTAAACTTTCCTGCAATTACTAACATTTCAAGTATGCGAAAATAGGGGGCAGGTCATCATGAAGTATTAGAGTTTTTGTTATATTTTAGTATACCCAGGATGAATACGAACGAAATCGCCCACAGGCTCTTGGATGAGTTTGGTTCCTTGCGGCGTGTGATTATGGCAGAGTCTGAAGATTTGATGGCAGTCCAAGGGGTAGGGATGCAGACCGTACGCTTATTAAAAGCCCCTTCTAATTGCATAAGATTACTTTTAGTGAAGAGATCGCTGACAAACCGATTTGTTCTCCCTTGGAATTGGTTACCTATTTGCAGGTTTTTTTCGCGGGGAAAAAAGAGAGGTTTGTTATGTTTTTATCCTTGATGCATGTCGGTGCATCACCTATAAGGGGATCTTATTTATCGGGGGCAGAGATGAAGTGCCTTTTTATCCCCGGGATTTGATTGAAATCACGTTGCGGCATAACGGAGCGTATGTGGTGATCAGTCATAATCACTTGGGAGATAGCTGCTTACCTTCTGCTGCCGATAATTATATGACGAGGAAGATTCAAGAAGGGCTGCATACCATCGGTGTCAGCTTGCTGATCATATTATTATTTGCCCCCAAGGACATTATAGTTATGCCTCGGAAGGGGAGTTATGAGAAAATATTGCGAATAATCCATATATTTTACAATGTGGCTTAAACATTTTGACACAATACACAAGACTACCTATAATAGTGTCAATAAGCCACATATGAAAAACAAATGCAAAGGAGAGAAGAGGGATGAATTGTTTTTTGCCAATGGAGATTGCAGCCAATTGCTGCACGGCAGGTAAGGGTAAAGGCTGTGCCCCGGCGTACAAATTGCTTGTATTGGGTATTTTGGCGGGGGCATTTATTGCGCTTGCTTCCCATACTGCTATTAGTTCAGCCTTTGGTTGGCCGGCAGAATGGGCGGCATCAGGATTGAACAAAGTTGTTTTTGCTGCTTCATTTACTTTGGGCCTGATTTTAGTTGTTGTCGGTGGTGCGGAATTGTTCACAGGGAACAATATGTTTTTGGTGATTGCCGCTTTGAATGGTGAAACCACCTGGGGGAAAGTTCTTCGTAACTGGGTTATTGTCTTTATTGCTAATTTTATCGGTTCTCTTTTACTTGTCGCTATTGTGTATTACAGTAATTTCCATGCTGCTGCCGATGGCGCTTTAACGGCGTATGGCACAAAAGCCGTGGCCATTGCACAAGGGAAGTTGAAATTGGGTTTTGTGGAAGCGTTTATGCGCGGTATCGGTTGTAACTGGCTGGTATGTATGGCTGTTTGGCTTGCATTTGCCGCCAAAGATGTCACCGGGAAAATCTTTGCTTGCTTCTTCCCCATCTATGGTTTCGTACTTTCCGGCTTTGAGCACTGTGTTGCCAACATGTTCTTTATCCCCATGGGCATCCAAACTGCTCTTGCCAATCCGGAAGCTACCGCAACTGCTTTGAAAATCAGCAGTTCCGATGTAACTTCTTTGTTCACCTGGGGGAACTTCTTCTTGGTGAATCTTTTGCCCGTAACCCTTGGGAATATTATCGGTGGCGGTTTCTTCGTCGCTTTTATGTACTGGGTTGCTTATCTGAGAAAGCCGAAAGAAGCCCAAAAGGAAAACACCGTAAAAGGTTGAGTTCATGTGTTGCACGCGGGGATCGCGCCGTAAAACGGCTGCAGTCCCCGATTTTTTTTGGATGATATACTGTGTAATCCCCACGATTGATTTATTTCGTTGGGGATTTTTTTGTGCAGCAAATGATGGTAGGGCTTGTGCGATTGTTTAAATAGCCCATGCCGCCCTTTATGTTCTTCAATATGATGGAAAATTTTTCTTTACAAATCCTTGATTCCTTGATATAATATTTTCAAGGAATCAAGGATTTTGTGGCGAGGAAGTCTGCAGAGAGAGGCTACAAATGGAAAGAAAAATCGTTAAAATCACAGGGAAAAGACAAATCACGATTCCCAGGTTTTTTTTGAAAGGCTCAATTTCGATAAGGAAGTTGAATGTAGCCTGGAAAATCAGGGTTTGGTTTTGCGGCCTCTCGGCAGCGGCAATGTGGATCTCTTGCGGGATTTGATTGCGGCGGGGTACAGCGAGAGGAATTGGTAAACAAGTTTCAAACGGCACTCAAAAGGCAGACCATTGCGGCGGATCAAGATCCGGAAAAAAGATAAGCGATGGCGGTGTGAAAATATCATCTATATATTACTGAGGGCGGAATCGAATTCCATATCAGTCCATCGACAAAGTCTGAACCACGGCGAACCCTCTGCCCCGCGACAGCTTGCATTACTTCTATGTACGCGGCGCTGCCTGAGTCAAAACGTTCGATGTCTAAGCTTCTCGAGGACCTGTCAGACTGTATAAGAGGCTTTCTGGAAAACATTGCGAGGCAGATCGAAAATAAGCGCAGTATATTCCCTTGTTTTTTGCGTTAGGGCGGGATATACTAGGCGTATCATAGACTGGAATGGATGTGAGGATATGAAGGAAGCGGTTTTTATTATTAAGGGGATGACTTGCGCTGCATTTCCCCGGGCAGTGGATCAGGCTGCAAATCAGCTTGACTATGTAGAATTTGCCGCTGTCAATCTGGCTACGGAAAAGTTGACCGTTCGCTATGATGAAGAATCCCGCAGGCATTATTGCAGCAGTGGAAAAGGCCGGTTATCCAAGCCCTTCCGCTTCACTGCCGATCTTCCGGAAGGCCGGGGGGGATGAAATCGAGGTGCTTCAGAAGAAAAGGCGGCTGATTGTTGCGCTGGTTTTTGCGATCCCTCTGTTTTATATCGCAATGGGTCCGATGATCCATTTGCTGGTCCCGGATTTTCTGGGGCATGGAACGATGACGGCAGGGATCATCCAATTAGTTCTATGTATTCCTGTTTTGATTGCCGGGCGCTACTTTTATATTCACGGGACGAAGGCGTTAGTTTCTTTGCATCCTAATATGGACAGTCTCGTTGCCATCAGCACTGGCACTGCAGTACTGTATAACCCGATTTCCGCTTGATTCGCGGCAGCATATGCAGCTCTATTTAGATACCGCAACCATGATCGTGGCCTTGGTGATAGTTGGTAAATATTTGAAGGCCCCGCGCCAGGGGAAAACGGGGAAGTATTCGCCGTTTGATGGAATTGGCGCCGAAAACAACCCTGGTCGTGCGTAACGGCAAAGGAAGTTGAAATTTTGGCCGCTGAGATCGGCGTCGGTGAGATTGTTATTGTACGGCCGGGGAAAAGATCCTGTCGACGGTGAGATCATCGAGGGCCACACCGCGATTGATGAATCGATGTTGACGAGGAGAATATCAGTGGAAAAAACCATTGGCGATTCGGTCGTGGGTGCCTCCATCAGTAAAAATGGGGCGATCCGTTTCGATTGCCACACGGATCGGAGCCGATACGACTTTGGCCCGATTGATTCGTTGGATTTGAGGAAGCCCAGAAGCTAAGCCCTATCGCCCGGTTGGCGGATATCGTTTCCGGCTATTTTGTGCCGACGGCGATTGGGATTACGCTCCTGCCACCGGTGATCTGGCTGATTGCCGGAGCGGATTTGCTTTTGCGTTGACGATTTTTGTCTCCGTTCTTGTCATTGCTTGCCCTTGTGCTTTGGGTTTGGCAACACCGACCGCAATTATGGTCGGTACCGGCAAGGGCGGAAAACGGTGTGATCTTTAAAAACGGCAGGCTTTGGAAACTTACCGCCCAAAGTGAATCTTGTGCTTTTGGACAAAACCGGCACCATCACCGAGGGGAAACCGGAAATTAACGCGGATTTTGCCGGCGGAAAATTATGATGAAGATACTTTTTGGCCTTGGCCGCCGGGGCGGAGCAGGGGACAGAGCATCCTTTGGGGGATGCGATTCTCCGAAACTGCGGCAGCGAAGAATTTAAGCTTAGGGAAAACGAGCGGTTATACCGCCATTTCCGGTTATGGTCTTGCCGTCGAGATTGATGGCAAGCATGTTTCAGCGAGGAATCGCCGCTTAATGGAAAAAGAAAAAATCGAATTAGGTTCCTTGGGTGAAGAGGCGGCGCTGATGGCAGCCGCAGGCGAGACACCGATGTTTTTCGGTGTGGACGGCACTAATTTAGGATCATTGCCGTCGCTGATGAAGGTGAAAGCCTCCAGCCCAGCGATTAAACAATTGCATGCTCTCGGTATTCGACCACCCAATGATCACCGGCGACAATGAGCGGACAGCAAAAGCGATTGCCGCCAAGGTGAGCATGACAGTGTTAGCGGAGGTTTTGCCCCAGGATAAGGCGAAAGAAGTGGAAGAATTGCGGGCCGAAGGATATACCGTGGCGATGGTGGGGGACGGGATCAATGATGCCCCTGCGCTGGTCAGCGCCGATATCAGGATGGCGATCGGTTCCCGGTACGGATGTGGCCATTTCTTCGGCTGATATCATATTAATGTCCAATGATATTCTGGGGATTCCGGCGGCGATGGGCTATCAAAGGCGGTGATCCGTAATATTAAACAGAATCTTTTTTGGGCCTTTGGTTGCAATGCTTTGGGTATTCCGATTGCAGCGGGTCTCTTTATCCGTTCTTTGGGTTTCTCTTAAATCCGATGGTTGCCGCGGCAGCTGTCCCTTTCCTCGGTCAGCGTGGTGACCAAGCGCTTTACCTTGAACCGGTTCCGTTTTGAAAAGGAGAAGCCGCACAGCATGCAGAAAAAAAGAAAGAGGAGGCAATGTCGATGGAAATTACTTTGAAAGTCGGTGGCATGTCCTGTAAACATTGTGTTGCTCATGTCAACACGGCCCTAGTTGGTTTGGATGGCGTCAGCAATGTGGGGAAGTCTCTTTGGAAAATGAAAATGTCAAGATTTCATATGACCCCGAAAAAGTGGAGGAAGAGGATTTCAAGGCGATTATCGCCGCCGGATATGAAGCCATGAGTCATGAATGAAACAAAGGATGCAATCGTTTTTAGGAGAATGTCAATAAAGGGCTTAGTGCTATGTTTCGGTAAAACCGCAGACCGCACCTGCACATTATGTGCAGATCGCGTCGGTTTTTACTGATTAAACAGAGACCGGAAGGATACGATCCTAATCATCGAGACAATGCTTCTATGGAGGATGGAGAGCACGCTATTTTAAAAAATAAGTATTGCCGCCGTGTCCATTTAGGAGTATCATAAGTTGGGGTGAAAAGAAGCGGAAATCTTCGATCATTGCCGAAAAATCAAAATAGGGTATTGGGAAAGGAGCATATCATGAAAAAACGAATTAAGTTATTTGCTGTATTGGTCTTTGTTTGCAATCTGTTTTACTGCCTGTAGTAATGACACAAATGATGTAACGGATTATTCCCAAGCGGAAAACTGGCTTGCTTTACCTGCTGCGGCGGAGAAAGAAGTGGACGTTTTTTATCATCCCGACTGCCTACTTTAAATCAGAAGATGATGAGCCGGATATTTGCACAGTGATAATGCCGCCATGAGAGGCTAGCACCGGCGCTTATGAACAGCAGGCCACTGCGCTGAAACCGCAGGCAATATTTTGCGCCCTGTATCAGCAAGCGGATGCCGGAACATTTATCCTTGTCCGAAGAGGATCAGGACGAGCTTTTAAGCGGCGTAACAAAATCCGATGTATTTGCCGCATTTGACTATTATTTGGAAAATTACAATGATGGCCGCCCGTTTATCTTGGCCGGTCATTCCCAGGGCTCCAATATGCTGCTTTATATTCTGTCGGAATATATGGCGGAGCATCCTGATGTTTGCGAACGGATGGTTGCCGCTTATGTAGTGGGGTATTCGGTTACCGATGAATTTTTGGCGGAAAATCCGCATCTGAAATTTGCTGAAGGCGCCGATGATACCGGCGTAATCATTTCCTATAATACGGAAGCGCCTGTTGTTGAGGGGAACAATCCGGTGGTGAAACCCAATGCCAATGTGATCAATCCTATCACCTGGACAAGAGAAGAGACTTTGGCGACAGCCGAGGAGAGCTTGGGTTCCATCCTTTTGAATCCCGACGGTTCCGTAGTTTTGGATGAAAACGGTGAGTTTAAAAAGGTCATGGGGTTTGCCGACGCAAGTGTTGATGAAGAAAAAGGCGCTTTGATTTGCAGTACCGTAGATGTGGATACATGGGCTCCCGGAAATGCGGTTTTTGGGAAAGGGGTCTTCCACAGTTTTGATTATCCCTTCTATTATTTTAATTTGCGGGAAAATGCCGAAACCCGGGTAGCAAAGTATCTGGAGATGAACGGAAACTAAGTAGAACCAAAAGCAGGAGATTTTCCCGGGTTAAATCGAATATCGTTATTACATTGAAGCCTCGAACGCGTGCATATGTTCATATGCACGATGCGTGCGGGGCTTTTGTCTTTTTCGGTTTTCTGGTGGGTCGTAGCCGTCTAGTTGATATTTTTTGGGGTCAACTTTTTATGGTCTTTGTAGAAAATTAAACATAAGAGGCCAAGTAGAGATGCGATTGCGGCAGTGGCATAAACTTGCTTGAATCCATTGTTCAATGTTTGCTGGAACTTAGATTCGATGGCATTTTGTAGGGAGTCGATCTCTGCAAGGTAAGTGTCTTCTGCTGTTGTGAAGGTTTCCGGTATGGTTGCTTTTAAAACCGTCATCTTATAGATGGTGTCGCTCATATTTCCTTTTGCGCTGCCGATTCCTTTGATGCCTGCCATGAGATCCGTTCTGCCGGTTTCTGCCCCAGCGATTTCATTTTCCAGTGTTTGGATCGCACCTTTGAGTTCCGAAATCTTTTCTTCCAGATCCGCTATGGTTTTTACCGTCTGGAGTTCATCTAAAACGGATGGAGGCATCGTGGCTTTGATCTCCTCCGGGATCATATCTGCGATACTGCCGTTCATCATGGTTGCCATCATTTTGGCAGCGTCTTCCAAGTAAAGGAGGGCATTTTCTTGTGCGGTTAAGGCCGCTGTCATCCCCGCGATTCCCTGTTCCAGCGCGGCATATTCCCCTTGAACTTCTGTTAGCGCGGTGGCGGTGTTTTCGATTTTTCCGTCGAGAGCGCTGATCCGTTGTTCCAATTCAGCTATGGTTGTCATGGCGCTTAATTCATCGAGAACAGATGGGGATAAAGCGGCTTTGATATCTTCGGGTAGCTGATCCGCAAGGTTGCAGCCGCTATCGTCCGTTGCTGTTGCAGTGGATGTTAGGGTAGCTTCGGCCAGTTCAAATTGGGAAAGGAGATCGTTGAGAAGGGATAGAGAAGCGCTCATTTCATTGATCGTTGCCTCCAGCGCGTCCTTTCCGATTTGGGCTTGAGCGATATTATCCTCCATGGTGCTGATGGCGGCAGTTAGCCCAGTGATGATCTCGTTTAAATCTGCCGGCGTCTTCACGGCGCTGAGAGCGTCTAAAACCGATGGGGGCATAGCAGCCTTGACGGAATCGGGAATGAAAACGGTGATATCCTCGTATGAAGGCATATCCGCCATCATAACGGCAGCATTTTTTAATTGTCAGCGCTGTTTTCCTGGGCGGCCACAGCGTCATGCCGTTGATGCCTTGGGTAATACCGTCATAGGCCGTTTGCATTTCGGCAAGTTGTTCCTCCATATCTTCGATTGCGTCATTGATGCCGTCGATGCCGGTGTCGACGCCACTTTCAATTTCAGTGATCAGATCCGGCGTCATAACAGCAAACATATAGGCGGCAAATTCTTTTGTGTTTTGGGTAATGGTGGTGACATCCGATGATTGCATTTGTTCCAAGATTGTATCGGGGATGGAAAAATCCCCGTCGGTTTCTATTTTGACCGTCTCCATACCGGCAAGATCCGGGATCGCCATATCCTGAAACATGTCGCCCATCGCTGTGTCTGTTTGCAGATCGTCGAGTTCTTCTGTCAGTTCTTCGGCATAGGGTAGGGGCGGTATATGCACTTCATCCGGGAGTAATTCCATGATATTGGTTTGTACCGACAGCCCCGCATGGGCAATGAACCCGATCATGATGGCGGGGGCAATTGCCGTGCCGATGGAACGGACGAGAGATAAGGTGGCGAGGGCGGAGTTCGATTCTTCTTCCTTGGTATGATCGAGCATCATATAGTTTAGGGGCGTCCCCATGGTAAACCCGATGCCAACGCCGATGAGCATCAAAGAAATGATCACGGTGATATAATTCGGCTGGTTGGCGGTTACAAAAATCAGGAATAAGCAGCCGATGATGGAGGCGATCAGTCCAAACCCCAAAACGATTTTCACACCGAAGCGGTCGATCATTTTCCCGGAGATGGGGGCGCCGATCCCGGCAAAAGCCCCAAGGATAATGACGAAATACCCGCCGCTTCCCGAGGGTATTTTTAGGGCATTCTCGGAAAACTGAGGTACGAAAATCATGCCCATGAGGATAACGCCGGTAATAAAAGCGAGGATCAAGGTAATGACGATCGGGAGATTCTTGAAATAGGAGAGGTTGATCACCGGATCTTCCGCTCGTTTTTCTATCGCAATGAAGATGGGTAAGAGGAGGATAAAGACCAGTAAGAAAGGATAGACGGAAATATCGGACATGGTGGCGGGCAGGGAAAAGAAATCGATATTTTTTAGACCGTAAAGCAAAGAAAGAACCATGACGGTTAGAACGGTGATGCCGAAAAGATCAATTTTCTTAACATTTTTCTCTTTTGTATTGGGTAAGGCAAAGATCCCGGCACTGAGGATGAAAACGGTGATCGGCAGATTGACATAAAAGATGAACTGCCAATTAGCGGCGCCGAAAAGATCGAGAATTGCGCTGCCTGCGGAGGCGCCGAAAATGTTGGCGATCCCGTACACCCCGCCGACCAGACCCAACGCCATACCGCGTTTTTCTTGAGGAAAGGTCGTGCCGAATTCTGCGGTGGCGACGGGTAGGATACCGCCGCCGCCGATCGCTTGCACTGCGCGGGCAATGATCAACATGGTAAAGCTGCCGAAGGATTGAGAGAGTCCGCATAAAAGTGACCCAAATCCAAAGAGGAAAATACTGGTCAGATATATGGTTTTGCGGCCCATTTTGTCTGCAAGCTTGCCCATGACGGGGATACTTGCGGCATAAGCCAGGGTATAGATCGTAATCATCCAGATGCCGGTCTTTTCGTCGACCATGAGATTGTTTTGGATGACGGTTCTTGCCGGCGTCACAATGCCGGTATCAATGGCCCCCATAAAGATGCCGAGGAGATATACAGCCAGTATCAGGCCAAAATGCGTGCGGTCATTACGCTTTGTCATTGTGGTATTTTTCCTCTCCCATTAATAGGTCGTTGGAATTTGCCGCCATTGTACTGAGGGTTTTTTCAAAAATGGCCCGCTCTTCCGCGCTGATATTTTTGTAGACGCATTGGTCCCATGTCTCTAAAGTGCTTTGCATCTCTGTGGTGATTTTCTTCGCTTGCGGGGTTAAAAAGACCCGTTTTTCCCGTTTGTTTTCCGGTTCTCCTCTCTGGTGATCAGGCCTTTTTCTTCTAATTTGCGCATGGTTTTGGCGATCGCACCTTTATCAATCTCAAAGAATTTACCGATCTGTTCTTGGTTACTGTTTTCATGGCGCAATAAATACATCAGGATCACTTGTTCAGGGAAGCCGATATTTCTATGCTGGGTTTCCTTTCGGAAAATACCCGCATCTGCCGTACGATAATGGATAGGTCGTTCATGAGCATAAAAGTGCCGCCTTTCTCATCGTTGTCTTTTCAACAGTTGTAATGACAACTATTATAGCGAGGAATCCATTCTTGTCAAGATGGTGTTGTGAGGGCTAAGAAGAGGCCTGTTATGAGCGCAGAGTTGCTTTGATATTCATCTTATGATGGTATTAAAAGAAAAAGAAGCATCGTAGCGATACTTCTTTTATCATCAGGGGGAATTTCGTACAAATATGATTTGCGCATGGTATTGAGATCGCAATAGATTATGAATAACAATATTTGCGAATCAGCCGCAATGCTTTGTTGTCGCTTAATCCCAGCGCCTTTGCCACTTTTCTGGAGCTGCCGTGTTTTTCATAGGCCGCTTTGATAATGGCTTTCTCTACGCTTTCGATATAATCATCGAAAGAATCGATTGCAAGCGTGTCTGCCGCCATTTGAGCAAAATTGGTGTCCGACAGTAAACTGGACAGATGACAGGTATCGATATAGATTTCTTTAACGGTCACAACGAGGCGTTCGATATAATTTTCCAGCTCACGGACATTGCCGGGCCATGGATAGCTGAGAATGGTTTTCATGGCTTCCGTTGTGAAAATGTGATTGATGGTAGAATATTTTTTCTCCATCTTTGCTAAAAAATGATTCGTAAGTAATACCAAGTCCCCTTGCGTTCCCGGAGCGGAGGAATCTCAATCTCAATGACATTCAGGCGATAATAAAGATCTTGCCGGAATTTTTTGCGAAATCAAATCTTTTAGTTTTGATTGGTAGCAGCGAGTATACGGCAATTGACTTTTTTCAGCGGTATCTCCCAAGGAGTAGAACTTGCCGTCTTGAATCACACGGAGCAATTTTGCTTGGAGCCCAAGGGGCATATCGCCGATTTCATCCAGGAAAAGGGTGCCTTTGTCCGCCATTTCCAATAGTCCTTTTTTTGCCTTCTTTTTGGGCGCCGCTGAAGGCGCCGCCGGCGTATCGAATAATTCCGGATTCCAATAAATTTTCGGAATGGCGGCGCAGTTGATGACGACAAGGGGCTCATTGTTTCGATTGCTGATTTGATGGATATACTCTGCCAGCACCCTTTGCCGACGCCGGATTCCCCCGAAATCAGAACAGTGGAGTCAATGAAAGCGATATTCTCGATCATCTGCAAAATATCCCGTATTCTTTTATCTTGGGTGATGAAGTCCGGGTTTTTGTGCTGCCAGCTTTTTGTTGAGGATCTCAGTTTCCTGGAAAACCTGGTGAAGCGAGTATTTCATTGCGGTCCTAAAGTTTTGCTCCAATAAGTTGATATCCCGGACATTATAGATGATATATTTCACATGATTATTGTTGTCAAGTACGGGTGTGCCGGTGGTTAAAATCTCCATCCCGTTGGGGGATTTTTGGATCCTGGTCAGCCGTTGCTTTGTTTCTAAAATTTGATAATGGATGAGGGGGCTCCAGTCGAAAGATTCCGCCGTTTTTTTGCCGATCATCTCTTGTTGTAGGAGGCCGTAATGTTGCTCACAGGCGCGATTTACATACAACACTCTGCCTTTTGGGTCCTCAACCAGGATTTGGTCTGCCGAAAATTCCAGCGTATTTAAAATTTCCGCGGAATTTTTCAAGAAGTATTCTTTCACATCAATGTTTGTTTTTATTTCTTGGTTCAATATTATCATCGCCTTTTTTGGTGGTTTTTTTGATAGCATTCGCTGCCAAAGTAGTTTTTCCTTCCTGTTCGCCAAAATTAGTGCACTAAATTTAAATCAATTGATTTAAATTTAGTGCAAAAGAAGGGGCGGAAGAAGTTGTTTTGGTGAGTTTATTGGTGAAAAACTATTGAGAAATATTTGTATGACAATATATCTAGCTGGTTGTTTTGCTTTGATGAATAATTCGGTTTTCTTTCGGGGCGAATTGGCACATGATTTGCGATGATAGATTATTACATGTCTATTTTAAGTAGTATCAAGATAATGGAGAGAATTCGTTAAGGAGGTAAGATGATGACAAATCAAACAGAATTGGGGCTCCCCTTTGAAGGGCTCCGCGTGCTTGACTTTGGGCAATATGTTGCCGGGCCTGTTGCAGCGATGATGTTTGCCGATCAAGGAGCGGAAGTGATCCGTATTGACTTCAAAGATGGCAATCAATGGGATTCCGAAATAACGGAAGCCATCAACAGGAGGAAGAAGAGTATTGCCTTGGACTTGAAAAATAGTGACGATTTGGAAATTGCCAAAAAGCTGATCATGACAGCCGATGTTTTGATTGAAAACTTTCGTCCAAAAGTAATGGATCGCCTTGGGCTTTCCTATGAGGTTGCGAAAGGATTAAATGATCGCTTGGTGTATGTTTCCATTCCCGGTTTTTCTTCAAAAGACGAAAAGCTTGCAGATGTGAAGGCCTGGGAAGAAATCATCGCCGCAGCTTCAGGTCAGTTTACCGATATGGGCTTGAATCGTGTTCTCATGGGGGTCAATCCTTCTTTCACGCCGTTGCCGTTGGCTTCCGCTTATGCCAGCGCCTTGGCGGCCATGAGCGCCGTTGCGGCTCTTTGTGCCAGAGAAAAACATGGGTTGGGTGATCATATTGAAGTCCCGATCGCGACCGCTTCCATTGAGGGGTTGGCGTATAACTCGATGTATATCGAGAATTTTCCGGCACGCTATGATTCTCCCCGTGAGATTGAAATTCGAAGACGGAAAGAAGCCGGTTTCCCTATGAATATGGAATATGATGATCTCCAGGGGTTTTTGGATCCCTTTTTCCGGTTCTATGAATGTAAAGACGGCAGGCGTGTGTATATTACCGCTACTTGCCAGGTCAATCATTCTCATCGCACTTTAAAGCTATTGGGATTATATGATGAAGCGATTGCCGCCGGGATCCCGCAGCTGGATGACTGGTATGCTTCTACCAAGGAATGGCCGGAAGGGGTCGATTGTGCCCTAGGGCTGTATCCGCTTTCCAAAAAATGGTGCGATTGGCTGTCGGAACGAATGAAAGCCAAGTTTATGGAAAAAACCAGTAAAGAATGGGAGGATATTTTCGGCGCCGGGAATGTGCCTTTAGGGCGTACCATGACGACGCAGGAGTGGCTCCACAGTGAGCATCCGCTAAAATCCCGTTTGATTCTGGAAACAGAACATCCCAAATTGGGGAAATTCAGAGGGATTGGCCCTGTCGCCTGGACCGACAGCAGCGCCAAACGATGCGCTACCCCTGCTTTAGCCCCGGAAGTGGATGGCAATCGGGAAGAGATCCTTCTGAGCATAAAGGATGCGCAGCCGGTACAAAGCGGCAAGGAACATCCCCACGCGCCTTGGCTGGAAGGAATCAAGATTTTGGATCTGACCAATGTGATTGCCGGGCCCTCGGTTGCCGGTACCTTAGTGCGTTTTGCTCCCGAAGTGATCAAATTGGATCCCGTCAAACCTACCTATGATCCCTGGAATACCGTAGGGTTCGGGATGTTTGCCGGACAAAGCAAGCGCAGCATTTTAGCGGATTTGAAGACTCCCGGTGGACAGGATTTGCTTAACAAAATGATCAAATGGGCGGATATCATCGTTTTTAACGGTCCCGAAAGGCAGTTTAAGGATTTGGGGATCGATTGGGATCATGTGAAGGAACTCAATCCGAAAACCGTTGTCGTTAAGATCGATGCCTGGGGTGGCCCCGAAGAAGGTCCTCGTTCCCGCTATACCGGTTATGATGATATTGTGCAGGCTTCTACCGGTGTGATGGCCCGTTTTGGCGGTGGGCTGGATACCCCGGAAGAGCATGCCCATATGGGGACGATTGATGTTCTTGGAGGCCATACTGCCTGTTTCTCGGCGATGGTTGGTTTGTACCAGCGCTTGAGGACGGGGAAAGGCCAGTTCGTCTATGGTTCCTTAGCTGCCGCGGGTCAGTTAATCCAGGTTCCGTTTATGTATGATTATGATGGCAGGCCGCCATTTAATGAGCCCAGCGGCCCCAAAGCCAAAGGGTGGAATGCTGTGCGCAGATGTTATCAAGCGCAAGACGGCTGGTTTTTCATCAGCGTTCAGAAATTCGAAATAGATCAGTTGGAAGCGTTGCCGGAATTAAAAGGCGTGAAGGATTTAAATGAGAAGGAACGCTTTGCTTTTCTGTCCGCCGCATTTGAGAAGGATACCATGGCAAATTGGATCGCAAGATTAAGCGCCATCGATGTGGGGGCTATTGCCATCGGTTCCCTGGAAGGATTGCGGGAGCGTTTTACCCGGGATCAAGATGGGATCGCCTATCATGAGGGGGATACCTATCAGTTTATAGCCTATAATGATCATCCGGCCGGCAGGAAAGTGGTGATTACGGCACAATGTGCGATCCGCCCGGATGAAGCGGAAATCGTTGCCCCTCGTCCGATGGAAAAATATGGACACAGTACCGTGGCGATTATGCAGGATTTTGGCTATCCTGACGAGGAAATCAGCAAGCTGATCGAAGAAAAGAATATCGGCGTTACTTGGGGGAAGGATTATCTCCCGGATTGAGCCGTTTCCCCTTTTTATACGGTAGCGGACATCTTCGCATAGCAGGGAGTTTTTCTTTTATTAATGGAAAAAATAACAAAAGGCGCTTATGAGCGCCTTTTGTTATTATCATTGATTCATCTGTTTATAAAATGCTTTCGATGAATTCCTTGATTTTCGGATTCTTGGGTTGGTTGAAGATCTCTGCCGGGGTGCCGGTTTCCACGATTTCTTTGTCCATCATGAAGAGGACGCGGTTGGCAGCTTCTCTGGCGAAGCCCATTTCATGGGTAACGACGATCATCGTCATTTTTCTTTGGCGAGATTGCGCATGACCTGCAATACTTCGCCGGTCAATTGCGGGTCCAAAAGAGGAGGTCGGTTCGTCGAAAAGGAGCATGTCCGGATTCATCATCAGGGCTCGCGCAATGGCGACGCTTTGCTTCTGTCCGCCGGAAAGTTGCCCCGGAAAGCATCGGCTTTGTCCGCTAATCCAACTTTGGCCAGGGTTTCTCGGGCGCGGGCGATCGCGCTTTCCTTCGCCTCTTTTTTCACAAAGAGCGGCGCATAGATCAAATTATTGAGCACATTCAAATGCGGGAACAGGTTGAAGTTCTGAAAGACCATGCCCATCCTGCTGCAAATCGTTTTGGCCGCCTCTTCCTTCGGGTAGACCCCGTCTTTCATCAGGTATTCCTCTTCGATGATAATGTCCCCGGCGTCTGCTTTTTCTAGATTGATCAGGCAGCGGAGCATTGTGCTTTTGCCGCCGCCGGAAGGGCCGATAATGGCGATGGTTTCCCCTTTATCTACCGAAAAATTGATGCCGTCCAAAACCTGGAGTTGGCCGAAGGATTTTTTCAAATTCCGCACTTCAATCGCTTTCATCATCCTTCTCCTTCATAATCAAATCGTTTTTCCAGATAAACGAAAAGTTTTGTTAAACCGTAGGTCATGGTGAGGTAGAAGATCGCCGCTACCAAAAAAGCCGTTGGGTTGACGTCGCGATTGACGGCGCTTTTGGCGAAATAGAGGATCTCCGTTACGGCGATGGTTGTGATCAAGGCGGTGTCTTTGACCAAAGTGATGGTCTCATTGCTCAAAGGGGGTAAGCTGACCCTGAGCATTTGCGGAATCACGATCTTACGGATGGTCTGCCATTTGGAAAAACCGAGTACTTTGGCTGCTTCATATTGGCCTTTGTCCACCGCACGGATGCCGCCCCGGAAGATTTCGCAAAAATAAGCGGAATAATTCAAGATAAAGCCAACGCAGGCGGCGACGAAACGGGGCATATCAAGATATTGCCCGATCAAGGGAAGAAAGGGCAGCCCGTAATAGATGAAGAATAATTGTAAAAGCAGCGGCGTCCCCCGCATGAGCCAAACAAAAAAGCCGATGGGAGCGCTGATTGCTTTGATTTTGCTGTTTCTTCCGAAGGTGAGCATCAATCCCAAGGGCATCGCGCAGACAACGGTGATGCAGAAGAGACCGATGGTATATTTTAAGCCGGGTAAAAGAAAAACGGCCAGATCTAACAGATAGGAAAGACTCATAATAACTCCTAAACTTGGGAAGAGGGCGGTTATGAGCCGCCCTCTCAGTATTCATGATTCTTTGTTTTTTTCTATCGGGTTACAAAGTGAATCAGTTGTTGACCATGATATATCTGCCCGCAACTTCATCCACGGCAAAGGCGTCGATACGGCCGACTTTCAAATCGAGGAAAGCGGTGATATTATCGGTGTATTCGATCACTTCAGCCAAAGAAGCAACAAGCTCGGGATTTTCATTCAAAGCATCCAAAGAGGAAGATCCTTTTTGGAGACCGACAATTTTGCCTTCCAAATCAGCGAACGTGGTGATGCCGGAATCGGCGGGAACGATGATCACTTGATCATTGGCGATATACGGCTTGGTAAAGTACATGGTGGCGATGCGTTCAGGATTGACAGTCATGCCATTCCAGATGCAGTCGATTTTACCGGAGGAGAGCTCCATTTCCTTGGCGTCCCAATCGATGGGTTGGAGAACCAATTCAACGCCAAGTCTTGTGGCAACTTCGTTAGCCAGGTCGATATCGAAACCGACGATTTCGCCAGCTTCATCCCGATAACCCATGGGCGGGAAGCTGTCATCAAGGCCTAAAATCAAGGTGCCTTTGGCCAGGATGTCGTCCAAAGAAGTATCGCCTTCCGGCGCTTCACTTTCTTCGTAGAAGTCCGCGTCTTTGATCAAGACGTCTTCTCCGAACCATTTTTCCGAAATCGTGGCGGCCGTGCCGTCCGCAATCATTTCATCCATGATTTCCTGGATCCGAAGGCCGAGTGCGATATCTTCATTGCGGTAACCAACACCGTATTCTTCGGCAAACAATGTTTCTTCTAAAACGACATATTCCGCAGTTTCTTCTGCCGGTTCATCCGTCGCTTCTTCCGTTGTGCCGCAAGCGGCAAAAACCACCAAAGATAAGCAAATCAAAACGGCGAGCAGTATCCATTTCCCCCTAAACTTCATGTTCCGTTAACCTCCTTATTTTTCCAACATATTGTCGATTTACGCCCATAATTATAACCTGTTTTGCTTGGGAAAGGAAGACTTTTTTCCGGAAAATCAAAATTTCCTGAAGATTTTGTGAAGAAATCCGGTCTTTTCTTCGGTTCCCAGTTCCTCACGATAGGCGGAAATTCGCTCTTTATGGAGCTTTTTTGCCTTTGGACTCAAAGAACGGGTTTTTTCGACTTTTCCGTCCGTTTCATAGAATTTTGCCTGGATCGTGATTTGATGTAAGCGGATTAGCGCTTCCAGAAGATCGTGGGTATGTTCTTTTTCTGCCTCGAAGACTTTGGCGGTTTCTCCCAATGTGTCCATCAGCGCGGCAAAATCTTCTTTATTTGGCCGTGGTTTTCGGCAATATTCACCCCAAGCGGCTTCCATTTGGGCAGTTCTATTTTGCCAAGGCATCGATTCTTTTTCCATGTCTATTTTCCCTTTATTTCATATAGTATTTAGTATACCGTTCCCCGGTTATTTTTTCAAGGCAATGTTCAACCCTTGTATCCGCACGTTATTTATACTATACTTGAACAGTATTTAAAGGAGATTGAGTATGATATTACCAATCGCATCTCTTTTTTTGGCGCCGGGATTATGGATCGTGATCATCTTTATCCTGGCTTTTCAGATGAGGCGGCAATTGATCCCCAAAAAGGAAGATCCCGTTTATGTCAAAGTCTTTTTTGCCTTTGGCCTTTGGGCGCTTCTATCCGGGGCCTTATCCTTAAAATGGCAGCCTTTTTTGCTTGGATTCATTGTTGTGGGGATGTATGTCCTGACCGCATATTTGATCAAAACCTGCAATAGCGAAAATAAGGTGCGGGAAATTCTTTTTCTCTGCTTTAGTTTTGGTGTTGCCGCTGCGATGGTCGGTATTGTGATCGAAGTTTTCGATATAAACAAGGATTTTTCCTATTTGCACTTCATTTTCGGCACCTGTGATTTGGTTGCGAATCCCGGTACGGCGGGGCGTTTATCCGCAACTTTTTATAATGCCAATGTAGCAGCCACATTTCTAGGGGCTCTTTTGATGGTGGGTCTCTATTTCCTTGGCGAAAGTCGGGGCAGACGGTTGGTTTGTTTCGGCTTGGGGCAAGGGATCCTTTTGGTCGCTCTTTTAATGACCGATTCCAGGGGCGCTCTTTTAGGTTTGTTTATCGGTTTCTTCTTCTATTTCCTCGGTTCCAGAAACAAATGGATGACGATTTTTGCTGCCGGACTTTTTGCCGGTTGGCTCATCTTGATGGTGTACTTTCCCACGATTTTTTCCCGGGGAGAACTGCTGTTTTCCGATTTCAGTATTCGCCGTGGGATTTGGATCAACAGTATCGAGCTTTTCAAAATGCAGCCCATCTTCGGCTGGGGTTTTCTCGGCACCTATTTTGTTGACGCTAATGTTTATGTATACCTTAAAGTTTTTCATGCCCACAATATTGTGTTGACGGCATTAACTTTCTTCGGTATTGGGGGTTTTTTGATTTGTTGTTGGCTTGAGATCGCCAAGTTGAGGGCCGCTATTTTTCTTTTCCGCCAGGGCAATAAAATCGCGCCTTTGCTTTTTGGGATCGGCGGTGTTTTTTGGGGGCAGGGAATCTTCGATTGCACCATCGTCAGCCCCCAGGGAGGTATCCTCTATTTTGGAGCATCAGCCCTGCTTATCGCATTGGCCAGGATCCACGGCCATGGTGATTTGAAGCCGAGTCCTTCTAGCGGAATTGATTGACTTCAGGGCGAAAATTTGATAAAATTTTCAGTAGGGAGTGCGATTGCTCTCCCTATTTTGCCTTAGTTTTAGAATTTGGAGGAGAAAACATGGAAAAGCCCCGGGTAATGATTATTATGGGCAGCGATTCGGACTTGCCCCAGATGGCCGCGGCGGATGCGGTTTTGAGGGAATTGGGCATCGACACAGAAGTGCACATTTCTTCCGCTCACCGTACGCCAGAAAGGACGCATACCCTTGTTGAAGAGGGAGAGAAGAATGGCGTGGAAGTATTTATCGCTGCTGCCGGCGGCGCCGCACATTTGGCCGGCGTTGTTGCCGCAACCACCGCTTTGCCGGTGATCGGCGTGCCCATAAGCACCCAGATCATGGGAGGGATTGATTCCCTTCTGTCCACGGTGCAAATGCCACCGGGGATTCCCGTGGCCACTGTTGCTGTTGGCGGTGCCAAGAACGCTGGGATTTTAGCAGCCCAGATGCTTTCTTTGAAATACGATTTTTTGAAAGAAAAACTTGCCGATTTCCGTAAAGATATGGGGGAAGGCGTGCAAAAGAAGGATCGCAAATTGCAAGAGATCGGTGTAGAACAATATTTAGTAGAAAAAAAGAAATGAGGTGGATGATATGATCTCTCGTTATACATTGCCGCAGATGGAGGCTATCTGGAACCAAGAGAGCCGTTTGCAGAAAATGATGGAAGTAGAAATATGTGCCTCCGAAGCGATGGCGCAGTTGGGGTATATCCCCAAGGTGGCTGCGAAAAATATTCGGGAAAGGGCAAAATTCGACGTTGACCGTATCGCTGAAATCGAAGCGGTGGTCAAGCACGATGTGATCGCATTTTTGACGGCGGTCGGCGAAAATGTGGGGGAAGATTCCAAGTACATCCATATGGGGATGACTTCATCTGATGTTTTGGACACGGCCCTTTCTTTGCAGATGAAAGACAGTGCGGATCTGCTTTTATCAAAGCTCTTAAAATTGCGGGATATTTTGGCGGACAAAGCCAAAAAATATAAATGCACGCCGATGGCCGGGCGTACCCATGGGGTGCACGCCGAACCGATCACCTTCGGTTTGAAAATGGCGCTTTGGACAATGGAGACCGACCGGAATATCAATCGTCTGCGGGACGCCAGAAGCACCGTCGCCGTCGGCAAAATCTCCGGCGCCGTCGGCACTTTTGCCAATATTGATCCCAAGGTGGAGGAATATGTTTGCCGCCGCCTTGATTTGAAACCGGCCCTTGTTTCTACCCAGATCATTCAAAGAGACCGGCATGCGGAATTTTTGACGACTCTTGCGATCATCGGGTCCAGTTTAGAGAAATTTGCGACAGAGATCCGCAATTTGCAGAGAACCGATATTTTAGAAGTGGAAGAATCTTTCGGCAAAGGCCAAAAGGGCTCTTCTGCAATGCCTCATAAAAAGAATCCCATCACGGCCGAACGCGTGGCCGGACTTTCCCGTGTTTTGCGTGGCAATGCCGTCGCCTCGATGGAAGACGTTGCCCTTTGGCATGAACGGGATATCACCCATTCTTCCGTAGAAAGGATCATCCTGCCGGATTCCTGCATCCTTTTGGATTATATGCTTCACTTGATGATCGAAATCATGGATAACCTTGTGATCCATGAAGATAATATGAAAGCCAATCTCGACAAGACCCTGGGTCTTGCTTTCTCCCAGCGGGTGATGCTCTCTTTGGTGGATAAAGGCGTCAGCCGGGAAATTGCCTATGATTGGACGCAAAGGAATGCGCTCCAGGCCTGGCAGTCCAGAACAGATTTTGCTTATTTGGTAACGGTAGACCCGGATATCAGCCGTTATTTAACAAAGGAAGAGATCGACGGTCTCTTTGATTACGGCTATCATTTGCGGCATATTGATTATATTTTTAACAGGGCTGGGCTCTGAGAAAGGTAGGGAATACAAATGACGAAGAAGCTGGAAATGCTTTATGAAGGCAAAGCGAAGCGGATGTTTCGCACGGATGATCCTGATTTGATTTGGGTGGAATATAAAGATGACGCTACAGCCTTTAACGGGGAAAAACGCGGTACGATCGTAGGAAAAGGTCATTTGAACAATGAGATTTCTTCCGTATTTTTTACGATGCTGAAGGAAAAGGGCGTCGATAATCATTTTGTTGAAAAATTGTCTGAAACGGAACAATTGGTGAAAAAGGTCGACATTATCCAAGTGGAAGTGATCGTTCGCAATATCGCCGCCGGTTCCTTGGCAAAACGCTTGGGCTTGCCGGAAGGTACGCCTTTGAAGAGCACGGTCTTGGAATATTGCTACAAGAGCGATGAATTGGGCGATCCGATGATCAACGATTATCATATCGCCGCTTTAGAATTGGCCACGCCGGAACAGATGCAAGAAATTGCTGTAACTTCTCTCAAAGTCAATGAGATCTTGTTGGAATATTTGGCCAAACGCAATCTCAAGATCATCGATTTCAAACTGGAATATGGGCTTTTCAAGGGAGAAGTGCTCTTGAGCGATGAAATCTCCCCGGATACCTGCCGTTTCTGGGACAGCGAAACCAATGAAAAACTCGATAAAGACCGCTTCCGCCGGGATTTGGGCAATGTGGAAGACGCCTATAAAGAAATTCTCCGGCGCTTGAGCGAATAAGAGGGATAAAGATGACCATTAGCTATAAGGACGCAGGGGTCGATATTGCCAAAGGGAATGAAGCGGTGGAGCGGATGCGTAAGCATGTCGCTTCCACCTATACGCCCGGTGTTTTGACCGATATCGGTAATTTTGCCGGTCTTTTCGCCATCGATACGAAGGCTTTTCCGGAGCCTGTCTTGGTTTCGGGCACCGATGGCGTGGGAACCAAATTAAAAATTGCCATGATGATGGACCGCCACGATACCATCGGTATTGACGCCGTGGCGATGTGCGTCAACGATATCTTGGTACAAGGGGCGACGCCCCTCTTTTTCTTGGATTATCTTGCCGTCGGCAAATTGGAACCGGAGCAGGTAGCCCAGATTGTAAAAGGCGTAGCGGCAGGTTGCCGCGACGCCGGCGCTGCTTTGATCGGCGGGGAAACCGCCGAGATGCCGGATTTCTATGACCCGGGTGAATATGATATTGCCGGTTTTGCCGTTGGGATTGTTAACCGGCCGGATATCGTGGACGGATCCAAGACGGATGTCGGCGATGTGATTTTGGCCTTGCCTTCCGCAGGGCTTCATTCCAACGGTTTTTCTCTCGTACGGCGGCTTGTCTTTGGAGAAGCCAAGCTCGCCATCGATGCCGAAGTCCCCGAATTGGGAGGAACCTTGGGAGAGGAACTGTTGCGCCCGACCCGCATTTATGTAAAAGATATTCTCCCACTCTTAAAAGCCTATCCCATCAAGGCGATGTCCCATATTACCGGCGGTGGTTTGATTGAAAATCTGCCCCGGACATTTTCCAAACATTTGTCGGCTAAAGTGGATGTGAATTGGCAGATCCCGCCGGTTTTTCCCTTTTTGCAAAAAATCGGCAATGTAGCGGCGGAAGAGATGTTCCGTGTTTTCAATATGGGGATCGGTTTTGTCCTGATTGTTGACGGGGATACCGCCGAAGCAATGCTGACTGCTTATCCTGAATTGATGCGGATTGGGCAGTTGGTAGAAGGGGGACGGCAAAACGATCATCAAAGGAGTAAACGGATGATGCGGATTGTTGTTTTGGCCTCGGGGCGGGGCTCCAATTTTCAAGCGATATTGAACCGTGTACAAAACGGTGATCTGCCATTGGAGATCGCCGCTTTGATTTCCGACAATGCCAAGGCCAAAGCCTGGAGATCGCTGCCGAAGCAGGGATCAAAGCGATCCCATTGGCTTATGATTCCTTTGCTGATGGGAAAGAATATAAGAAAGCGCTTTTGGATACCGTTCGTGGATTGGCTCCGGATTATATTGTGTTGGCCGGCTATATGCGGATTTTGGACAAGGAGATGGTGGACGCTTTTCCGCGCAGGATTTTGAATATCCATCCTTCGCTGTTGCCGGCGTTTCCCGGTCTTCACGGGCAAAAACAGGCCTTGGACAATGGAGCGAAGCTCGCCGGTTGTACCGTTCATTATGTGGATGAAGGGATGGATACCGGGGACATCATTGCCCAAAGAGCGATCGAAGTATATCCAGATGATACGGAAGAGACTTTGTCCACACGGATCTTAGCGGAAGAACATCAATTGTATAGCGCCGTTTTACGCGCACTTTGCAGCGAGGCGGCCCAATAATTTATCATATGTTTTCAGCCTTATGGCTGGGAAAGAAAGAAGGCGATTTGATTGAGAGCATTGCTGAGCGTATCGGATAAAACCGGTTTGGTGGAATTTGCCAAAGGCCTCGTAGAAAGAGGCTTTGAGATCGTTTCTACCGGCGGTACATATAAGACCCTGACAGACGCAGGGATCGAGGCCATCTATATTCAAGATGTCACCGGTTTCCCTGAGATTTTGGACGGCAGGGTCAAAACTTTACATCCCAATATCCACGGCGGGATTTTGGCTCGCCGTAATGAAGTGCATTTAGGACAGTTAAAAAACTTGGGCATCGTTCCCATCGATTTGGTGGCGGTGAATTTATATCCTTTTAAGGCCACGGTGGAACAAAAGGGCGTTACTTTAGCCGAAGCGATCGAAAAGATCGACATTGGCGGCCCTTCTATGGTTCGTTCCGCAGCGAAAAATCATGAGAGCGTCATCATCGTCGTCAATCCCGCGAATTACCCCGCAATTTTAGAAAAACTGGCTGCCGGGGAAGTGGACGGAGATTTCCGCCAAAAGCTCGCTTTTGAAGCCTTTTCCCATACGGCGGCTTATGATGCGGCGATTTCTTCTTATCTCGGTTCTTTGGAAAAAGAAGCGCCGGAAGAATTTGCCGATGATTTGATTATTGCCGCCGAAAAGGTCTCCGAATTGCGTTATGGGGAAAATCCCCATCAGCATGCCGCTTTTTACCGCAGTTTGCGGGCGCCGCAGGGGACGATCGGCGCGGCCAAGCAGTTGCAGGGGAAAGAATTGTCCTTCAATAATATTTTGGATGCGGACGCAGCTTTTAAAATCGCGATGGAATTTAGGGAATTCCCCGCTTGCTCCATCATTAAACATAATAATCCCTGTGGCGTAGCTTTGGGCGAAACCCAGGAAGAAGCTTTCTCTCGGGCATTGGAAGCGGACACGATCTCGGCTTTCGGCGGGATCATCGGCTTTAATCAGGCGGTGACGAAGGCGGCGGCCCAATTGATCGTGAAGAGCTTCTTTGAAGCGGTCATCGCGCCGGAATTTGAAGCGGATGCTTTGGAAGTTTTCACCGCAAAGAAAAACCTCCGTATATTGGAAACCGGCTATCCGTTGAAGAGAGAGCCATTCCCCTATGAAATCAAGAAGGTCGGCGGCGGCTTCCTTTTGCAGGATTCCGATTGCCGTTCTTTGACCGATGAAGATTTGAAATTAGCTTCGGGCAAGGAATATGATCTGGAAACTTTGAGCGAGATGCATTTTGCCTGGAGAATCGTGAAACATATCAAGTCCAACGCCATCGTTGTTACCAAGGACAAGCAGGTTCTCGGGGTGGGCGCAGGGCAAATGAACCGGGTCGGTTCCGCAAGAATCGCTCTGACCCAAGCGGGAGAAAAGGCGAAAGGCGCTGTTTTGGCCTCCGATGCCTTCTTCCCCTTTAAGGATACCGTTGAATTGGCTGCGGAAGCCGGAATCAAAGCCATTATCCAGACCGGCGGTTCCAATAATGATGAAGAAGTGGTGCAGGAAGCCAGAGCCAAAAATATCGTTATGGTTTTGACCGGCGTACGTCATTTCAAACACTGAGGATATGAGGGAAGAAAGATGAGAGTTTTAATCATAGGCAGCGGCGGCAGGGAACATGCAATCGGTCTTAAAGTGGCCAAAAGCCCGCTTCTGACGAAACTGTATATTGCCCCGGGGAATCCCGGCATGAAGGATATTGCCGAATTGGTTCCCATCGGCGTGCAAGAAAAAGACAAGCTGGTGGCCTTCGTCAAAGAAGAGAAGATCGATATGGTTTTGATCGGCCCGGAAGCGCCGTTGATGTTGGGCCTTGCCGACGATTTGGCTCTTTTGGATATTCCTGTGTTGGGGCCGACGGCTAAAGCTGCAGAAATCGAAGGCAGCAAAGCCTTCTCGAAAGATTTGATGAAGAAATATGATATTCCGACCGGCGGCTATGCCGTTTTTTCTGAAGCGCAGCCGGCTTTGGACTATCTTGATACTGCTTCGCTTCCCATCGTTGTGAAAGCCGATGGTTTGGCAGCGGGGAAAGGCGTGATCATCGCCGAGGATTTAGCCACGGCGAAAGCAGCGGTTCGTGATATCATGGAAGAGAAAGTCTTCGGTGAAGCGGGGAACCGCGTCGTCATCGAAGAGTTCTTGGAAGGGGAAGAATTGAGCTTACTCGCCTTTACCGATGGGAAAACGGTAGTACCCATGGTGCCTTCCCAAGACCATAAACGCATCTTCGATCATGACGAAGGACCGAATACCGGCGGGATGGGTGCGTATGCTCCGGCGCCGGTGGGTTCCGCCGCCGTCATTGAGGAAGCGGTACGGCGGGTATTGGAACCTGCCATCCAAGGGATGGAGAAAGAAGGCCGTCCTTACCGCGGCGTTCTTTATGCCGGTTTAATGGTAGGGAAAGACGGTGTGAAAGTCTTGGAATTCAACGCTCGGTTCGGCGATCCGGAAACCCAGGTGGTTTTGCCCTTGTTGGCGACGGATTTACTGGAGATTATTCTCGCCATCCATCGGGGAGAATTGGATAAAATCAAGATCGAATGGCTGGATAAAGCTGCCGTTTGTGTTGTTATGGCAGCGGCGGGATATCCCGCTTCCCCCCAAAAAGGAGATGTGATTTTGGGCTTGGATCAAGAGATTGCCGACACGGTGGTATTCCATAGCGGCACCGGCCAAAAAGATGGCAACTATGTAACAAACGGCGGACGGGTTTTGGGCGTCACCGCTTTGGGGGATACCTTGCGGGAAGCGATCGATCAGGCTTATCGCCGTGTCAATACGATAGATTTTGCAGGGAAACAATATCGTTCCGATATCGGAGCGAAAGCCTTTAAGTAGTGAAGAGCGACCCATAGGGAGGAAAAATGACGGATTTTTTAGGACAACTGAACGATGAACAAAGACAGGCGGTCACGGCGGGAGACGGTCCGCTCTTGATTATTGCCGGCGCAGGCTCCGGGAAAACCCGGGTCCTCACCGCCCGCATTGCCTATCTTTTGAGGGAAAAACATGTTTCTCCCGGGGCTGTGATGGCTTTGACTTTTACGAATAAGGCAGCCAAAGAGATGAAGGAACGCCTTGTTCCTTTATTGGGGGACGATATTCGCAGAATGTGGATCGGGACATTCCATGCCGTTTGTTTGAAGATTTTGCGGATCGACGGCCATATGCTCAATTTGTCCCATGATTTTGTGATTTATGATGATGCGGATCAAAAGTCCCTCATCAAAGGGATCTTGAAGCAGAGGAAGATTGATGAATCCACGCTCTCTCCCTATCTCGCTTTAAGGACGATCAGCGATGCGAAAACGAAGCTCTTATCGCCGGAGGCCTATGAGGAATTGACCGTCAGCTCTCAAGAAGAGCTGATCGCTCAAGTTTATCTCGATTATCAGCGGGCTTTACGGTCGAATTCCGCTTTGGATTTTGACGATCTGCTCCTTTATGTTGCCGAGCTTTTTGTTTCCTTCCCTCAGGTTTTGCAGGAATATCAAAGGCGTTTTACCCATGTTTTGGTTGACGAATATCAGGATACCAATGAGGCGCAATACCGTATCTTGAAACTACTGTCCGGTGAAGAGGGCAATCTTTTTGTCGTCGGCGATCCGGATCAATCCGTCTATGCTTTTCGGGGCGCCAATATCGAGAACATTTTGAATTTTGAACGGGATTTTCCCAGTTCCGAAGTTTTGCGTTTAGAAAAAAATTACCGTTCCAGCGAGCCGATTTTGCGTGCGGCCAATCATTTGATTTGCCATAATAAGAATCGTCCGGAGAAAAATCTTTGGACTGATCGGGAGGACGGGAAAGAAGTTGAGGTATTGCTTCTTTCCGATGAGCGCTGTGAGGCGCAGAAAATTGCCGATCTTGTCCAGCAAATGAAAGCCTCAGGGGAGTTCCCTTATCGGGAAATGGCCGTTTTTTATCGCACCCACGCCCAAAGCCGTGTTTTGGAAGATGTTTTGATGCGCCGGGGGATTCCCTACCGAGTCTATGGCGGCCAACGCTTTTATGAGCGGAAGGAAATTAAGGACACGATCGCATATTTACGGTTGATTATGAATCCCGATGACGACGTCAGTTTCCTTCGCGTGGTTAATGAACCGCGCCGCGGTATTGGTGGTGTGACGCTGGAAAGGCTCCAGGCCAAAGGGAGAGAGCAGGGTTGTTCTCTTTGGAATTGTTTGGTGAGTCACCCGAAGGACGATGATTTTAAACCCGCGGTGAAAAATGCGCTCCAAGGGTTTGTTCGGATCATCAATACATTGCAGGCGTTGGTCGGTGAGGTTTCTATTACCGAATTGGTGGAAAAGCTTTGGGATGTAAGCGGATACCGGCATTTTTGGGAAAATGAAGGTTCCGCAGAGGCCGGTGTGCGCTTGGAAAATATGGAGGAATTTCTCACCATTACCAAGCATTATGACGGTGAAAATGCCGACGGTTCTTTGAATGATTTTTTGGCGGGGCTTGCTCTAAGCTCTGATCTCGATAATTATGATGATGAAGAATATTTGACTTTGATGACGATCCATATGGCAAAGGGGTTGGAATTCCCCGTTGTGTTCCTCATGGGTTTGGAAGAAAATATCTTTCCCCATGTGCGTTCCGTGCTTTCCGGGAATGAAAGCGAGATCGAAGAGGGAACGCCGCCTTTGCTATGTCGGAATCACCAGGGCCAAGGATATGCTTTATATCCTGCGCACCTATAAACGGAGTTTATGGGGGCGTTCGATGTACAATAAGCCTTCCCGTTTTTTGGCGGAGTTGGACTTGCCCATTACGATACAAGAACCTATTCCTTCCAAGCCTGCACCGATCGAAGATTTTGTGTTGGGAGACCGTGTCATCCATCCGAAATTTGGGGAAGGCGTCATTGTTTCTCTCGATCATCAAGCCGAAACCAAAGCGAAAATCGCTTTCCCTGATTTAGGGATAAAGGAGTTTATTCTGGTTTATGCTAATTTGAGAAAAGTGTAAAATAGGATGAGTAGGATGGCGAAAGAAAGAATCGCAGAGTTGATCGCTACGATCAATCGATTGAATATTGCATATTATGAAGCGGACGAACCGCTCGTTTCCGACCGGGAATTTGATGCTTTGATGGCGGAATTGATTGGGTTGGAAGCGGAGCACCCGGAGCTTTTGCGGGCGGACAGCCCGAGCCGGCGGGTAGGGGGCAAACCGGTGAGCGGCTTTCCCCAAGTGACGCATCCGCGGCCCCTTTTGTCCTTAAACAATGCGTTTAATGCGGAAGAATTAAAGGACTTCCACCAACGGATCGTCAAAGGCGGGGTGGAAAACCCCCAGTATGTGGTGGAATGGAAAATTGACGGCTTAACGGTCGCATTGACCTATCGCGACGGGCTCTTTGTGCAGGGCGCTACCAGAGGAGACGGGCAGATTGGGGAAGATATCACCGCCAATCTCCGCACGGTGAAGACAGTGCCTTTGTCCATTCCGTATCAGGGTCTTCTCGTCTGCCGGGGCGAAGCATTTTTGCCGAAAAAAGATTTTATGCAAATCAATATGGAAAGAGAAGAAGCAGGCGAGCGTCTATTTGCGAATCCGAGAAACGCCGCCGCCGGTTCTCTGCGCCAATTGGATCCGGCGGTTGCCGCCGGCCGTTCTTTGGCCGTGTTTGCTTATGACATTGTTTATGGGGAGGGAGATCTTCCCAAGACCCAGGAGGAAACCTTGCTTTTCCTAAAAGAGCAGGGTTTTTTGGTCAATCCAGCCCGGATCAAAAGCGGGGATATGGATGAAATCATCGCTTATATCGAAAAAAGCGCCGTTGACCGCCATGGATTATCCTATGATACCGATGGCATGGTTTTAAAATTGAATGATTTTAGCGCCCGTGAGCTTTTGGGGTACACCACGAAAGCGCCGCGGTTTGCGATTGCCTATAAATTCCCGCCTGAAGAAAAAGAGACGACTTTAAAGGAAATACAGATTAGCCTTGGCCGTACCGGAACTTTGACGCCCCTCGGCATTTTGGAGCCGGTTTTCTTGGCGGGTTCTTTATTATCGAAAGTTAGTCTCCATAATGCCGATTATCTGGTGGAAAAGGATATTCGCCCCGGAGATCGCGTGATTATCCATAAAGCCGGGGATGTGATCCCGGAAATCGTTCGGTCTTTAGCCGAAAAACGCCAAGGGGAGCTAGCTCCATACGAATTTCCCCGCCATTGCCCGGTTTGCGGCAGTGAAGCGGTTCGCTATGAAGGCGAGGTGGCGCTGCGTTGCCCCAATGAAAGCTGCCCCGGCAGGATCAGAGAAAATATTCGCCATTTTGCTTCCCGTGGGGCGATGGATATCGAAGGGTTGGGCCCGGCGATTGTCAATAGCCTGATCGACGCCGGGAAGATCAAAAATGTGGCGGATCTCTATACCTTAGAAGAGGCGGATATCGCTTCCTTGCCGAAGATGGGGGCGAAAAGCGCCCAGAATTTACTCTCCTCCCTGGAGAAGAGCAAAAGCGTCGGTTTTGCCAATGTGCTTTATGCTTTAGGTATCCGCCATGTAGGAAAGGCGACGGCGCGGAATATTGCGGATCATTTCGGTTCCATGGCCAAACTCCTCGATTTTGTGGATCAAGCTGCCGATGGCAGTGAATTTGCCGCGATTGAGGAGGTCGGCGCGAAGATCGGCGACAGTCTTTTTCAATTCTTCCATTGCCAAGAGAATCGGGAGCTGGTAGAAAAACTATTGGCTTTGGGGATACAGATGGAAGAAATCGAAAAGGAAGGGACTTTAGCCGGGGAAACATTCCTCTTTACCGGCACATTGGCTACGATGGGCCGCCAAGAAGCGGCAGATCTGGTGAGCGCCCGGGGCGGGAAAGTGCTTTCCGGCGTCAGCAAAAATTTGCATTATTTAGTAGCAGGGGAAAAGGCCGGTTCTAAACTGGCAAAAGCGGAAAAATTGGGGATTCCGATCCTTACGGAAGCGGAATTTTTGGATATGTTGAAATAGGAGGAAGTTGAATGGCGATCCGTCGTGTAATTGTTGAAAAAAAGCCGGGTTTTAAGGTGGAAGTGGAGACACTGTTTGAAGATCTGACCCAAAATCTCAATGTTTGGGAATTGACAGGATTGCGGTTACTGAACATCTACGATATCGAGGATATTTCTGAAGCCGACTATGAAGCCGGGAAACAGCGGGTATTCTCCGAACCGCCGGTTGATCTGTGCTATGATGAGGTTTTTCCTATAGACGAAGATGAAAAAGCCTTTGCTTATATGTATCTTCCCGGGCAATATGACCAGCGGGCCGATTCTGCGGCACAATGTATGGCGGTGATTACCGGGGCTGAAAGCCCCTTGATCCGTTGTGCCAGAGCCTTGGTCTGCCGTGGCAATCTTTCCGATGCGGATCTGGAAAAAATCAAGAATTATGTGATCAATCCGGTGGATTCCACCGAGATTTCTTTGGCTAAGCCGGAGCGTTTGGGCGAGACGGCTCCTCCCCCCGACCGCGTTGCCGTGATCGCAGGCTTCATCTCCTTAAATGAAGAGGAGGTCGAATCTTTGCGGCAAAAAATGGGTCTTGCCATGTCCAAAGAGGATTTGCTCTTTTGCCAAAGCTATTTCCAAAAAGAAGATCGTGATCCTACCATCGCCGAAGTCAAGGTGCTTGATACATATTGGAGCGACCATTGCCGCCATACCACCTTTATGACCATCTTCGAAGAGGTGGAGTTTGCCGAAGGCGCTTATATGGAACCGCTGCGCCAAGGCTGGCAGGATTATCTGGACGATCGCGCTTATGTGTATGCGGGCAAGGAGGAAAAGGCCCCCTGCCTGATGGACCTTGCTACCATTGCGATGAAATCCTTGAAAAAACAGGGGAAATTAGAGGATCTTGATGAAAGTGATGAGATCAATGCCTGCACCATCAAGGTCCGTGTTGATACGGAAGCGGGGGAAGAGGATTGGCTCTTGCTCTTTAAAAACGAAACCCACAATCATCCTACGGAGATTGAGCCTTTCGGCGGCGCCGCTACTTGCCTTGGCGGTGCGATCCGCGATCCCCTTTCCGGCAGAGCCTATGTATATCAGGCGATGCGTTTAACCGGAGCCGGTGACCCCCGGCGGCCCTTGTCGGAAACATTGCCGGGGAAATTGTCTCAAAGGAAAATCTGTAAAGATGCGGCCCACGGCTATAGTTCCTATGGGAATCAGATCGGGCTTGCTACCGGCAAAGTCGTGGAGATTTATGACGAAGCCTTTATTGCCAAACGGATGGAAGTCGGTGCGGTGATTGGCGCGGCGCCCCAAAAAGCGGTGCGGAGAGAAACCCCGGAAGCGGGGGATATCGTTCTCCTTTTAGGCGGACGCACCGGGCGGGACGGCCTCGGCGGCGCAACCGGTTCTTCCAAAGAACATACGGAAGAAAGTATCCATACCTCCGGGGCGGAAGTACAAAAAGGGAATCCTCCCACGGAGCGGAAGCTACAGCGGCTTTTCCGGGATCCGAGCGTAACGGCGATGATCAAGCGTTGCAATGATTTCGGGGCCGGCGGCGTATCGGTTGCCGTGGGAGAATTGACGGATAGTTTGGCGATCGATTTGGACAAGGTTCCCTTGAAATACCAGGGCCTTGATGGCACGGAAGTGGCGATTTCCGAATCTCAGGAGCGGATGGCAGTTGTGATTGCCGCCGAGGATGAAGCGGCGTTTTTTGCCAAAGCCAAGGCGGAAAATTTGGAATGCGCCTCTATTGCAGAGGTAACGGATGACGGCCGCCTACGCATGCAGTTTAAAGGGCAGACGGTGGTCGATCTGTCCCGAGAATTTTTAAATACCGGCGGGGTGCGGCAGAAGTGCCGGATCAAAGTTTTGCCGCCGGAAGATCACGATCCTTTTTCCTTCTTAAAGGAATTGCGGGATAAGGGGAGTTTGGAGCAAAGCCTGCTTGCTTTGGCTTTTGACCCCAACTTTTCCTCTCAAAAGGGCCTGGGGGAAGCCTTTGACAGCACCATCGGCGCAGGATCTGTTCTCTTGCCTTTTGGCGGTATCCACCAGTTGACCCCCAGTGAAGGGATGGCCGCTCATTTGCCGGTACAGACCGGGAAAACGAAAGCCGCCTCTTTGATGACGTATGGCTATAACCCGAAATTGGCCCATTGGAGCCCGTATCACGGCGGCCTTTATGCGGTTTTGGAATCTTTGACTCGCCTTGTGGCCATGGGGGGCGACTATCAAAGCGCCCGTTTGACCTTACAAGAGTATTTTGAAAAATTGCGGATGGAGCCCCATCGTTGGGGTAAGCCTTTGGCGGCGATTTTGGGGGCCTACCGTGTTGAACGGGAATTGGGAATCCCTGCCATCGGCGGGAAGGACAGTATGTCCGGTTCCTTCAAGGATCTTGATGTGCCGCCGACATTGGTGTCTTTTGCCGTAGGGATGACGGATTCCGACGCGGTTTTGAGTCCGGAATGGAAGGCGCCCGGGCACAAACTCGTTCTTTTGGCCCCGGAATATGATGAGAATAAGCTGCCGGATTTTGAACGGCAGAAATTGATTTTTACCACCGTACACCGTTTGAATCAGGAAGGAAAGATTGCTTCCGCCATCGGCGTGCGGGAAGGGGGCGTTGGCGAGTCCTTGATGGTTTCCGCCTTGGGGAATGCCATCGGCGCCCAGATCCACGATTTCTCTTTGGAAGATTTATTGACCCCACTCTACGGCGGTATCCTTTTGGAAATGAAGGAGGATGCCGATTTTGGTGCCCTCGATGTGATCGAGATCGGAGAGACCATCAGTGAAAAACGGATACGCTATCAAGAGGAAGATATTTCTTTGGTTCCTTTGGTACAAGCCTATTTGACTACGATGGCCGGGGTTTACCCGCCCTTCTTAACGGAACAGGAAGTCGACGCTTATGTGCCCTATTGGGACAAAAAGGCGCCGATTGCCCCGGTTTTCAGCGGGAAGCCGAAGGTCTTTATCCCGGTTTTTCCCGGGACCAATTGTGAATATGATACGGCGGAGGCTTTCCGTCTCGCCGGAGCGGAAGCGGAAACTTTCGTGATCTGTAATCAAACGCCGGAAGAATTGGATCAGTCGATTCGCAAAATCGCGCAGAAGATCAAAGAGAGCCAGATTTTGATGCTGCCGGGCGGTTTCAGCGCCGGGGACGAACCGGAAGGTTCCGGCAAGTTTATCGCCGCCATTTTCCGCAGCGAGGCGATCAAAGAAGCGGTGGCGGCGCATTTGGAGCAAAACAATCTAATCCTCGGCATTTGCAATGGCTTCCAAGCCTTGGTGAAATTGGGGCTTTTACCGTATGGGGAAATTCGCGATCTCAACGCTGATGATCCGACCCTCACCTTTAACCGTTTGGGCCGCCATATTTCCACCGTTGTTCAAACCAAGGTGATTTCCACCCTTTCTCCCTGGTTTAGGATGGTCGAGCCGGGGGACATCCATAGCGTACCGGTTTCTCACGGGGAAGGCCGTTTTTATGCTTCGGAAAAGCAATTACAGGAATTTGCGAAAAATGGGCAGATCGCCACACAATATGTCAATCTTTCCGGCCGAGCGACGATGCTCGCCCCCTATAATCCCAATGGGTCTTTGGGCGCAGTAGAAGGAATCACCAGCGCCGATGGTTTGATCTTAGGGAAAATGGGCCATTCGGAACGGTATCGGGAAGGGTTATTTAAAAATGTCCCCGGCAATTTTGATCAGAAGATTTTTCTTTCCGGCGTGGCGTATTTTAAATAATTGTTCCAAAATAGTCATAGTAAAATCGTTTGTATAATGATAAAATATAAATAGATAGGATAAATATTGTTAGGGAGGGTAAATTGTATGGGCAAAATCAATGCCAACGGTATTACCGTACTTGAAAGAAGGTATTTGAATCGAGATGAGAATGGTAATTTTGCAGAAACGGTAGACGGGATGTTTCATCGGGTAGCCTCTACCATTGCGGAAGTCGATCTTGGATATGGTCATACTGCGGACGACTGCAAAAAAACAGAAGAGACTTTTTATCAAATGATGACAGAATTGGAATTTCTGCCTAATTCTCCCACCCTAATGAATGCGGGCTTGCCGCTGGGGCAATTGTCCGCTTGTTTTGTTTTACCAGTGGATGATTCTATGGAGGCGATCTTCGAATCGGTGAAGAATACGGCTCTGATCCACAAAAGCGGCGGCGGAACAGGGTTTAGCTTTTCCTCCCTGCGCCCGAAAGGTTCTGTTGTTCGTTCTACCGGCGGCGTTGCTTCCGGTCCGATCAGCTTTATGAAGGTCTTTAATATGGCCACGGAAGCTGTTAAGCAAGGGGGTAAACGGCGCGGCGCCAATATGGGGATCCTCAGAGTGGATCATCCGGATATCATGGGCTTTATTACCGCCAAAGAAAAAGATAATGAATTGACGAATTTTAATTTGAGCGTTTGGTTGACCGATGGTTTTATGGAAGCCTTGGAAGATAATGTGGATTATCCCTTGGTCGATCCCGCTACCGGGGAAGAAGTCGGACAACTTTCCGCAAAGGAAGTTTTTGATACCATCGTTGAGAAGGCCTGGCGCAATGGGGAGCCGGGGATTATCTTCATGGATGAAGTGAACCGCAAAAACCCGATTTCTCATTATGGCAACGTGGAAAGCACCAATCCCTGTGGTGAACAACCCCTTTTGCCCTATGAAAGCTGTAATCTGGGTTCGATCAACTTGCTTCATTGCTATGACGCGGAGAAAAATGCGATTGATTATGATAAATTGGCCCGGATTATTGGGGATGCAGTGCATTTTTTGGATAATGTAATTGACGCCAACCACTATCCTATCAAAGAAATCGATGAAATGACCCATAAATCCAGAAAGATCGGTTTGGGCTTAATGGGTTTTGCCGATTTGCTTTTGAAATTGGGAATCCCCTATGATTCCGAAGAAGCCGTGATTGCGGCGGAAGAGATCATGGGATTCATTGATCAAAAATCTAAAGAAGTATCCGCGGTTATCGGGAAAGAAAAGGGGA
The DNA here is from genome assembly GCA_040766525.1 of Clostridiales bacterium. Taxonomy (GTDB): domain Bacteria; phylum Bacillota; class Dehalobacteriia; order UBA7702; family UBA7702; genus JAXGQJ01. The sequence goes on along the minus strand of JAXGQI010000005.1, from coordinate 17,987 downwards.
CGTTCCCCCTTTATTCCGGCAGCCTTTGGGAAAAGGAAGGTATGGCGCTGCGGAATGCGACGACGACGACGATTGCGCCGACCGGAACAATCAGCATGATCGCAGGTTGCAGCTCCGGTATCGAACCGCTTTTTGGGATTGCTTATTATAAACACTGCATGGACGACGATAAATTGGTGGAAGTCCATCCGTATTTTGAGGAATTGGCCAAAGAAAGAGGCTTTTATTCCCAATTATTGATGGAAAAAGTGGTGGAAAACGGCAGTATCCAAAATATCGAAGAAATTCCGGAAGATATTCGCCGCCTGTTTGTGACAACCCGGGATATCGCTCCGGAATGGCATATCCGCATCCAAGCGGCCTTCCAAAAATATACCGACAATGCGGTCAGCAAGACCATCAACTTCCCGAATTCAGCTAGCGTTGAAGAGGTGCGGGAAGCGTATCTTACGGCCTATCGTTTGGGTTGCAAGGGGTTAACGGTCTATCGGGACGGTTCCCGTGATGTACAAGTCCTCAATATCGGGAAAACGGAAAAAGTCAAAGAAGAAAAACAGCCGCTGCATCAACAATCGATCCATCCTCGTCCACGGCCTGTGATTACCCAGGGTTTGACGGAAAAAGCCATTGCCGGTTGCGGCAACCTCTATATTACCGTGAACTATGATCAATGCGGTATTTGCGAAGTATTCACCAGTTTGGGTAAAGGAGGCGGCTGCCCCTCCCAAACGGAAGCGACCAGCCGTTTGGTTTCCTTGGCGATGCGTTCGGGGATCTCTCCCGCGGCCGTAATCGAGCAGTTGAAGAGCATTCGCTGCCCGGCTACCTTGGCGAGAAAGGCGAAAGGCGCCGATGTCAGAGCGCTGTCCTGCCCCGATGCGATTGCCCGTACCTTGGAAAAGGTCATCAAAGCGGTGCCGATGGCCAATGGCAATGGCGGCGACCAGAACGGTTATCATATGGATATTATCGCCGAAGAAATCGAAGGCCTCTATGAAGAAACCCGTAAAGAGGATAGTAAGCGCATCTTCTGCCCCGAGTGCGGCAGCCGTTTGGAACATGAAGGCGGTTGCGTACTGTGCCGTTCCTGCGGTTACAGTAAGTGCGGTTAAGGAAAAGCGGGAAAGAGAAGGTTGGGGAAAATTGAGTGAAGCAAGCGTTTTCTGCAATACGGCTCACTCTAAACGGACCCGGTAAAAAAGAATAAAAGAACAAACGCCCCTTGCTGTAGGAAAACTACATGCGGGGGCGTTTTTTTATGGTGCCTTGGCTTATTTAGTATCCGCAAACATGATACGGAGGCCGAATACGCCACTATTGGCAGAATAGTCGATGGTGGCATGATATTTTCGTCCAAAGGCGAAAATACTTTGGCTGCCGACGCCATGGTTTCTCCTGCGTGAAACCGGGTGACCGTCGCTGTCAAATTCAACAATCCCATCATAGGAATTGGAGATATCCAGCACAAGCTGCTTTTTGAGTTGGATAAATTTTAAGTTAATGAAGCGATTGGCCGCTTCCGGCTGATTTTTACAGGCATTTTCAGCGTTCTCTAACGCATTCGACAAGACGGCGCCAATGTCCATATCGTCCACGGGAAGACGATCGCCGATCTGTACCTGCGCTGAAAATCGGATGCCCTCTTTTTGTGCTTTTATATTGTAGTAGGAAATGATCGCATTGATCACCGCATTTTTGCAAAAATGCTCTTGCTTGGTCTGTATCAGGTTATGTTCTAATTGGCTGATGTAGCCCTTTGCCTGCGAGAGTTCTTGATGATCCAGTAACCCCGACAAAGTACGCAAATGGTGGCGCATATCGTGGCGCAGGATGCGAAGGCTCTCGTCTTTGTCTTCCAGAGCGAACAATCGTTCTTCCAGTGCCTTGCTCTGGAAAAACAAAATTGTTTTTTCAGATCGATCCGTTTCGACCCGGTGGGTTTTTGTAATGATGATCAGAATCAAGAAGACCGTATAAAACACCATTAGCAGCAAAACAATGAGTACCGGGATGTCATTGGGGTAGATAGTCCCGGCATAGGGGAGATTGATTTTATTTCCGATATCGATCCGATGGCTGAATAATCGAGTATACATGATCCATACGGAAATACATAGAAATGGCAGGACGCAGTAAAGGATCCACTGTTTTCCCTGATATCTGGAGGCTTCCATGAAATCTCTGCCTAAATAGCGCCGGCAAAGAACTAGGATGCCGGTCAGCATTAACCCATGGAATAAAAATGGGAAAAAGCCGGAGCGCCAGGGCAAAAAATAGGCGAAAATATAAGCGAGAAATGTGGTAATGGTGGCGATCACACATTCGGTCAGAAAAGCGAAAAGAAAGCTGCCGTCTCTGAATTTGGCCAGATAAAATAGGCAAACGAAACTTGGAAGGGCCGTGGTCAGCCAACTATAGGCATACAATTCTGCAAGATCGCCGCCATTATACAGATAGTGAAATCCATCCATGAATAGGGAAGTGCAGATAGCCAAAATGATGATGATGACACACCTTCTTTTACTAAAACGGAACTCGACAATCGTTGCCATAATGGCATAGAGCAGTGGCAAGGTAAGCAGAGAGTCGATAAAATACCAAAACATCAATGGTCTCCTTTCGTATAGCGGGTTAATAAATAATCCGAATACTCCTGGCGGACCTTGGAAAACTGTTTTTGCGGGATGGGGATGACAGAGCCGTTGGTCATGTAAAACTCCCGCTTATTTAGACAGTCTACATAACTTAAATTGATGATAAATACCCTGTATGGCGCGGAAAACGGAGGGAAATGCAATAATTCTGTGAGTCGCTTCAAGGTCAGTGACGAGTCCAGTGTGTCGACAGAGCTGCCGTCACAAAGATGAAAAGTAATGACATGTCGAAAAGACTCCGCATAAACAATCTGATTGATGTGAAGCGCATAAAACCCGGTTTTCGTTTGGACGGGCAAGATCTCATCCCGATTGTTCTCGATATACCGCAGCGCACGGTCAAAGGTATGATAAAGTGATGCTTCCTCCACAGGCTTGTCCAAATATTGTAAAGCGTCTACGCTGAAGGCATCTCTATAAAATTCATCGGAAGATGTAAGGAAAATAATGATGCAATCACGATCATCCTTGCGTATTTCCTCTGCTAAGTCAATTCCTATCATTGTTGGCATGATGATATCCAGGATGTAAAGATCAAACTTTTGCCCGTTACAGATGGCTGAAAGCAGGTCGAGAGGGTCTAAAAAGCCGGTACTGAGAAGATCTCCCGGATATGCTGCGATCATTTCTTGAAGAACGGCAACAACTTTGGGATCATCGTCACAAACTGCGCAGTGCAACATAGTATGCCACCTCCGTAAACATTATATCGCGTAAACCCCCGTTCGTCACGCTTTTTATGCGGCGAAAAAGGTCATTGGTGCGGTGCGTATTGTAAAATCAGGCGAATTGAGGGATAAATAAGATATCGTGAACCGATATAAAGTGAGGCGATATTTTAATTGGATCATAAAAGAAATGAAAAAGTCGAAATGGAGAGAGATGTAGGCAGCTTTCCTGTGGTAAAGGAAAACGATACCTGTTCACATTGGCAGCCGGATGGGGATATGAGTCTGACTCCAATGCGCGAATGTTGGTACTGCAAGTTCTCGGATTTTCGGAAAGAGACGCATGAGCATCGAACCCATAGTATTTGCCGCCACCCCAAAAACCGCACTGTATAGGAGAAACATTATTTATTTTGTAGTATTGATCCTGGGCCTCTGAAATATGCAAGGCATACCGAAATGTATCATTTAAATTAAGATGGGAGAGAGAAACAATGAAATTTAAAAGAACGATATGGCTGATGTTGTTACTCATGACGGTGGCAGTGATTCTGTCATCGGGGATCCCGGTTCTCGCGGCGAGCGATCCCGGAAATTATGTCTTTGACGTCTCTGAAGGAAATGTCACGGTAGCTGCCGGGAGCGGCACCAATATTCGTGTCACTTACGGCGCATCACAAATAACCACGGCTGATTTTGCGAATACGCAGGAAATTACGATAACCGGTCAAAGCACCGGGCGTAGAGTAACCGTTAACATCCCGGCAAATACAGCCAATATTATTATGGAAAATCTTGACATAGAATTTAGTTCCGGCGATTCATGTGCTTTTGACATTATAAACGGCACAGTCAATTTAACACTGAATGGGACAAATATATTAAAAAGTCAGAAATCCCGGGCTGCGTGTAACAGATGGAAAACCCTAACGGTACAGGGGGACGGGTTCTCTTGATGCCACCGTGGGAATTATGCGGCAGGCATCGGAGGCGGAAATTCTTTTCCCTGCGGTACCATCACCATCAACAGTGGGACGATTAAGTCGAAGGGTGGTACTTATAGTCCGGGCATTGGCGGCGGATTTTATGGCAACGGCGGGACCATCAATATTAATGGCGGATCGGTTACTGCGATAGGCGGTGAACATGGCACAGGCATTGGCGCTGGAGAATGGGGCATAGGCGGCAGTGTTTCTGTTTCTGTTGCAGCTACGTTAGTTGCTGTTTCAGATGGGCACAAACCGGCCATCGAAACATCCGACGGCAATCTGGAAGAAAGCGGTACCGCTTATGTATTGCTGGCCAATTTTGCATCGCTTCGGAGCATTAATACGGCAACAGAAGTCTATCTGAAATCAGACGGATCGCTAAAGGCAAGCTACACGCCTAATTTTAATTATCAATCAATTGCATTTACGGTTCCTTCCGCTGCAACTTATCAGCTTAAGACAGCGGATACGTTGCAAATGCAAGGAAGTGGAGGGGCAGCGGACTTCACCATTGCCGTCCCCGGCCTTACCGTATTCAACAGCGTTAAAGATTTTCCTACATATAGAATAACGGTAAAAAAGGATGGTAATATCTGGGAAAGCGGTACCCCTACTCTCAAACTGTCTTCTTCCAGTGAATCCTTAGAAAATGAATTGTCCGGGACCTGTACCAATGGCGTTTATACTTTTACGAATACTACCGCTATTTCCAGTTTCTATGTATGGGATACGGCTGCTGATTGCTATACCGGCAAGAGCGTATCCGTCGTGGAAGCACCATCGCAACGGTAGATTACTATACGGTAACATTGACAAAGGGGAGGGCATTGCCTCAACGTCCGGCGGCGGCGCTTATTTGAGCGGTACCGATGTTTCAATTGTGCTACTACTTCCGATGGGTACTATTGGTATAAATGGACGAATACCGACGATGGTACCCTTGTTTCCAGGATTAAAAATGATACGATCGAAGATATAGCGGGGCCTCAAAGTTATACGGCTAATGCCAATGAAAACAGAGAGGACGGGGTGTCTTAATCGGCACGGGAAATTATGATATACCACTGTATGAGAGGTTGACAGATCCTGATTTTGCGGAGACGACGGTGGAGATTTCTACTCCACGAGAGCTGGCAGCATTGGCCAGGGCGCAAGGTATTGATGGGGTTGATTTTTCCGGTGTTACTTTTGCGTTGACTCAGGATTTTGATTTAAGCGGTTATTTGTGGATCCAATCGGTCTTGTGAGGGGTGATATGCTTTATGGCGGCGTGGCCGATGCAGATGCTCCATCCCTTCCCAGGCAGTTTTGAAGGTAACGGTTATGTAATTCGTAATATGACCATCGAGGGTAAATATTAGCGCCGGTTTGTTCGGCAACATCAATAATCCGGATTTCGAATCTTTCGAACCCGGTGCAGAGCCGAGCACGATCAGTAATATCACGGTTGGGGGAACTGTTGATGTGGCGGAAGCGGAGTACGCCGCTGGGATTATCGGTTTTGGTGGAAATGTTATTCTGACAAATTGCGTCAATAGAACCACGATAACCGCGATCGGCGGGTAATGCCATTAGCGGGGGCGTCATGGCCTTCGGTTTTTTGGCCGTTGTTGACCATTGCGTCAATGATTCCGAGCCAACATTTCCGTTACCTCCCTGTACGGCGAAGCCGATGGGTTAATGGCAGGGGCCGGGGGCGTCGCCGGAGCTGTATTTTGTCGGCAGTATATACAATTCCTCAAATGCCGCCGATGTTACCGTCAGCGCTGCAAGGCCAACCTGTGACTGGCAGTTCCTGTGCGGGCCTTCCCAGTACGGTCAGTAACTGCTATAATACCGGAGCGATCACCGCAGAAGGGAGCGATTCTTTGGCCGGGGAATTTGCGGAGTTGATATCGATGGTTTGAACAGAAGATCCTTATATGAAAAATTGTTACAAATACCGTGCTGCGACGGCAACAACAGCGGCCGGAATCGCCGCCGCAGTCAATGCAATTGCGCTGCTATTATTTGACCGGTACCGCAGAATACGCTTATTATGACGAGGATGAAAAAATCCCGCTTGGTACCGTGTGAAAACTTCTGCTGAGATGCAATCCGACACTTTTCTGCAAACATTGAATACTTGGGTAACGGATAACCCTGTATTCAGCGGTATGATCGAAGAAAATTTTGATTTTCCTACCACCGATGCAGAGGTCTGGACGCAGACAAGCGATATTAACAGTGGTTATCCGATATTAGGCACGGCTCCGGAAGATGATCATACCATTATTACGGTAGACGGTACGGATTCACCATCGGGACAGAGGAAACGGGATGGGGAACCACGACAGCCATGGTTGACCAGAGCAGGTTTATTGAAGCCATCACAGATGCCGCGCCAAGTTCTTCCGTGCTCTTCCCGGTTTCCGCCAACACCAATGTAACGGCTCAACTGGTCGTGAAAAACATCGAAGATATGGCGGCAAAAGCTATGATCTTAACGATCCAAACCGGCAGCGCCTATAACTTAGATACGGCGGCCATCGATATCGCCAAGATCACGGCAGCCCTCGGCACCACGGATACGGAAAATATACCTGCCATCGTAACTACTAGAAACAGCGACGCTGTTGTAAACGGGGCAAATGTTATTGTTTCTCCCGTGGAGTTCACCATTACCTGTACGTATAACAATGAAACGGTCAATGTCGACACTTTCAATGCTTTTGTAAGCCGGTGGCGAGATTACAGCTACCCAAGCGGATCAAGTCACCACGGCAGTTGTCATCACCGCCGATGGCTTCCGTCATGCCGACCAAAGTAACGGCTAGCGACGATAAATATTATGCGGTGTTTAACAGCTTGACCAATAGCACCTATGTATTGATCGAAAATTCGGTGGAGTTTGCCGATGTAACAGCTGCCTGGGCAAAGGACGCTGTCGACGATATGGGTTCCAGAATGATCGTGATGGGCGTCGGCGACAATGAATTTGCCCCCAGCAGGGTCATCACCAGAGCGGAATTTGTTGCGATCATGGTCAGGGCACTCGGCCTGGGAGAAAGCGAAAATACTGATCGTTACTGTGATGTGAAGAGTACGGATTGGTATTGTGGGTACGTTGAAACCGCTTCTGATTACGGTCTGATTTATGGTTTTGGCAATGATACTTTTGATCCCAATGGAAAGATTACCCGTGAGCAAGCGGCGGTAATCATCAATCGGGCGATGGCGCTGACGGAGCTTGACCCGGACTTAACGGAGGATCAGATCGCCACGCTGCTTTCCGAATATGAGGACGGGTTTTTGCTTCCGGTTGGGCCCAGGAATTGCCGCATGTCTGGGATACGGAAATCATTTTCGGCAGAACAAATACGAGGCTTTGCCCGCAAGATGATCTCAACCGTGTTGGCGTCGCCGTTATGGTGCACCGGCTGCTGCAAAAATCCGGGCTGATTTAAACGGCTGTCTTGCAAACAATTTCTGCAAAAGAAAAGTCTTCATAAATAAAGCCTGGCGCTCAAAGCGGACCTACTAAAAAAAGAGAATCCATTGTTGCCCCCGCTGTAGGAACAACAAACTACAGGCGGGGGCGTTTTTTGTTGCGCTGTGGAACTGCTGGCTGCGGGAGGAGTGTGAAACGGATCTGCGCTATTTACAAATGACCATTTCTTTTATAAAATAAAATATATACGCTTCCGATCGATGGTTTTCGTATGGATGTAAGCTGTGTCTGGGTAAACGGTATGTCCGCGAATGTTATAAAACCCTATGCAATCTTTGCAGATATAAAAATTGTTGAGATGTAGCAAGAATAGCGGCGTTTAATGTTTTTGAAAAATCAAATGGGGGTGAAATTATGAGTGAAAAACGCAAGTTTTCTGGCCGCAATTACAACCATAGTCCTCATCGGGCTTATATGTATGGTTTTGTTGCTGGGCGCCGTGGATGAAGAAACTGCTTTGGCCCAAACGGAAATCGAAGCAGTGCTTCTTCAGGCAGAAGAAACTATTTTACAGCCAACGTTTGCCCCGGAAGATCCGGAAGCACTTGGGAGATTGACTGAAGAAGAAAAAAGCGGAAATGAATCGTGAAATATATAGAGGAACTGAACAGTATTATGCCAAAGAGAGGCTCCGAAAAATTTCGGAAACCCTATCAAGGGCGCTTAGATGCCGAAGGGATCAATGGAAACGGATATCTGACATCAAGGTGCGGGGCGGGGTATTGGAATTTAAAACTACTTCAATCAAAATAGAGGATGAAACGGCTACGGCTGTGTATTCCTGTTGCGCCGGATCATTTTTATCCAAGAACAAGCGGACGGGACATTTGAGGTCTATATGCCGATCAACAAAGATTCCGCCACAGCAGAGATGGTCAAGGAAGAGTGGGCAATGGCAGATCCTAAAAATTGGCGAAATAGATAAAAAAATGCAGGATGATTTGCCTTACTATGGTTCCTACGCTACCTATGATGAGGCCTATCAAGCGGCCCTGAAATTAGACCCGGAACAAGAGAACCCGTTTTAATTATGTAGTGCCGAAAGGATGGTACTTTCCGAAAGTATCCAATGATGTGCCGATCCATCGTGAAAAATACTAAGTTTAATAAGCACAACCATAGATAAAATAAAATCCCCGAACGGGGAAAATCCGTCCGGGGATGACTTTGGATTTGATCTAACGATTATGACTGGGAATAGCTTTGTTTCACCTTCATGATTTTCTGCTGTTCAACATTTTCCGGTTGATACCAGCCTTTTTGCGACATTTTATTAAAAATGTCGTTTTGCATTTGCAAAGAATTATCCAGCACGCTGTCAAAGGTGGAATGGACATTGGCGGTACCGGATTCGATGGTGCCGTGCATATAGAGCTCGCAGGAGCCCTTTGTACTGCTTAAAATATCATCCATCAGAATTTTATCGTTCATTGTCTTTCCTCCTTATTTCAGTAGCTGATAGAACTGGCTGAAATTTCTTTGATGCTGGGTAGCCAATTGTTGCATAAAACCCTTCAGTTCCTGATCTTGGATCTGATTGGCGTAGCTTTGGCATTTCTGCTGCATCAGCTGCTCATGGTTTAAAGCGTCTTCCACATACAAAAGTTCTTTCTGACTCATTGTCATTCGTCGATCACCTCCTGGCATTAGTATGGAACAGGAGGTTCTTTTTATACTGGGAAAAGTTCTTGCTTTTCGCCTTGATAAGCGCCAAGGAGCTGGAAAAAACCGGCTTTATTTTTGATCTCTTCCAAGGCTTTTTGGGCATTGGCGCTAAAAAATTCACCTTCAAAATCGAGATAAAGAAAATATTTCCAAGGCCGGTTTTTCATGGGCCGGCTCTCAATTTTTACCAGATTGATACCGTTTTCGGCAAAGACCTGCAATAACTGATTTAAATGCCCCGCCTCATCTTCCAAGGACAGGACGATGCTGGCTTTATCCGCATTTTCACAGGGCGAAGAGGTTTTTTTGATAATGATGAACCGGGTATAATTGTCCTGATTATTTTGGATATTTTCGGCGATGATCTCCAGGTCATAGAGAGAAGCGGCGCGGCTTCCGGCGATGGCGGCCTTTTCTCTGCTGCCCAAGTCATGGATATGTTTTGCTGCGGTGGCCGTATTATAATAGGGGATTTGATGCCACTGGGGATATTTTTGCAAAAAGAGGCTCGACTGGGCAAAACCCTGGGGATGCGAATAAACGGCTTTGATCTCCTCGATGCGGCTGCCGGGAAGCGCAAGGAGATTTTGTTGGATGCGCAGGGTGCGCTCGCCGGTAATATAAAAACCGTATTGTAAAAGCAGGTCATAGACTTGCGCGATGGCGCCGGTGGAGGAATTCTCCATGGGCAAAACCCCTTCGTCGATCTCTCCGTCAGCGATGGCTTGGAAAAGCGCTTCAAAGGTATCATAATGATTTTTGGCTACATCATTGCCGTAAATCAAGGTGGCGGCTTCTTCCGAAAAGGATCCGGGGATTCCCTGATAGCCGACTTTTGCCCAGGTTTGCGGTTCTTCTTCTTTCGGCGTGGGCAGTAGCTTCCTTTGCAGGGTTTTGCTGATTTCCATGAGGGCGATGAAGAAGGTTTCCATCTCTTCCTTGTAAGCTTGATTGTTCAAGCGGTTCTTTGCTTTTTTGATGACTTCTATTTCACGGCTGCTTTGAAAGAGCTCGAGTTGGCGCTCTATTTTATAGCGGCCGATTTTTTCCGAAATTGTGAGGCGCTCTTCAAAAAGCGCTTCCAGCTTTTGATCAATTTCATCGATGCGCTTGCGATAATCGTCTAAACTCTCCATATTATTCCCCTTCCATCAAATCTAAGATGGCGATTGCCGCCATTGCTTCCACCACCGGCACAGCCCGGGGCAAAATGGACGGATCGTGGCGTCCGGCGAAAGCATGGGTCACGGTTTCTTTTTTGGCCATATCGATGGTTTCCTGATCTTGACCGATCGAGGGGGTTGGTTTCACGGCCACCCGAAATAGAATCGGCATCCCGTTGGTGATGCCCCCTAAAATGCCACCGTTATGATTGGTCCTTGTTCTGACATTTTCTTCTTCGTCAAAGTAGAAGGGATCGTTAAATTGGGAACCAAAGAGTGCCATGCCGCGAAAGCCGATGCCGAAATCAACGCCTTTTACCGCCGGAATCGAAAAAAGGAGATGGGCCATGATGCTTTCAACGGAATCGAAAAACGGTGCGCCGACGCCGGCGGGAATGCCGGTGATCGCGCCTTCGATGATTCCGCCCAAAGAGTCTTTCTCTGTTTTGGCGCAGAGAACCGCTTCCGTCATGGCTTCCGATTTGTCCCATTCCAGGGTGGGGAGGGTTTGCTGCCGCAAAGTAGCGAAGGTGGCGACATTGAAGTCTTTTTCTTCAAAGGGGCGGTCAAAGACGGGTCCCAAACGATAGATATGGGCGCCGATTTCGATCCCCCGTTCAGCTAGCACCTGTTTGGCCAGGGCGCCGGCAAAGACCAAAGGAGCGGTAAGGCGTCCGGAAAAATGGCCGCCGCCGCGGTGATCCTGAAAACCGTGATATTTGATGGCGCCGGTATAATCGGCATGGCCGGGGCGGACGAGATCTCTTTGATAGTCTCTGCTTTTCTGATCGCCGTTGTAGATGATCGCGGTGAGGGGCGTGCCGGTCAGATGACCGTCAAAATAGCCGCTCAAAACCTTGATTTCATCTTTTTCCTTCCTTGGGGTGGCGAGGGGACTGTTCCCCGGCCGGCGTCGTTCCATTTCTTTATTGATTTGATCCCAATCGGGTTTGAACCCGGCCGGGAGTCCTTGAATGGTGATGCCGATGGCCTCCCCATGGCTTTCTCCGAAGAGAGAAAGTTCTAGACGGCGTCGCCAGAAACTGCTCATTTGATCTTTCCTCCTAACGATTGAAAGTCCGCAAAAAAACGAGGATATGATTTTTCGATCGCTTCATGATCTTCGATCGTTACCGGCCCTTGGCAGGCGGTGGCAGCGATGGCTAAGGTCATTGCGATGCGGTGGTCTTTATGGCTCCAGGCTTCAGTATTTCCGGGAATCTCCCGTTGCCCCACAATGATGAGGCCGTCGTCGGTTTCTTCAATCTCCATGCCCAATTTGGCCAAATCCCTTTGGCTTGCTTTGAGCCGGTCGCATTCCTTGATTCTCAAGCGTGCGCCGTTGATGATCTCGGTTCGGCCTTGGGCAAAACCGGCCAAGGCGGCCAATACGGGAATAATATCGGGGCATTGGGCGGCGTCGATCTTGACGCCTTTGATTGATCCGGCTTTTGTGTGTAGCCCTTCTTGCTCAAAATATGTTTCACTCCCCATCGAGGAGAGGATGTTTCTGATGACGCGATCTCCCTGTGCGGAATCTTCCTTAAGATTTTGGAGGATGATTTTGCTCCCCAAAGCATTGGCGCAAAGGAAGAAGGCAGCTTGAGAATAATCTCCTTCCACCCGGTAAGCGGTGGGGCGGTATGCCTGACCGCCGCTGATCGTAAGGGTGTTGCTCCCCAGCCATTGGATATCAATGTTGAATGCCTGTAAAACATTGATCGTCAGGGTGATATATTCTCTTGATTCTAAAACGCCGTCAATCTCGATCCGGGAGTCTTGTTTCAAGAGCGGCAGAGAAAAGAGAAGGCCGCTGATAAATTGGGAGCTGATGGTGCCGTCGATACGAAAGGTGCCCGGCTCTAGTTGCCCGCTGACGGAGAGCGTATCTCCGGTGTGGCAATATGCGATCCCTTGGCGATCAAAGATCTCATAATAGGGATCCAGGGGCCGTTTTCCTAATTGTCCGCGCATGAGGAAGCGGGTTTTTTGCCCCAGGGCCAAGACGATGGGAATTAAGAACCGTAAGGTACTGCCGGATTCATTGCAATCGATGGTGATCTCTTCCGCATTCGTTTTTGTGCGCCCCTTGATCGTTGCTGTGCCGGAGGAAAATTCGGCGCCCAGAGCCGTCATGCCGCTGATCGTGGCGTCAATATCGGCGGAACGGTCTACATTCTCGATATGGCTGATCCCGTTGGCCAAAGCCGCGCAAATGATGGCTCTGTGGCACAGACTTTTTGATGCGGGAATTTTGACGGTTCCCGCCAATTTCCCGGGATGGACGGTGATGCGGCCCATAGTTACCTCCTCATGTTCTCCGTGCTGATTTTTCGTATTTATTAGCTATTATCCAAAAAGCGGTGAAGTCCTTTATTTTACCCCACATTTCTTTAGGAAAGGGAGCGTCCCACGGCTTGGGCGATGGGATTGAGTTTTCCTATCAGATCGGTGAAGACTTGGGGGCGAATCGACTGCTGCCCGTCGCAAAGGGCATTGGCGGGGTCATTGTGTACTTCGATAATGAGCCCGTCGGCACCGACGGCGACTGCTGCCTGGGCCATCGGTTCTACCATCCACCATTTCCCGGTGCCGTGGCTGGGATCGACCAAGACCGGCAGATGGCTCATCTTCTTCACCATCGGAATAGCGCTTAGATCCAAGGTGTTTCTGGTATACGTTTCGAGTGCGGATTCCTCTTTCACAAAGAATGACGCGCTCATTCCCTAGTGCCAAGGATGTGTTCTGCCGACATGAGCCATTCCTCGATGGTGGCGGAAAGCCCCGTTTCAAAGAATGGGTTTATCAATTTGCCTAATTCTCTTAAAAGGTCGAAGTTCTGCATGTTTCTCGCGCCAACCTGGATGACGTCGACATCCCGGGCGAAGAGATCCACATCGTGGGGGGACATGATTTCCGTTACAATGGGAAGCCCGGTTTCTTCCCGTGCGACTTTCAAGAGCTCCAGGCCGTCATATTTTAGACCTTGGAAGGCATAAGGAGAAGTCCTCGGTTTGAAAGCTCCGCCTCTGAGGAATCCGGCGCCGGAGGCTTTTACTTCTTTGGCAATGGAGACAATTTGATCTTCGCTCTCAACAGAGCAGGGGCCGGCAATCATTGTCAGTTTTTTGCCGCCGACAACTTCATCCCCGACCGGGATCTCACTGGGTTCTGGATGGAAGAGGCGATTCGCTTTTTTGAAAGGTTCCATAACATGTACCACTTTCTCCACATGGGCATTGGCTGCGATTTGGTTGGGGTCGATGCTCTTGGTATCCCCAACTAAGCCGAGAATAATAAGTTCTTTCCCGATAACGGGGCTTACGGATACACCTTGTTTTTCCAAAGTACCGCTGATTTCATTGATGGCTTCTTGGGATGTGTTGGGTCTTAAAACGATGATCATATTTTTACCTCGCTTTCTCAAATGAACAAAATAAAAAAGGAGAGCCCTTTCGGTGCTCTCCTTAGCTTTCCCTGTTACTATGCTTTAAAAACTTAGGGGAATCGGATGCGACCTGCGGGCATTTTTCCACGCCAAAAAGCTGAAGCTAAAGTAGTAGCTCCAGAAGCAGGTAAAGAAGAAGCGATTATTCAAATGATTGAGTTTGCTCTTCCTGTTCGCCATCGTTTTCCTCCGTGTTTTTATTGTGCTTTAGTATAAACGCATTTTTAGCTCTTGTCAACAGTTTTTTTATTCTGTGTTATACTATATGAAAAACGATCGGAAATGGAGACAAGGTGACGGAAGAACAGGTGATTTTAGCAAAAATAGTAGAGCCTTTATTGAACTGGTACGATCAAAATGCCAGGATTTTGCCGTGGCGGGGGGAACCTACGCCTTACCGCGTTTGGGTCTCGGAAATCATGTTGCAGCAGACAAGGGTGGAGGCGGTGTTGCCGTATTTTCACCGTTTTATTTTGGCGCTTCCCGATGTCGAATCCTTGGCTGAGGTGGATGATGAAGTGCTGATCAAACTTTGGGAAGGGCTCGGGTATTATCAGCGGGCACGGAATTTAAAAAAAGCGGCCCAATTGATCGTCTCCCAATATGGCGGCAAAATCCCTTCCGATGAACAAGAATTGCTGAAGCTCCCCGGGATCGGTTCCTACAGTGCGGGGGCCATCGCTTCGATTGCCTACGGCGCTGCCATACCTGCTGTGGATGGGAATGTGCTGCGGGTCCTAAGCCGCCTGTTATTAAGTGAGGAGGACATTGCCAAAGAGCAAACCAAAAAGGCTGTGGCGGCGTACCTTTTCGGAATCATTCCGCCCCAACGGGCGGGTGATTTCAATCAGGCTTTGATGGAGATTGGTGCCCTTCTCTGCCTCCCCAAGAAAGCGAAATGTGGGGGTTGTCCCTTAAATCCGGTTTGTTTGGCCTATGAAAAAGGCGTGGTGGATCAGATCCCGGTGAAGAGCGCCCCTAAAGGACGGCGCAAAGAAAAAAGGACGGTGTTCCTCTTCTTTTATCAAGACAAAGTTGCGCTGTGGAAAAGAGGGCAGGAAGGCCTTTTGGCAGGGATGTGGGAATTGCCCAATCTCCCGGGGCATCTGGATGAAAATGAAGGTAAAGCGGCCTTTCCCGACACGGCAATTGTCGGTCTTTGGCCGCTACATGAAGCGAAGCATATTTTCACGCATATAGAGTGGGAGATGAAAGCGTATGGCGTTTGTGTGGAAGAACCCGATCCCGATTGGATATGGGCAACTTTAGACGAACTTGAAGCGGTATATTCGTTGCCGTCGGCTTTTAAATCCTATCGGGCAGATGTTTTTGCGTTTTTGGGAAATAAAGGTAACCGGGCCAAATAGGCATAAAACACGAGGGTCTGGGCTATTTGGGCACCCAATGTCCATCAAACTTCTATAAAAGGGATATTGTTTTCTTGTCATGAACATGATAAAATGATCATAAATTTAATAATCAATATTATGTAGAAGGAAGCGAGTATACTATATGATCATACCAAGCCATACGGCATTGGCAGCACGCCTTCACCATTATATGGCGATGAATCACAGTTTCAACCTCGCTGCGAATTCCTTTTACCGGGGCAGCATCGCGCCGGATCTCGGGAAAGGAAAAAGGCGGTCATTATGGGGATAAGTGTCTGGAACAGGCAATCAATATACTTCAAAGAGATCCGGAACGACAATAGCGGCGACTTAAATGAATTTAGTTATAAACTTGGGATTTTGACGCATTTTGTTGCCGACTATTTTACCAATGCACACAATAAAGGGTACTTACAGAGGAATATGCGCTTGCATATGCTTTATGAAGTACGCCTCCATTGGACTTTGAACCGTGCGGATCGGAAGCCCGTTTATAATTTTAACCTGATCAAGAATGATCCTATCGAACAGTTAAAAATCTGGCATGAGGAGTATTTGGCGGGTCGTGCCGGTATCGAGAAAGACATTCAGTATATCACGATGGCCAGCCACTTTATTGTGGAAAGGGTCTTGGCAGAACGGGGATTGGCCTTAGGCCTGCTCTTGGCTGCGTAAATAGGGGAAATAAGCCGGGGAGGAATCCCCGGCTTGAGACTGTCAATAAAGGGCTTATAGCTGTGTTTCAGCAAAACCGCAGACCGCTCATGTACGTCACTGTACACATCGCGTCCTGCGGTTTTTCTACGCCTTGCTCTAAACCTTTTCTTGGCAGTCTCTTGTTTTGTGCGCTTCTTTCGGCGTGCCCTTGACTTTGATTCCCCGCTTCTAGTATAATAAGCGGGTAGTTCGATATTTTGGCGATGATAAAAAGCAGTAGGATTGACCTCCTTTTCAGAGAATTGCCGGTGGCTGCGAGGCATAGGGAGGAAATTTGAACTCGTTTTGGAGCCTCCATGTGAGAACATGGCGTTGGGGAAGCGTTACTTTCCTTTAAGTGGCATTGCAATTTGGGTGGTACCGCGGATTGATCCGTCCCATATCGGGGGCGGTTTTTATTTTATTTGCGACAAGGAGATGTTTTTATGGAACGGAAGTATGTGCCTGCCGAAATTGAAAAGAAGTGGCAGGACCATTGGACGAAAGAAAAAAGTTTTAAGGTCGGGGAGGATTCCCCGAAAGAAAAGTATTATGTTTTGGAGATGTTCCCGTATCCTTCGGGTAACCTCCATATGGGGCATGTGCGTAACTATTCCATCGGCGACGTTGTGGCCCGCTTTAAGATGATGCAGGGGTACAATGTGCTCCATCCCATGGGTTGGGATTCTTTTGGTCTGCCGGCGGAAAATGCTGCGATCAAAAATCAGGTGCATCCGGTGGAATGGACCTTGAAAAATATCGATAACATGCGGGATCAGTTGAAATCCATGGGGATCAGTTATGACTGGGATCGGGAAGTTGCCACCTGCCTGCCGGATTATTACCATTTTACCCAATGGCTGTTCTTACAATTATATAAAAAAGGCCTGGCCTATAAAAAGAAAGCGGCGGTGAATTGGTGCCCTTCTTGCGCTACGGTTTTGGCCAATGAGCAAGTTGTGGACGGCGGTTGTGAACGCTGCGGCGCTATCGTGGAGAAGAAAAACCTGGAACAGTGGTTTTTCAAAATCACCGATTATTCCCAGCGGTTGTTGGACGATCTGGAAAAACTCCCGGGTTGGCCCAATAAAGTCAAGACCATGCAGGAGCATTGGATCGGCAGAAGCGTCGGGACGGAGATCGATTTCACCGTGAAAGAAAGCGGCGAAAAGGTGCCGGTTTTCACGACCCGCCAAGATACCGTTTTTGGCGTAAAATATCTCGTTTTTGCGCCGGAGCATCCCTTGGTGGATGAACTTACTGTCGGAACGGAATATGAAGGCGCTGTCAAAGAATTCCAAAAGAAGATGCAGGCCCTTTCCACTGTGGATCGGACCTCAGGGGAACTGGAAAAGGAAGGGATCTTTATCGGCCGCTATGTGGTCAATCCTTTGAATGGGGAAGAGGTCCCGGTGTGGATCACCAATTATGTCATCATGGATTATGGTACCGGTGCGGTGATGGGGGTTCCCAGCCATGACCAGAGAGACTTTGAATTTGCCAAAAAATATGATCTTCCGATTCGGGAAGTGATTTTACCGCCGGATAATCTCCAACTGACGGCGGAGCAGATGACGGAAGCCTATACGGAACCGGGGATCATGGCGAATTCCGGACCGTTTAACGGCTTATCCAATAAAGAGGCCATGGAAAAGATCGCCGACTATATGGAAGAAAAAGGCATCGGCCGCAGGGTGATCAATTATCGCTTGCGGGATTGGTTGATTTCCCGCCAGCGGTATTGGGGTGCTCCTATCCCGGTCGTTTATTGCGAAAAATGCGGTACCGTACCGGTGCCGGAAGCAGAGCTTCCGGTGGTGCTC
>JAXGQI010000049.1:0-2218 GCA_040766525.1 Clostridiales bacterium | reverse complement strand
CGGTTAAGAATGATCTCTTCGATGAGACCGTTTATGTCTTTACCCCCAAAGGGGATGTCTATGATTTGCCCCAAGGTTCCGTGCCTCTTGACTTTGCCTATCGCGTCCATACGGAAGTCGGACATAAGGCCATCGGCGCCAAAATCAACGGGCGGATTGTCACCTTTGATTATAAGCTCCGGAACGGAGATATCGTGGAGATCATCACAGGGAAAAATAGCACGCCCAGCCGGGATTGGATTAACCTTGTGAAGACCTCACAGGCGAAAAATAGGATCAGAAACTGGTTCCGCAAAGAGAAGAGAGAAGAAAACCTGGCCAAGGGGAAAGAAATCTATGAGCGGGAACTGAGGAAATACGGCGAAGCTGCTTTAGGCTATTTAAAAAACGATAAGGTGTTGGAACTGGCAAAAAAATACCGTTGTGGCAATTCGGAGAGCTTCTATGTCGGCCTTGCGGAAGGCTATGTTAGCTTAAATAATGTCATGGCCACCATCAAGGAGGAAGCGCGGCTAGAACCGGAACCTGCGCCGCCGCCGGAAATTCGGCCTTTCAAAGAAAGCAAGTCTAAATGCGGGGTCAGCGTCAAAGGCGTCGATAACTTGATGGTACGCTTAGGCCATTGCTGCAATCCGCTTCCCGGGGACCCGATCGTCGGTTATATCACCAGGGGAAAAGGGATCACAGTACACCGCGCCGATTGCAATAGTTTGAACGGACATACCGATAAAAACCGCATGATCGAAGTTTGCTGGGAAATGGAAACCGGCAGCCATTTTCAGGCGGAAATCGAGGTGGAAGCGATCAATCGGGATCGGCTGACCATCGATATTATGACAGCAATCGCCGATACGAAGACGACGATCAATACCACCTACGGGCGGGCGGCCAAAAATAATACCGCTGTCGTTACCGTGCGGATGGAAGTAAAAAGCAATGAACATTTGGAATATATCATGAACAAGATCCGAAAGATCAAAGATGTTACCGGCGTGCGCCGGGTCATCCATGGCAAAGGGCACGGTGAGTAAAGTTGCGTATTGTGATTCAGCGAGTGAAACGAGGGAAGGTCTCTGTTGGCGGTGAAACCGTTGGGGAAATTGGCGTGGGGCTTTTACTTTATATCGGCATCGGCAAAGGGGACGGGGAGCGAGACCTCCGGTATATGGCGGAAAAGGTCCCCGGTTTACGCATTTTCCCCGATGAAAATGATAAAATGAATTTGTCCCTCCTGGATTTCGGGGGAGAGATCTTGGCGATTTCCCAATTCACCTTATATGGCGATTGCCGCAAAGGGCGGCGCCCCGGTTTCAGTGATTCCCTTGAACCCGTAGCGGCTGAAGCGATGTATTTGGATCTGGTCGAGCGCTGGCGGGCGATGGGCATAGCGACTAAAACCGGCGTTTTTCAAGAAGATATGCTGGTAGAATCGGTCAATTGGGGGCCAGCCACCTTTCTTTTAGACAGTGAGAAAAACTTTTAAGGAGCAAATGATCATGGAAATATTCAAAATGGAAGTAGGAGAGATCGGTACCAATTGCTACTTGGTCTACGATGAGGAGACAAAGGTAGGCATCATCATCGATCCGGGCGATAACGGCAAAGAGCTTTTGGCGGAGGTGGAAAAACGCCAATTGAAAATCAAATATGTCGTCAATACCCACGGCCATTGGGATCATATCGGTGCCAATGATGAGGTTTGTGCCGCTACCGGAGCCAAACTCCTGATCCATGAAGATGACGCCGCTTGTTTAGGTGAACCTTCCCTCAATATGAGCGGGATGTTGTCCCGAAAAAGCAGCACAAGAGCGGCGGATATCCTGCTGAAAGAAGGGGATACCGTTGAATTTGGCGATCTCTCTTTAGAAGTGATTCATACTCCCGGCCATACCCGGGGCGGCATTTGCCTGTACGGAGCGGCCCAGCATGTGCTTTTCAGCGGGGACACGCTTTTTCAGTTCTCCATCGGCAGAACAGACTTCCCCGGCGGCAGCTATACGGATCTGATCAAAAATATTAAGGAAAAGCTCCTGATTTTGCCGGATGATACCATTGTGTGCCCCGGCCACGGCCCGGTTACGAAAATTGAGACAGAAAAAAAGCGCAAGTCCTTTTTGATTTGATTGACAAAAGGATAGCTTTTCGCTAATATATATTTGTACTGCCGATGAAGGAGATGGGGCTTCCCTTGTGACAACTCCGGAGGTGGCCGATTTGC
>JAXGQI010000048.1:0-3230 GCA_040766525.1 Clostridiales bacterium | reverse complement strand
GCGGGCACATTTATTGATCGCTTCACGCAGTTTTGCTTCCATATCTCGCCTCAAAAAATCTTACCGGGATTTAGGATTTGATTGGGGTCGACTCCCCGCTTGATTTGGGCCATATAGGCAAGAGCTTCCTCTCCCATTTGCCAAGTCAAATACTTTTTCTTGGAGATGCCGATGCCATGTTCTCCCGAAATCGTTCCTTGATGATCCAGGGCCACACGGAAAAGAGCGTCCAACCCTTTTTTGACCCGAACCATTTCTTCTTCATTTTCCTTATCCGCCATAATATTGGGATGGAGATTCCCATCCCCCGCATGGCCGAAAACAGGCAATTTGAGATCATATTCTTCCGCAATCGCCTTCAATGCCTTTAAAACCGCGGGAATTTGTGAACGGGGGACCGTAATGTCTTCCGCAAATTTGGTCGGATTCAAATGAGCAATCGCCGCGGAAGAAGAACGCCGGGCCAACCACAGCCGTTCCCGCTGCTTGGCGTCAGTCGCCGTTTCCACTGCCGTAGCCCCTTCCCGCCGGGCCAAGGCGACGACTTTTTCCATCTCCACTTCCACCTGGGACTCGTCCCCGTCACATTCCACCAAAAGGATGGCTTTGGCGTCCTGGGGTAACCCGAGGTTTTTCGTCTTTTCCACGCAAGCAATGGTTAGATCGTCCATCAGTTCCATCGTACAGGGGACGATCCCCTCCCGAATCGTGGCAGCAACGGTTTTGGCCGCCAAATCCAAATCATCATATATCAGCAACGCTGTTTTGAGCGCAGCCGGTTTCTTGATCAAACGCAAGGTGATTTCGGTAATGATCCCCAAAGTACCTTCACTTCCGGCCATCAAACCGATCAAATGATAACCGGCCACATTTTTAATCGTGCGGCCTCCGGTACGAATGATCTTCCCTTCCGGACTAACAAATTCCAAGCCTAAGATATAATCGGCGGTGACCCCGTATTTGAACCCCCTGGGGCCGCCGGCATTCTCCGCCACATTGCCGCCGATGGTGCACGCCTTCAAACTGGCGGGATCGGGAGGATAAAAGAGCCCCATCGCTTCCACGGCACGGTGGAGATGATCCGTCACCACGCCGGGTTCCACAACCGCCAGCATATCTTCGTCATTGATCTCTAAGATCCGATTCATTCTGGTTAATACGAGAACAAGCCCGCCGTCATTGGCAATCGCGCCCCCGGAAAGCCCCGTCCCCGCCCCACGGGGATAAACGGGGATCTTCTCCTCATTGGCAATTTTCATAATCGCTGCAATTTCAGCGGCATTTTGCGGAAACAGCACCAAATCCGGGGTTCCCCGGTAAAAAGTACCGTCATAAGAATAACACAGTCTTTCCGCAGAATCGCTCAAGGCATGCTCTTTGCCAACAATATTTACCAGCCTTTTTTCTGCCTTTTTATCCACATTGAAGCCCCCTTAATTTTTTTATCATAACAAATTGATTTTTCCTGTCAATCAAATAGAATAAACCTAACATCAAATATCCCTTGGAAAGGAGAAAAACAAATGGAATACTTTGAAAACCGGGCCGGCGTAATACGGACCGCACTTTAGCTTTGGCAATGGAACGGGGCAAAGAATTGGGCATTCGAAAGGTCGTTCTCGCCTCCACCTATGGAGAAACAGCGGAAAAACTGATGGATTCCGGCTTTACCGTGAGCGTGGTCACACATCAAGCAGGATATAAAGAAAAGGGGACCCAGGAGTTCCCCACGGAAATGAAAGAAAAACTGGAAGCGACAGGCATGAAGATCATCAGCACCACTCATCTTTTTGCCGGTGTGGACAGAGCCTTAAATTTCAAATTCCAAGGCGTCTATCCCGCGGAAATCGTGGCCAATACCTTGCGCATGCTGGGACAAGGGATGAAAGTTGCCGTTGAAGTCGCTACCATGGCGATGGATGCCGGCCATTTTGACGCTGCGGAAGAAATTATTGCGATCGGAGGCAGCGGCAGAGGCGCGGATACCGCCATCGTTTTGAGCCCTGCGCATTCCCAATATATTTTTGACACCAATATCAAGGAGATCATCTGCATGCCCAGAGGCCGCCGCATGGAGGAGAAATGAAAGATCTGATTCGTATCGCCAGAGGAGAAGAATCCGGGGATCTCCTGATCAAAAACGGCAAAATCGTCAATGTATTCAGCGGGGAAATTGAAACCGCCGACGTCATCGTCGCAGAAGGGATAATCGTCGGCGTCGGCGCTTATGAAAATGCGGACACCATCGTAGACGCAAAAGGCACTCTTCTCCTCCCCGGTCTGATCGACGCTCATGTCCATATCGAAAGCAGCCATTTAAACCCCACTTCCTTCGGGAAAGCGGCCCTTTCCCATGGAACGACCACCGTCATCGCCGACCCCCATGAGATTGCCAATGTGCTGGGGCTGCCGGGCCTCGCGTATATGGCAAAAGCAGCGGAGATGACCCCGTTGGATATCATTTATATGGCGCCTTCCGCCGTACCGGCAACTTCTCTGGAAACCGCCGGGGCCGCCATCGGAGAAGACGACATTCGGCAGTTATTCTCTGCCTTTCCCCAGTATTACGGTTTGGGGGAAATGATGAATTTCCTCGGCGTTCTCTACGGAGATGAAGAAGTCGCCAATAAGATCACCGCGGCGAAGGAACTAAAACGCCCGATCGACGGGCATTGCCCCGGTTTAACGGGGCGGGATTTGAACGCCTATGTTCTCGCCGGGATTACCACGGAACATGAAGCGACCTCCGTTGCAGAAGCCAAAGAAAAACTATCCCGGGGGATGATGGTTTGGATTCGGGAAGGCTCCGCCGCCAAAAATCTGGAAAACCTTTTGCCCCTGATCAATGAAGATAATTGGCCCTGCTTTGCTTTCTGCGCCGACGATATCAACTGCCATGATTTGGATACGGCCGGAGATATCCTCCCCATCCTCAAAAAAGGGGTGGCGCTGGGTCTCGACCCGATCCGAAGCATTCAGCTTGCCACGATCAATCCCGCCCGCCACTACCGCCTGGAAGATCGGGGCGCTATTGCCCCGGGAAGGAAGGCGGATTTCCTCATTGTTGACAATCTTCAGGATTTTACCGTCTTAGCCGTTTATAAAAACGGGCAAGAAAGTAAAACCACCGCCTACCCGTCCTATCGGCAAGAGGACGTTCTGGAGACCGTACATCTCTTTCCCCTGCAAGACCTCGCTTTCCCCGACGCCCAAGGGAAAACCCGCGCCCG
>JAXGQI010000047.1:0-3260 GCA_040766525.1 Clostridiales bacterium | reverse complement strand
AGGCAAAAGCCAGGGAATACCTTCTCCGTTTATTTGCCGATTTGGGCTCGATCGACGCTTTGGTTTTAGGGTGTACCCATTACGCCTTTTTGCTCCCGATCATTCGGGAATATTTTCCCAGCATTCCGATTTTCGAGGGCAGCGGCGGTACCGTACGCTATCTCGCTCAGCGTTTAGAGGAAGAGGGGCTTTTAAGAGAAGACGGGAGCGGGAAAGTCGAAGTCCTCGCCAGTGGCGGACCAGCTTTCATCGAGAAGTTCCCCAAATTTTTAGCGGATATTTCCGAAATATTTGCCGAAGAAGCGCATAGACTAAAATAGAATCCATGCGTATTTGAGGTGAATCATTTTGGAATCAGGCAAAACGATGTCCCTTGGGGATTTAAACGATCTGTTTTGGCAGCATAAAGATTCTTTGGGTCAGGAGGAACAGCGGCTTTTTCAGGGGATCCTTTTGGAGTTGGCTAAAGGCCCCGGGTTGGATCGGGAAATTTTGGAAAAACTGTTGTTGGATTTAGGCCAGAAAATCGGCTTGCAAAGTGGGGGAGGGAATTCCTAAAACGATGCTTTTGAAGCTCTTATGATGAAAGGCCGCACATAAAAAGGTGCATTTTTTGATCCCTGTCAAAATATGGCAGGGATCATTTGATCAACCGAAGGAAAAAACAAGCCAAAGAAAGCGTGTTTTCCGATTTGGCCAAAGGGGATCGGTGTTTCCCCAAAACGGGAACGGCTCCATTGAAACGAAAAAGAACGTAAGGAGCTGCCGGCCATTGGCAGCTCCTTATTCTTGGGGGTAAGGCTAGGAAAATGATACCACAGCTTAGCAGCAATTTCCGCATCTACATCTGGTACCAAAGCAGCAGTTTTGGCAGCCTGAATTGCAGCCCATGCAATTAAATACGCTACTGAACAAACAACAAATACCTTGTAAATAAGCATAATAGGCGTAGATGCTGACTAGTGACTGTGCATACCAGGCCGGCCCGCACCCACATATGGGAACCACACAGTTACAGCAAGTGCCGTTTTGTCCTGGGGGAAAATGCTCTCCCGGATTGGCCTGCGTCACTTCATTCATCGTATCACCCCGTCTCCTTTAGCCTGCTGTCGTGGCGCAAGCTCCTACAGGTGAGCCGCAGGGGCAAGGCATGCAGCCGCCACATAAACCGCAGCCTAAGAAACAGTAGAGAATGGACGCCAGATATTGTAAGACATAAACATTATAGATCGAGCTTAAAACGCAGCTGAAATCTCCGCAATTGAAGCAGCCACAGCATCCGCAGCCGTTGTCACATCCACATCCACATCCACAGCAACAATTTTGAGATCCGCAATTTCCGCTACTTCTTCTACTCATTAAAGGGCCTCCTTTATATTTTATCATGGTATATGGTATGAAAGGAGGCCTTTTTTTGTTACGAAGCGGGCAAATTTATTTGTTTGACTTTTTAAAGCGCCCCAAAACCTCGGTGGTTTCCGACAGGGTCATAAAGGCTTCGGGGTCGGTTTCCTCTAAGAGTGTTTTTAAGGTGGCCAACTCAAATTGGTTGACGACGCAGAAAATTACAGATTTTTCTTGTTGGGAAAAGCCGCCTTCCCCGTGAAGGTAAGTAATACCCCGGTGGATGCGCTGAAAGATTTCTTTACGGATCGCTTCCGGTTCATTGGAGACGATCATCGCCGTATAATTTTTGCTCAAACCTTCAATAATTTTATCCAAAGCCAGGTTGGTGCTGGCGATATAGATGATCGTGTATAAGGCGATATCTAAGCCGAAAAGCAGTGCGGAGATCCCGATGATGACGCAGTTGACGACGAGATTAGCTGTTCCCACACTGTAGCAGAAATGTTTTTTAATCACGATGCCGATGATATCAAGACCGCCGGAGGAGCCGCGTTGGCGGATCACGATCCCGCAGCCGATGCCGGAGATGATCCCCCCGAAAATACAGACCAAAAGGATATCCCCATGATAAGCCGGTAATCCTTTGGTCGCCTCCAGCAAGATGGCTTGCAGGCAGACGGCATAGATTGTATAAAAGAAAAAGTGCTTATCCAATTCTTTTAATGCCAAAATCAGCACCGGAATATTGAGGGTAAAGACGAGAAGCGCCACGCTGATTTGCCAATAATGGTTTATAATCAGGGCAATCCCGGTGATGCCGCCGGACAAAAGCTCGTTGGGGATGATAAAGACATTCAAAGCAAATACCCAAAAGAGGGAACCCAAAGCGATGAAGAGAAGCTCTCGTACCGTCCTCATTGTAAGGATTTCTTTTAGCGGCTTCTTTGGCGGCTTGGCCGGTAAAGGCGGGCAGGGTTGTTCTACCGGTTGCTCCACCGGTTGTTCTATTGTATCCATTTTTCTCTCCCATTTTTAAAACAAATTATCTTTTTGAATGCTTGTAAATTATTTCAATAAGCTATAGAATTAGCTTTAAGATTCAAAAGGCAAAAAATCATTGGTTGATAGGAGTAAAAGCGTGTTTCCATTGACGCATATTGCCCTTGCCCGGGAAGTGCTGGGAAGGGAAAACCCACAAACGATCTTAGGCTCTGTTTTTCCGGACTTTGCCGTGTTTTTAGGTGTCGGACGCAATATGGCCCATGAGATGGGGCCGGATTTTTTTGACTTTTGCCTTCGCTATTATCCCGAACATATCGATTTCGCCTTAGGCATTTTAACCCATGGAACCAATTTGCCGGGGTTAGATTATTTTGCCGACGAGGCTTATGACGGCAAAGACATTGGGTATTGTTTCCAGCGGGCCCAAGCGATCGCTGAAAAAGTGCGGGATGTCTGCCGTTTGCCGGAAGAGATGGCCCTATGGAAAGCCCATAATTTTATTGAAATGTCCTTCGAGGTTTTGACGGCGAAAGAGCAAGCGGATATGGAAGTCCGGGCTTTATCCGCCTTCCCTCAGGATGAAGAATCCTTTTGTGCCAAAGTGCTTTCGGATTATTTTGACCAGTCTCCCGCCGATGTCTTTCGCATGTTCCGGGTGGTGCCGGAGAATTTCTGCTTCGCCGGGCTGGATATTCCATGTATGGCCCGAAAGTATTTGGCGCAGCTAAAACGTCGCCACGGGATCGAAGCGACCGATGTGGAGGGCGCCGCCGCGATCATCCGGGAAGGATGCGAGCTGGTTAAGGAGGAGTACGTTCCTTTTATGGAATTTTGCCGAGAAAATGTAATAAACAGTTTGCAACCCTATTATTCACAGCTTTGAAAAAGCTCTTCCCAAAGCTCCGAAGGCA
>JAXGQI010000046.1:0-3714 GCA_040766525.1 Clostridiales bacterium | reverse complement strand
TTCCTTAACTTTGATGCTGACGATTTTTACGGGGATTCTCAGCTTGGAAACATTGGCTGCCGGAACCATCGATGGACTGACAATGAAAACGGCAAAGGTAGCCGCCGGCAGCTTTGTGCCCGTCGTGGGCCGCTATGTTGCCGACGCCATGGATACGATCTTAGGCGCTTCCTTAATCCTAAAAAACAGTATCGGCATCTTTGGACTTGTCGCTATTGCGGTCGTGCTGATTCTCCCCGGATTGAAGATCTTGATCATGTCTCTGCTCTTTCGCTTTGCCGGTGCGATCTTGCAGCCCTTCGGTAATCATAATTTTACTGCGACTCTGGAAAGCTTTGCCGGTGTTTTGATGACGTTATTTGCGCTTGTTGCCGCTACGGGGCTGATGTTTTTTGTCTTTATCTTTCTGATGGTGGGTTTAGGGAATATGACGATGATGTTTCGGTGAGGGATATGGAGATCATAAAAAGTTTATTGCGGGATCTCGCGATCATTGGGATTTTGGCGGCATTTATTGAGATCCTCGTGCCGGAAGGCAAAACTAAATATCCGGTTCGCATGATATTCGGGCTCTATATTATTGCAATCATGCTGAACCCTTTCTTGGATTTATTCCATAAAACGGATTTATCCGCTCTTGATTTTTCCGAGTTGGAGGTAACGGAATTCGGTGAAGTATCCTGGGAAGATGAGGAGGATACCGTTTTGGAGGAGGCGGCACTTGCCATTGCCAAGGATGTGGAGGCTAAACTTGCGGCGGCCTATGAAGCCTATACTTTCACGGCGACGGTTAACTTGTCTGCAGATGGAGATGCAACGGTAGAAATCACGGTAACGGGGGTGGATCATAGCCGTGAAGTTTTTCTGTCCGGGGAGATCAAGGCACTGATCGCAAAAGAATTTGAAATTGCCCAAAGTAAAACTAAAATCTATTTTAAGTGAGGGATAGCGATGGGGATGAATGAAAAAATGCATCTGGGTGAAAAGGAGAAAAAGCTGGTGTGGAAATTGGGGCTCATTGTTTTGGCCGCCATTTTGCTCATGCTTTTTAGCCATTGGGGGAGCGATGATCAAACCGCCCAAAGCGTGGAAACACCGGTGCGGGTGAATACCGGCGATATGTTGAGCGCCGTGGAAGAGGACCTTGAATCCAGCTTAAATGAGATTGCTGGGGCGGGCATGGTGACGGTATCCATCAAATGGCAGGGGATCACGGAAAAAGAATATGCTTATAATCGAGAGGAAACGAAACGGAACAGTGAAAGCGCGAGCGATTCCGAAAGCAGCCTTCGCCAAGAGATGGTGTTGCTGGACGGCGGCAGTTCTCCTGTTGTGATCAATGAGACGCTGCCGCCGATCGAAGGCGTTTTGATCATTGCGGAAGGAGCGTTTGACCCCATTGTTCGGGAGACATTGCTTAATGCTGCCGCCACCTTTTTGGATGTTGGTGCCAACCGTATCCAAGTTGTTAGAAAGGGGTAAAATATGGACAGAAAAATGAATTGGAAAATCAAAATCTTACTTTTAATGGTAGGATTCCTCTTAGCCATGATATTTTTCCCTAAAGAAGATACGGCGGTGGTCGATGCGGAAAGCCCGGAAACAACACCAACGGCTGTTTCTGAGGATGTGGCGTATGAAAGCGATTTTTTCAGTGATTATCGCCTAAAACGGGCGGCTTGGCGCGACCGTGAGGAGGAAACGCTCAAAGAAATCATTGCCAACAGTATATCCGAGGATGCGAGAGATACGGCCTCTGCCGATCTGATGACTCTTCTTTGGCGCATCGAAACCGAAGATATGGTGGAGGAAGTTTTGAAGGGAAGGAAATACAAAGACGCTATTTTTGTGATTGATGACCGTTTAAACCTCCTCATCATTAAGGAGGAGGATTTTTCTGCCGGGGAACAGGAGGCGCTGATTCAATTTGCCGCCGCCGCTGCCGGGATCGATACGGAACTGATCTCTTTTTTCACAATTGAATAGTCATCCTTTCTTGGCAACAAAAAATAATTGTTATTTCCGCTCGTTTTTGATATAATAGGTTGAAACGATTGATAATTTACGGTTGGAGGTGTATCATATGTCAAATATTTTAGAAGACGGAACCATAGAACCGGAAGTTAATGAAACAACAACGAGCGTGAAGATTGGTGACGATGTCGTCTCCGTAATCGCCGGGCTTGCCGCATCTGAAGTGGAAGGTGTTGCCGGCATGAGCGGCGGTATCGCCGGCGGGATCGCAGAATTGGTCGGCAGAAAGAGCATGGCCAAAGGCGTTAAAGTAGAGCTGAAGGAAAGCGATGCGGTGATCAACCTCAATATCATTGTGAACTACGGAGCCAAGATCCCGGAAATTGCAGAGAATATACAAAACAATGTGAAAAGTGCCGTAGAAACGATGACGGGTCTCAATGTGCAAGAGATCAATATCTATGTACAGGGAGTTTCCTTCCCTCAGCCTGCGGAAGAAGTGGTCGTTGAGGAAGAGATCACTGAAGAAGAATAAGCATTAGAAGAGAAAGGTTGGTGGAGTCGTGTCTTTTATAATAAAGGTCTGCGGTTTTGTGTTTGCATGTTTGCTGATGATTACCGGCGCCGTCGTCCTCTTGGATGCGCTGGGATTTACCAGCTTGATTACCTATGGTTATAGTTGGATCACCGATTCTGCCACTACATTCCTCCTGATTTTCATCGGCGCTGTTTTGTTGATTATCGGCCTTTTGTTGATCTTGGGCGCGCTTTTTGTGCGGCCGGCAAAAGTTGCGAAGGTGCCGGGAACCAATGGCAAAGATGATATCTATGTTACCTTAAGTACGATTCAAGAGATTATTAAAAAGACTGCTTTTGCCACTCCGGGTATCGTTGGTATCAATACCAAGATCAAGAGTGGCAATGGCGGTCTTAAATTGGATTTGCGGGTCAAGGTGAACTATGATGATAAAATCACCACAGTGACACAGTACCTGCAAAGCGAAGTAAAAGAAGTTGTCGAGTCCAGCACTTCATTGCCGGTCAAGGTTGTCAGAGTGTTGGTGACAAAAGCGGATTCGGATACTACCGGCAGCGGGAATCTGCGTAGAAAGGAAATTGCCAACGCCTCAAGAGACGCTGAAATAGACGGCAATGTGATGGACAAGGCAAACGATGAGGGTAAACTGTGAAGCGACACCAAGCGCGTGAAACCGCCTTTAAAATGCTGTTTCAAATAGATGTGGGCAATAACTCCATGGAGATGGCAAAATTGACCTTGGAGGAAGCTATCGCGGAAGAGATCGTTGATCCGAGGGATGAAAGTTTTGTTTGTCATCTGGTTGAGGGCGTTCTTCGCGATAAGCAAGAATTGGATGCGTTTATCGCTAAATATGCCCAAGGATGGAAGATCGACAGGATCAATCCCGTTGAGAAAAATATCATCCGGCTCGCACTTTTTGAAATACGGCAGGAAAATGATATTCCTTTTCGGATTGCGATCAATGAGGCGATTGAATTGGCAAAAGCATATGGGGACGATGAATCCGGCCCTTTCGTAAACGGCATTTTGGATAATGCCAAGAATGAGCCGGGCTTTAAAGAGAAAGAAAGAGAGCAATGATTTTAGGGATCGATACTAGCTGTTATACCACCTCGATCACTGCTTTAACTGAAAACGGGGATCTTTTGGCCGATAAACGGCGTTTGTTGGATATCCCCCTCGGTAAGCGGGGCTTGGCA
>JAXGQI010000045.1:0-4030 GCA_040766525.1 Clostridiales bacterium | reverse complement strand
GTAACGGGGAAGAGCTGTTTCGTCAATGCGCAGGAAACCTATCTGGCGAACTATCCCGATTATGAAAATGATATCGTCAATCCCTTTATTGCCAACGGCAGCGGGGAACGGTTGCATGTGAGCAAGGCAAAGATCACCTTCACCGCCAATGAAGCGGGGCAAATCTATTACGCTGTTGCCGACAGCGGCGCCGAAGCGCCCACGATCGATACTTCCGGTACGGGAGTGCCTTGCGCCATAGGGGAAAATACCTTTACCATAGATAATTTGACGGGACGGGAAGCCAAAGACGTCTATGTCCAAGTAAAAGATGGAGACGGCAATGTTAGCAAAATCTTAACGATTGCGGTGGAATACGCGGAAGAGCAGCCGGTGGAAAGGATCATCGACGTCCCGGCCGACTCTTGGTATTTTGAGGATGTTGCATTTGTGATGCAGAGGGGGATCTTTAAAGGTGCCTCGGCCACAATGTTTTATCCCGGCAAGAGCATTACCCGGGGTCAATTTATTACCATTCTCGACCGTACCGACGATATTGCGGATACGCAAGAGGGAACGACGGTTCCCACTAAATTTAACGATGTAAACGGGAAGGCTTACTATGCTTCTCATGTGGCCTGGGGGGTTGAAAACGGAATCGTGAACGGCGTCAGCGCCACGTCCTTTGCACCCAATGCCAAGATTACACGTCAAGATATGGCGGTGATGATCTATCGTTATGCCGAAGTGATGGAGATTGATCTTCCCGACGGCAGCGGTGAAACGCCCTATGCCGATGACGCTGCTATCGCCGATTATGCCAAAACCGCGGTCTATAGCATGAAGGTTGCCGGTATTATCAATGGAACGAACAATAACCGCTTTGCGCCCACAGATTTTGCTACGCGGGCGGAAGCCGCTGCGATCATGCACCGTTTGATCGAATATGCTGAAAACGATTAAAAGATGATTTAGCGTATCATTGAAATTGAAAAGGCCGCTTTACAATTGTAAAGCGGCCTTTGAGACTGCAGCCAAAAGCCGATAGCTTTGTCAAACCAAAGCCCCTGACCGCTTATGTATTCTATATACACTGCGCGTCCAGGGCCTTTGCTTTTCCTAGCTCTAGGCCTTTGTCTTATGTCTCCCATCTTGCCGACTTTGTCGACAATCTGGCCCCGGTGGAAAACCACCGGGGTTTGAGACTGTCAATAAAGGGCTTAGTGCTTTGTTCCAGTAAAACCGCAGACCGCTCATGTACGTCTATGTACACATCGCGTCCTGCGGTTTTCCTGCGCCTTGCTCTAAACCCTTTCTTGGCAGCCTCTTGTTTTGTGAGAAAAAAGGTTTTTTACATGATAAAGCCGCTTCACTTTTGTGAAGCGGCTTTAAAAGATACTCGTATTATGCGCCGATCTGATTGAATTTCTGTTGCAGTTTCGATTTCTTTCTGTCGGCTGCGTTTTTATGTATAAGTTTTTTGCCTGCGGCTTTGTCTAAGAGGCAAAGAACATCTTTCAACAAAGGTTGTGCAGCTTCTTTGTCGCCGGCGGCGTCAGCTTCCTTGAACTTCTTGGTTGCGGTTTTAAGTTTGGATTTTGCAGCAACGTTTCTCTGTCTGTTCATTTCGGAAACCCTCACCCTTTTGGCTGCTGATTTAATATTGGGCATGTTTTCACCTCCTCATTTTGCCGTAGCATTATCATTTAACCATTACAACTAAACATATTAGCATAGCGTTGTGAAAAAAGCAAGAGCTTTTCGCTGAAATTTCCATTCGGTATAATCTCTTTCAACTTTTCATATATCTTATAGAATGCGATTACTTGAAGGAGGTTTAAAAATGGCGCTCATCATGTATTCTAAACGGCGGCGTAGGCGTCGAGCGGTCAGATGTTTTTTTCTGGTATTTATTCTTTTTTGGCTTGCGGTTGGCCTCTTTTGGGGTTTGGAATATCAGGGGGAGGTTTCCTTTAATAGAGAAGCGCCGTTTTCCTATTATTTTTGCAGCCAGTTTTTATTTGCCGGTACGATCGAGGATCTTGACGGTTTCTATGCGTATTTTGCGCCTTATTCCGAAACGGAAGGAGAGCAGACGGATTCCCTCTATGCTTGGGATGTGGCTTATGATCAAGATGAACTCAGCGGAGAGATGATCCCGGTTTTTGTCAGCCAAACAGAATCAGGTGGACAGGTTGCGGATTTGGTTCGCCGAGAGCAGCCGGGCAATCTTGATCTGGTGGCATTGAAAAGCGACGACCCGAGTGTTTTGATCTATTGCACCCATACTTCCGAATCTTATGCCGGGAACAAAGCGGATGGTAACGGCAGGGGCGATGTTTTGAAAGTAGCACAGCATTTGGAGGAGGAACTGGAAGAGGAATACGGGATCGAAGCGGTGGTGAGTACCAATGTGCACGATTCACCGGATTGGTATCGTAGCTATGCCAGTTCCAGGGTAACAGCGGAAGCACTCTTAGCAAAATACCCCGATGCGAAGCTGATCATTGATCTTCACCGTGACTCCGGGCCGAAAAAACAGGATACCACCATGACGGTAGATGGGGAAGCGGCGGCCAAACTCTTGTTGGTAGTGGGGAGCGATGCGACGATGGATCATCCCAATTGGCAGCAAAATTGGTCGACTGCGAAAGCGGTGGGTGCTGCCATCGATACGGTGAATTCCGATATTTTGCGTGCCGTTCGGGTGCAGAAGGGGCGTTATAACCAGCATTTAACGAAAAACGCCATCCTTCTGGAAGTGGGAACCGATTTGAATACTTTGGAAGAGGCTTGCCATAGCGTTGAAATTTTCGCCGCTGCCGTTGATGAATATTTAGATGAATGAAAAGAAACCGGCAAAAGACAAGAGCGGGATAGAACGGCCGCCTTTCGGGCATGATGTCCGAGAGGTGGTTTTTTATGAAACGAATCGGGCTTTTGCTGCTTGCGGTGGCAATTTTGATCGTCGGTCTCGATGTTGCGGCCTATAAATGCGCCAAAGTCGAAGGGAAGACCCCTGATTACCCCGTTGCCATCGAACGGATTGATGAAAGAGTGGCCCTTTCCTGTTTCGGTTATACCGTGTATTTCCCGCTGCCGTGAAAATTGTTTTGAATTTCGTCAAAAAATGAGTATAATAAAGAGGATGCTTTTTGATGGGAGTTCAATGCATGACGGAACATGGAAATAAAGTAGCTCGGGCAGCGGGGGTTGTGGCTGCCGCCATGATCGCTTCCCGTATCCTTGGATATTTGCGGGACGTCTTTATCTATGCCCAATTTGGGCAAAATCGCATTACCGACGCATATCAAGCGGCCTTTTCCATCCCCGATTTTATTTATATGGTTTTGGTGGGGGGCGCTTTGAGCGCCTCTTTTATCCCGATTTTTTCCTCCTATATCGCCAAAGAACAGGAAGAGGAGGCTTGGGAAACCGCCAGTATCGTATTGAATGTTGTTTGTGCCGGTATGTTGATCTTACTTTCCGGCGCTTTTGTTTTTGCCCCCCAGATCATCCGTCTCCTCGTGCCGGGGTTTGACGCCCAAGCGATGGCTTTGACGGTGCAATTGACCCGGATTATGCTCTTACAGGTGGTCTTTTTGGGTTTAGCCGGGATTATTGCCGGTATCCTTCAATCCTATAAAATTTTTGGGCCGACCGCCTATGGCTCCGTGATCTATAATCTTGGAATCATCCTGGTGGGGGTTGCTTTCAGCCGCTATATCGAATCGATCAAGCCGGGATTCGGGATTGCCGCTTTTTCGATCGGTGTGGTTGTCGGCGCTTTTTGCAGCTTTTTGGTGCAGGCCTTTGCTTTAAGGAAAGTGGGGATTCGCTATCATTTTTCCTTCAATTTGCGCCATCCCGGTTTTCAGAAGGTGATCATGTTGATGATCCCGGTGTTCATCGGGTTATCGGTGAGCCAATTCAACCTTTTTGTTAACCAAAATCTTGCTTCTAATTTGGACGCCGGTCTCGTTGCGGCGCTTCGCACCGCCCAGCGCTTTATGCAGTTGCCGGTGGCGATTTTCGCGATCTCGATTGCGAT
>JAXGQI010000044.1:0-4195 GCA_040766525.1 Clostridiales bacterium | reverse complement strand
TTCCTCCCCGTCAAAGAAGCCGGGGCAATGGGCTAAAAGGAAATGATGCAATTCCTCCCCTAAGCGCCCCAAGGCATATTGGGTGAAGGCAAAGGGCGCCAGATCACAGATTTCCCCCATGATCTCCGCGCCGAGATAGGCTGCCGCCCGCTCCCCCTCTACATAGCCGCCGTTAACATGGAATAAATCCGTAGGCGTTAAAGCAATGGGCATAAGAGCGCCACTTTGGATCCAGTCGGCAATCGTAACCGGATCCGGCAAGGCCGTTTCCCGCGCCAAGCCGGGAATCGTCCGCGGGCCTTTGGCTAAGAGCGCAAAGAGAGGATGATCCCCTTCCTGAAGCGCCATCAGACCGAAAGGATAGCCCTTTTTAAGCCAAGGGCCAAAGGCGCTGTGCTCTTCTGCCATCGCAGAAAAAAATCCGGGTTCCGTCTTCCCGGCAATGGCAAGGGGTATACTCTGCCCCGGACCATAAGCGATTTCTCCCGTCGGAGAAAGGGAAATCGGGCTATCTCCCGCTAAAGATACCTGCATAACAGTACCACTATCTTGCTCCTGTTCCAACTTCCCCCGGCTGATGCGCCCAATCTTAGCAAAAACACCGCCGATATCCAAAACATAAGCCTCCGTTTCTCCCGTGAGACCATAGGCCCCCAAGAGACTTGCCACCATCCCCGATCCCACACCGACTTGGGGCGAATCTACGGTAAGGGCTACATGCTCCCCCGTCCCATCGATCGTCAAAACCGGGCAAGAGATCCCGCTCTTTTCCAGAGAGGAATGAAGCGCTGATACAATTTTTTCCGTATCAAACCCCCATGTGGCCACAAAAACCACCTGATCCAACGCTCCCAATGCTTCTTTTGGGAACAAAGACAAACCCGTCGTCAAAGCGCCGTCCAATCCTTTGCGGCCGTGCCGCAATTTGCTCCGGCCAATAATACCGCCTTTATTTTCGTCAAAAAACACAAAATCGGTACAAACACCGCCGATATCGATCCCTAATATCAAAACAATTCTCCTTTTTTGATTCCGTTTTGCCTCTATTATACAAAATCGGAGCATCCCTGTGAAGTCAATTCTATAGAATCTATAGGTGCAATAGCAAAAATTTAGCGATTTTGGGGAGGAAAAGCACTTCCATTAGAGAATATTATAAGGTTATTAAGTATTTTTAAGAAAGATTCGTGGGGGATCTCTCTTCAAAAATGCAAATGAAATTCAGAAGGGGGAAAAACAGAGAAAAATAAAAAACAATGGCCAAAAATACGGCAATCGCCACTGTTTCTACTGCTAATGCAAGTATTGACCGTTCAACCCATCCCGCCGTCATCAATTTCGGCAATATATGAGAAGGAACGAAAAGCAAAGAAACGATTTGCGGCCAAAAAATTTAGTGGAAATGCTATCGGAAAGGGCGCAACCGGTGCAGTCCACGGTATGAACGACAGGTGCATTTACAATCACCAAACGGTTTTTCAGGGTGATTCTTGAACTTTCTCAAGATAATATGAGGTAGACAATGACAAGACAAAGAGCGGTGATCTATACAATTTCAGCTTCGCTTTTGTTTGGCCTCATCTCTTTCATCGTAGCAAAAGCCTATGAAACAGGGCTGAACACGTATGATGTATTATTCTTCCGTTTCTTTCCTGCCGGTATTGTCTTCTTTTTTATTCTGCGAATACGAAAAGAATCCCTGGCGGTAACTTGGTTGCAAATGCGGATATTGTTTATTATGGGCATTGTGGGTTATGTTCTGATGAACGCCACCTTGTTTCTATCCTATAATTATCTATCCATCGGTCTGGCAACAACAATTCACTTTGCTTACCCCATTGTGGTCACCATTCTTGCCTACTTTCTTTATCAACAGAAGCTGAGGCAATCCGGTCTTATGGCACTGGTCTTAGCCACTTTGGGAATCATTCTTCTTTCTGTCGACGATTATTCAATTAACAATATGTTCGGGATCTTACTCTCATTTTCGTCGGCGGTGTTTTTTGCAGCCTATGTACTTTTAATCGCTCATCCTGAAATCAAAGGCATGAGCCCATGGAAAATACTGTTTTATGTATCTTCGCTGACAGCCGTTTTACTTTTTGTCGGTGAACTATGTTTTGGAACAACGCCCTTTGTCCGTCTCACCGGCATGGGTTGCCTTTATATGCTGATACTTTCGATCGGGTGCACGGTAGTAGCCCTTGCCCTGTTTACACTGGGGATAAAAAAGATGGGGCCTGCCACGGCTTGTATCTG
Source organism: Clostridiales bacterium (assembly GCA_040766525.1). GTDB lineage: Bacteria > Bacillota > Dehalobacteriia > UBA7702 > UBA7702 > JAXGQJ01. The sequence goes on along the minus strand of JAXGQI010000044.1, from coordinate 1,936 downwards.
GCAACCCTGGAACCTGATACTAGCATTCTTTTGGGTGTGCTGTTTTTAGATGAACAGCTTACTTACAAATCGGCATCGAGTTGTGTTCTCGTCATGGTCGCCGTGGTGCTTATTTCTTTACCCGGCAAAAACGATTGAGAAACACAAAACAACGAAATGTACAAGATAATTAACAATCAAATTGTTGGAGGGGAAAAATGGCAAAAACAATCAAAACAATGGATGGAAATAAGGCCGCAGCTTATGTGTCGTATGCCTTTTACGGAAGGCAACGCGATCTATCCGTATTACTCCATCTTCGACAATGGCAGAATGGCGTCGATGAATGGAGCGCCAATGGCAAAGAAAATATTTTCGGCCAAAAAGTCAATGTCGCTGGAAATGCAATCGGAAGCGGGCGCAGCCGGTGCAGTCCACGGTTCTTTAACCGCAGGTGCTTTAACAACTACCTATACGGCTTCTCAAGGGTTACTCTTGATGATTCCCAATATGTATAAAATTGCCGGAGAATTTCTGCCCGGCGTCATGCATGTCAGCGCCCGTTCTTTGGCGACCCATGCACTCAATATTTTCGGCGACCATAGTGATGTTATGGCCTGTGCCCAAACCGGTTGGGCCATGTTGGCGTCCAACAGTGTGCAGGAAGTGATGGATTTAGGTGGCATCGCCCACCTCGCCGCGATCAAAACGGGGATCCCTTTCCTCCACTTCTTCGATGGTTTCCGCACCTCTCATGAACAACAGAAGGTGGAAGCGATCGATTATGAGGATTTCGCCGCCCTTGTCGATCAGGACGCGATCAAACAGTTTAAAGACATGGCTTTAAATCCCGATCATCCCACATTGAAAGGGACAAACCAAAACCCGGATATTTTCTTCCAAGGCAGAGAAGCTTCCAACAGCTTCTATACCGATGTGCCGGATGTCGTCGCCGCGTATATGAAAAAGATCTCCGCCTTGACCGGCAGAGAATATAAACCCTTTACCTATCACGGGGCGACGGACGCCACCAATATCATCGTGGCCATGGGCTCCGCTTGCGATACCATCGAAACCGTCGTGGATTATCTGATGAAAAAAGGCGAGAAAGTGGGGCTGATCAAAGTCCATCTCTACCGCCCCTTTGCGGAAAAATACTTCTTCGAAGTCCTACCGGAATCGGTGGAACGCATCGCCGTTCTCGATCGGGTCAAAACCATCGGCGCTCCCGGAGAACCCTTGTATATGGATATCCGCAACAGCTTCTATGACAAAAAACAGCAACCGTTGGTGATCGGCGGCCGCTATGGCTTAGGGTCCAAAGATACGACCCCCGCCGATATCCTTGCCGTTTTTGAAAATCTTGCCGCCGCAACACCGAAAACCTCCTTCACCATCAGCATTGATGATGATGTGACCCATACTTCCTTAAAAGCGGGAGATCCCATCGATATGACGCCGGAAGGCACGATCCAATGCAAATTCTGGGGTTTGGGTTCCGACGGTACCGTCGGCGCGACCAAACAATCGGTGGACATCATCGGTTCCAACACCGATTTGCAGGCGCAAGCATATTTCGCTTATGATTCCAAAAAATCCGGCGGTTTGACCGTCTCTCACCTGCGTTTTGCAAAAGATATCATCAAAGCGCCTTATCTCATCAATACGGCGGACTTTATCTCTTGCTCCAATTCTTCCTATGTCCATACCTATGACGTCCTGGCGGGCTTAAAGGAAGGCGGCATCTTCCTCTTGAACTGCGTTTGGAACATCGAGGAATTGGAAGAAAAACTTCCCGCCGCCATGAAACGGACTTTAGCGCAAAAGAAGATTCATTTTTATGTTATTGACGCCGTTAATATCGCCTTAGGCTTGGGGTTAGGCAATCGCATCAATATGGTGATGCAAGCCGCCTTCTTCAAATTGGCGAAGGTCATCCCCATTGAAGACGCCGTCG
>JAXGQI010000043.1:0-4540 GCA_040766525.1 Clostridiales bacterium | reverse complement strand
TTTGTGAGAAAACACGGGTTTTTCGATAATTTGTTTTTGTTTGCGATCGGGGGCGGCAATAGGAGAAGGCAAAATCTCTCAGGTTGACCGTGCGGACAAAGGAAAAAGGGGGAAAACGGCGAAATTCTTTGTGATAGATCGGCTCTTGGTATACGCATGTAATTACAGGAGGATATTGAAGATGGATGGAGTCATATGGGCCGCCGGGGGTACGGGTTTTACGTTTTTGATGACGACGCTTGGAGCTACCCTTGTATTTTTCTTTCGTCGGGAGATCAATGGGGGTCTCCAAAGGGTATTATTGGGCTTTGCTGCCGGTGTGATGATTGCGGCCGCTGTTTGGTCTTTGCTGATTCCCGCTATTGAGGAAGCGGAAGCTCAGGGGATCATCGGTTGGATTCCGGCGGCAGGGGGTTTTACTTTGGGAGCCCTCTTTCTCTTGCTCCTTGATAGCTTCCTTCCCCATATGCATATTGGTTGTGATACTGCGGAAGGTATTTGCACAAATATGAAGCGGTCGACACTTTTGGTTTTTGCCGTAACACTCCATAATATCCCGGAAGGGATCGCCGTGGGTCTTACCTTCGCTTATGCGGCGCAACATCAAGCCGATCCCAGCCTCTTGGCGGCGGCGATGGCATTGGCTCTCGGCATGGGTATTCAGAACTTTCCGGAAGGAGCGGCGATCTCCTTGCCCTTGCGCCAGGAGGGAATGACCAGAAAAAAAGCATTTTTATTTGGTTGCCTTTCCGGTATCGTAGAACCGGTTTTCGGTATCCTTGCGGTTTTGGTCGCCGGTTCCGTCACAAAAATGATGCCTTGGTTTTTGTCTTTTGCCGCCGGAGCCATGGTCTATGTCGTCGTGGAAGAATTGATTCCCGAGGCGCATCTGGGAGAACATTCGCATTCCGGTACTTGGGGAGTCTTGATCGGGTTCCTCGTGATGATGATATTGGATGTTGCTTTGGGGTAAACTAGGGAAAAACCATAAACAGAGGTCAGAGATGCTGAGAAAACTAACACGCAATGCAAGAAAGCCCCAGGGTTTTTGGGGTCGTCTGATGATACGCAAAATGAATTTGGGGCATGCGCCTTTAACCGAGTGGGCTTTAGCGGAGATTCCTTTTACATCCGATGATTCGGTGCTCGATGTTGGTTGCGGCGGCGGTAAAACGGTGCGCCGCCTTTTAAAAACCCTGCCCCAAGGGAAGGTGTATGGAATTGATTATTCCCCTCTTGCTGTGGAAATGGCCAAGAAGGAAAATCGCAAAGCGGTGAAAACAGGGCGTGTGGAGATTATGCAAGGGAGTGTTTCTTTATTGCCGTTTCCCGCAGATTGTTTTGATGTGGTGACGGCGGTGGAGACCATCTATTTTTGGCCGGATCTGCCCCGTGATTTCAAGGAGATTTATCGGGTTTTGCGGCCAGGCGGTCATTTTGCCGTGATCTGTGAGATGATGCGGGGAAACGATGAAGAGTATCAAGAAATCGAAACATTGTTAAAGATGCGGGTGCCCGCGGTAACCGAGGTGGAAAGCCAGCTTCGAGAGGCGGACTTTGCATCTATTAAGACCTTCGTACATCCGCGCTACGGTTGGTTTTGCCTAATCGGGGAAAAGCCGCTTGCCCCGGATGGCTTGCAAAAAACGAGATAAAGTATTAAGATATGAGTATTGGATCGAGAGCGGAAAACCTTGTGCGATGCTGTTTTGGCGGCGGACGGAAGCTGTTTTCCGCTATTTCGAGTGTTGTGACGGATAGGATACCGTGGCGAGAATAAAAGCGTGATGAAGAAAGGGGATGAAAGCATGGCCTACCATATTGTGGAAGTAAAAACCCACCGTGATTTGGAGGAGGAATTTTCCAATCTCTTGCTGACAATGGGAGCGGAAGGTATTTCGGCTGAAGGTCCCCAATTTATGCGGAACAGTATCGAATCCGGATTGGCGGAGATCTGGGACGAGGAGCAGTTGCAGGAAGGCTGCGATGAGCTTATTATCAAAGGGTATTTTTCACCGTCGGAGGATTGGGATCAGAAAAAAGGCCATATCGGAGCTGCCATCGTTTTGGTCCAGAAAGCGTATCCCCAATTTGAAATCGATGTCCTTTATGATATCATGGAGGACGATAGCTGGCAGGATTCCTGGAAGCAGTATTACAAACCTTTTGCCGTGGGGCATCATCTTGTCATCAAACCGCTTTGGGAGCCTTATGAGGCGAAAGAGGGCGATGTTGTGGTCGAGCTCGATCCCGGTTTGGTTTTCGGAACCGGCGATCATCCGACGACGGGAGGCGCTTTGCGCCTATTGGAAGAGAAGGTGAAGCCGGGGATGCAAGTGATGGATCTCGGTTGCGGTACTGGCATTTTGGGTTTGGCTGCCGCACTGCTCGGAGCGGAGAAGATTGTTGCCGTCGACAGAGACCGGGAAGCCTTAAAGGCCACGACCAAGAATTTTGCCGTCAATCATCTGTCGGAAAAGCTTACGGTTGTGGAAGGGGATTTGTCCGGTGATGTCTCCGGTCTGGAGGGGCAATTTGATATTATTGTGGCCAATATTATTGCGTCGGTCATTATCGATATTTTACCTTTGGTGCGAAAAGTGCTGAAACCCGGCGGGCTTTTTATCGCCGGAGGGATCATCCGGGATAAAAAGGGAAAAGTTTTATCCGCGGCGGAAATCCACCACCTCCATGTCATGGAAATCAGAGAAGAGGGGGACTGGGTGACCCTCTTGATGATGAGGAGATAGAATGGCGAAATATTTTATTTCCCCGGCTGCCGTTGGGGAAGGTATGATTCATATAGAAGGAGACTTGGCTCGCCATTTGGGCCAAGTTCTACGGGTAAAGCCCGGCGAGATCTTGCGGTTTTCCGATGGAGTAGGGAAAGAATACGCCGGAGCGGTTCTTTCTTTGGAAAAAAACGAGATCAAAATTGAGATCTGTTCCGAAGGGCCGCTTAGCGGTGAACCTCCTTTGGATATTTGGCTTTTGCAAGGGATCGCCAAGGGCGAAAAGATGGATTTTATCGTTCAGAAAGCGGTTGAACTCGGCGTCGGGCGCATTTTGCCCCTGGAGACCGCTAATACGGTGGTCAAAGTGAAAGGGAAGGGCAAGGATAAAGCGGGACGCTGGCAGAAAATTGCTGCCGCTGCTGCCGAACAATGCGGCCGTGGGCGTATCCCTGCTGTTTTGCCTCCCCAATCCCTAGAACAAGCCATCAACGAGCTGCCGGAAAAAGCGCTTTTGCTCTTTTTGTGGGAAAAGGCTACGAAGGGCCATATGCGGGATGCATTGGCGAAGAATCCTGGCGGGCCCTTGATTTTGCTCATTGGGCCGGAAGGCGGGTTTTCTCCGGAAGAGGCGGAATTCGTTATCGCCAAAGGCGGCTTTCCCATTAGCTTAGGCCCGCGGATCTTGCGGACAGAGACGGCTTCCATTGCCGCTTTGGGCGCTTTGGGTTATGCAGTAGGAGACTGGGGGGAGCAGGATGCGTAAAGGAACGGTATCCTTTGTGACTTTGGGTTGCAAAGTAAATCAATATGAAACGGAAGCCATCGCCCGGGATTTTACCGCGGCGGGTTATGAATGGATCCAGAATAAAGCAAAAGCGGAAATTGTCGTTGTCAATACCTGTGCCGTTACACAGATGGCGGAAAGTAAGGGCCGCCGTGTCATCCGTCATTTGCGGCGGGAAAATCCCCATGCCTTTATCGTTGTGACCGGTTGTTACAGCCAGCGGGCGGGGGCCGATTTGATGAAGATCGACGGGGTTTCCCTTGTCGTGGGCAATGTTGAGAAAGATCGGCTCTTGTCTTTGGTGGAGATGACGAGGGCCCAAGGGGAGAAACGATTGATCGTAGAGGATATCTCTCACCGCCATGTCTTTCCCCGTTCGGATCTGACGGTGAAGGAAACCAATCGGGTTCGCGCTTATTTGAAGATTCAAGACGGTTGTGAGCAATTTTGCACCTATTGTATCGTGCCCTATGTGCGGGGACCGGTGGTGAGCCGCCCCTATGAAGATATCATCCGTGAAGGGCAGGCTTTGGCCGCCGAAGGTTTTAAGGAAATGGTCTTGATCGGTATCCATACCGGGTTTTATGGCCGTGATTTGCCTGGGGGCGGCAATATTGTCCAAGTTTTAAAGGGGCTTTTAACGGAAACGGATATCCCCAGGATTCGTCTAAGTTCGATCGAGCCGCTGGAAGTCGGTGAGGATTTGCTTGAACTCATGGAGGCGGAACCGCGGCTTTGTCCCCATCTTCATATCCCGCTCCAAAGCGGTGATGACGGCATCTTAGCGTCCATGGGGCGGCACTATACCGCAGATGATTATTTGGCTTTGACGGAACGCATCTTTTCCCATTTACCGGGAGCGGCGATCTCTGCCGACGTTATGGTGGGCTTCCCCGGGGAGACGGAAAAAGCTTTTCGTAATACATTGCGTACCGTGCAACTGGCTTTGTTAGCGTTTATTCACGGTTTCCCTTATTCCCCCCGGCCCGGGACGAAGGCAGCCGCCTTCCCCGATCAAGTG
>JAXGQI010000042.1:0-4553 GCA_040766525.1 Clostridiales bacterium | reverse complement strand
AATCGGATCAAATCGCTGAATGAGAGCATTTATTATAATGTTGACTGTCTTCATTCGGCAATCGCGGAGAATAAGAAGGTTTCCTTTTGTTATTTTGGTTATAATTTGGATAAAGAGAAGGTGTACCGAAAAGACGGTGAGCGTTATATTGTCAGTCCCTATGGCCTCTGCTGGGATGATGAGAACTATTATCTTATCACCTATTCCGAGAAATACCGGGATTTTACCCATTACCGGGTGGATCGAATGAACCATTTGGAAATGGAGGAAGAGGCCCGCATTGCTTTGCCTGCCGGTATGGTTTTGGATTGCGGGGAGTATGCAAAAAAGACCTTCAAGATGTTCCGCGGAGAAGAAGCGACGGTTACGCTACGATTTGAAAATTCTCTGATCAATGCCGTTCTCGATCGTTTTGGCAAAGATACCGTCATCAACCAATCGGAGGAGGGCTATTTTCAGATTCGTGTCAATGTTGTCGTCAGTGAAACCTTCTTTTCCTGGATCGCAATGTTCGGCGATAATGCCAAGATCCTGTCTCCCCAAAAAGTGGTAGCGGAGTATGTCGATAGTATGAAACGGATCTTGCGTGTTTATGAACAATAAATAGGTTTGCCAATAAAGAAGACCACCGTGGCGTTTTGCCCCGGTGGTGAGACTGTCAATAAAGTGCTTATAGCTGTGTTCCAGCAAAACCGCAGACCGCTCATGTACGTCACTGTACACGTCGCGTCCTGCGGTTTTTCTGCGCCTTGCTCTAAACCCTTTCTTGGCAGTCTCTTGTTTTGTGAGAAAACGAGGGTTTTTCGAAAGGCTGGCCCTCGGTAGTTACTACCGAGGGCCTTTGCTTTTTCTTTCTTTGGAATTGAGACGATTTACAGTTTATTGATATCGATCAGCGCGATGTTTTGCAGGTTTTTATTGGCTTCAAGGCACTGCAAGAGGGCGCTGGCCGTGTCGAGTGAGGTCATGCAGGGGATCGAAGCTTCCACCGCTTTTCTGCGGATTTTGATGCTATCCTGATTGGAATCCCGGGAGAAGGTGGAAGTGTTGACGATATAGTCAAATTCCCGCTGTCCCACCAGGTCGAGAATATGGGGGCTCCCTTCCCTGATCTTGTTGACCGGGGTGGATTCGATGCCGTGTTTAGCGAGGAATTTGGAGGTTCCCTTGGTGGCGTAGAGGCCGAAACCTAAGGCATGGAATCTCGTTGCGATATCCAAAAGGTCGTCCTTATCTTTATCTCTGACACTTAAAAGCACTTTGCCTTTGTTTTTGATGGCGAATCCTGCCGCGACAAAGCCTTTCAGCAGAGCTTCATCCAAACGATCCGCGATGCCGAGCACTTCCCCGGTGCTCTTCATTTCTGGGCCTAAGAGGGTATCCACATTGTGGAGTTTCTCAAAGGAGAAGACCGGCACTTTGACGGCGATCTTCCCGGATTCCCGATAGAGGCCGGTTCCGAAGCCCATATCCGCAAGTTTTTCGCCCATAATAGCGCGAATGGCGAGATGGATCATGGGGATCCCCGTTACTTTGCTGATGTAGGGTACCGTCCGGGAGGAGCGGGGATTGACTTCGATCACATAGACTTCGTCATTGGCGATGACGAACTGGATATTGATCATGCCCAAGACATTTAATTCTTTGGCCAATTTTTCCGTATAATCGATGATTTGGGCTTTGTGCTTCGGGCTGACGGTTTGGGCGGGGTAGATGGAGATCGAGTCACCGGAGTGAACGCCGGCTCTTTCCACATGCTCCATGATACCGGGGATCAATATATCTTTGCCGTCACAGATGGCGTCAACTTCCACTTCTTTCCCCATCAGGTATTTATCGACTAAGACCGGATTTTCGATGAAGTTCCTTAAGATGATGCCCATATATTCTTCCACATCATAGTCGGTATAGGCGATGATCATATTTTGGCCGCCCAGGACATATGAGGGGCGGAGCAGTACGGGATACCCCAGGGTTTCTCCGGCTTCCAGCGCTTTTTCCAGGGTGTAGACCATTCTCCCTTCCGGGCGTTTGATCCCGCATTTTTCTAAGATAGCGTCGAATTTCTCCCTGTCCTCCGCAGCGTCGATCATCTCTTGGGCTGTGCCTAAGATGGGGATATTTCGTTTTTTCAAATGTTTGGCTAATTTGATCGCCGTTTGCCCGCCGAATTGGACGATGGCGCCTTCCGGTTCTTCCGCGATTAGAAGATTATCGATATCTTCCGGGGTCAGCGGATCGAAGTAGAGGCGATGAGCGATATCGAAGTCGGTGGAAACCGTTTCCGGATTATTGTTGGCAATGATTGTTTCAAATCCGAGCTCTCTTAGAGCCCAAACCGCTTGTACGGAGCAGTAGTCGAATTCGATGCCTTGACCGATGCGGATGGGGCCGGAGCCGATGGTAAGGATCTTTTTCCCGTCGCTTTTCGGAACTTCACTGATCTCATCGAAAGTTGAGTAGTAATAAGGAGTCTCGGCGTCAAATTCCGCCGCGCAAGTGCCAACGGTTTTATAGACGGCATAACGGCGCAAGGGTAGATCCTGGCCAGAAAGCCGCTGTATGGTGGAATCGAGGAAGCCCATTTTTTTGGCAGTGAGGTACAATTCTTCCGTCAGTTCTTCAAACTGGACTTTGGCTTCCATCCGCGCCAGATTTAAGATAACATTGAGGAAGAAGGGGTCGATGCCGGTGATGGCCTGGATGCTTTCGATGGTGATTCCCCGGTATAAGGCCTCGTAAACCGCAAAGATCCTGGTATCGTCTTCTTCTTCCATCTTTTCTCTGATTTTACGCAAGGGCAGTTTGGCATATTCGTTCAAGCGCAAAGTATCCATTCCCAATTCGATGGAGCGAATCCCTTTCATCAGGGCTTCTTCCATGCTCATCCCAATGGACATGATTTCTCCCGTAGCTTTCATTTGCGTGCCCAGTTTGCGCTTGGCATAGACAAATTTATCAAAGGGGAATTTGGGGATTTTGATGACGCAGTAATCCAAGACCGGTTCGAAGAAGGCGTAGGTTTTGCCGGTGACGGTATTAATAATTTCATCCAAGCCGTAACCGATGGCGATCTTCGTTGCCACTTTGGCAATGGGATAACCGGTCGCTTTGGAAGCTAGTGCCGAGGATCGGGAGACCCTGGGATTCACTTCGATCACCGCGTAGCGGAAACTGTCGGGATGGAGGGCGAACTGCACATTGCAGCCTCCCTCGATCTCTAAGGCGCTGATAATATTTAAGGCTGCGGTCCGCAGCATCTGATATTCTTTATCAGCTAAAGTCTGGGTAGGCGCTACGACGATAGAATCCCCAGTATGGATCCGACAGGGTCGATATTCGCCATGGCGCAGACGGTGATGACATTGCCTTTCCCGTCCATGACTTCATACTCAATTTCTTTCCAGCCGGAGATGCATTTTTCGATCAGGATTTCGGTTGTGAGGGAGAGGCGCAAACCGTTTTTCCCGATGTCTTCCAGTTCTTCCTCCGTATAGGCGATGCCGCCGCCGCTGCCTCCTAATGTATAGGCAGGCCGTACGATGACCGGATAGCCGACATCGGCGGCAAAATGAAGAGCATCTTCCAGATTATTGACCAATTCTGATTCAATGAAAGGCTCGCCGATTTCCGTTAACATGTCTTTGAAGGCTTGGCGGTCTTCGGCCTTTTTGATGACTTCGGGATTGGCGGAGAGCAGCCGAATCGGATGGGTATCGAAGTAGCCTTCCCGGGAGAGTTCCATTGCCAGATTGAGGGCGGTTTGCCCGCCGAAGGTTGGCAGGATGCTGTCGGGTTTTTCGATCTCGACGATGCGTTTGACCGTATCTGTTGTCAACGGTTCGAGATAAATTGCGTCTGCCAGGTGTTTATCTGTCATAATCGTTGCGGGATTGGAATTCAACAAAACGATTTCAATCCCTTCTTCCCTAAGAGCGCGGCAGCACTGAACCCCGGCGTAATCAAATTCCGCGGCTTGTCCGATGATGATGGGGCCGGAACCAATGACGAGGACTTTTTTAATATCTTCTCTTTTAGGCATGGCGTTCCACCTCCATCAGTTTGATAAAGTCATCGAAGAGATATGCGGTATCTTGCGGACCCGGGGAAGCTTCGGGATGGAATTGCACGGTGAAGGCCGGGTAGTCGAGATAGCGGATACCTTCTACCGATTGATCGTTTAGGCTGATATGGCTCAATTCCCCGATTTTTTCCGGGATGCTGTTCGCTACGATTGCGTAACCGTGATTTTGGCTTGTGATATAGGACCGGTCAAGTTTGATGTCTTTGACCGGGTGGTTGGCGCCGCGATGCCCGTATTTCAGCTTTTCGCTTTTGGCCCCGGTGGCCAGAGCCAGGATTTGATGGCCGAGGCAGATGCCGAAAATCGGCAAGCCGCTTTTCAGTAGTTTTTTCGCTTCGGCGATGATTTCCGTATTTTCGGCGGGGTCTCCCGGTCCGTTGGAAAACATGAGACCGTCGAGGCCGAGCTTTTTCACTTCTTTTGCCGGTGTGTAAGCGGGGAGAACGATGACTTCGCATTCCCGGTTGAC
>JAXGQI010000041.1:0-4759 GCA_040766525.1 Clostridiales bacterium | reverse complement strand
CGTGTTCTTTGCCCCAGCCCACAAGATAACCGCCGAAACCGATCAGGCCGGTGCTATAGCTTTCCGCAATTTCATCCGCCGTTAAATAGGTCGTATTATTCGCTTCCAAACCTTGACTCAAAGAAAACAGCGTCTTTCGGGGTAAGGACATCTCGGTATAAAATATATCGGCCAATTGTTTGTCCCCATAGGTTCCGTTCAACCAGCCATGAAAATCGATCAAAACCGTGGGCTCCATAGCGACGATCAATTTCTTCAGATTCTGCGTTTCCTTACAGGATAGAGGACGCATCGAATAATTCCTGGGGGTAGGGTTGGAGGTATAGTTGCTTGTCGGCCAATCCCGGTTCATATCCACTTTCCCCACGATGGTACAGCGTCCGGGGCCGTTATTGGTATAACCTTCGGCCAAACCATCGGGATTGGCGCTGGAAACGATCACAAAACGGCAGTTCCCGGGATCAATGTCACCTTGAGAAAATTTCTTGATCAGCGTATTGGCCATATTGACCAGGATTTGCCCGTCCCGATCATAAGCATCTTCAAATCCATGCTGCTCAAACACCAGAAAAACCGTGTCCGTATAACCCACTTTGTAGATCGAGGTATAGGTTAGCGTACGGCCTTTCCCCGATTGTCCGTAGCTCGTAACCTCAACATGAACGGCCTTTTCAGCATAATTCCGGCTATCTTTCTCCCAAATCAAACCCTTCAACCAGGGGCCAAGATCCGTGATTTCCCGATCGCCATGGCAAATAATACACGCTTGATTGGCCTCGTTCCAAATCACCTGATCGTTAAAAACCTTCGCCACCGCCCCAATGGGGATCATCAATGTCCCGGCATCGGAAAGAAAGGGCGCTATGGGGAGCGTAATATACTCTCCTCCGGCGGTTTGTGCCTGATCATTGCCGCTTTGTAAGATCAGCCGAGTTTCTCCGGCAGAGATGGTGAGCATCGTCCCGCCCTCCGCCTTCTCCGCACTATAACCCATCGATTCGGCATAGATCTCTCCGGAAGTACAACTATGGTTTTGTACCGTCACCGGAGCGTCAACTCCCGTTTGGCGAAAACCGTCCAGCCAATACGCCGTTTCTCCGATACCGACAACCAATCCCGCAAGCGCATTCTCATCTTCCTTTGTTAAATCGGTGAAAATGCTGATGATCTTCGCCGCTTCGGCACGGGTTGAAGAACCACGAGGATCAAAGCAAAACTCGTCTTTGCCATGGATCATCCCGGCCATTTGCACGCACTTCACTGCGTCCTTTGCCCAAGTGGCAATCTTGGCATCATCCAAAAATTGTATCTCACTTGTCCGAACAGGGAAAAGCCCATCGGCAGCAGATTGCTGATACCGAAGGAGCATCACCATCATTTCCTGGCGGCTGATGGGGGCATTGGGATCAAAACGCTCATCACCGATCCCATAGACGATCCCTTCTGTATAGGCCCAATTGGCGCAATAGGCGTACCAACTGGATGGATCAACATCGGAAAACAGCGTCATTTCCCGATACGTTTCCCGCTCCTCCTCGGTATGCCCCCGGAAATTTGCGAGCATCTTAACAAACTCCGCACGGGTAATAAAAGCATTTGGCGTAAAGGCTGTCGCCGTTACGCCATGAATGATATTCTTATTCACCAAATCGTAAACATAGGTATAGTACCAAGCACCCGGCGCCACATCGTCAAAAAGGATATCCGGCGCAGTTATCTCCTCGTCGCTTTCAATTCCTTGACTTTGCGATAGGGCCACGGCCCTAAAATCGATACCTTCCCTACTGCAATAAGCCGCGATATAGGCAGACTCTTCTCCTGTGACCGAAAATCCCTCCCGCTGCGGGAACACATCTTCCGGGATATCGGTTACCGTTGACGGGACCTCAACCATCTGTAAATTCGGGCAATCTAGAAAAGCATCGGGGTCGATCCCTACGACCGGCATGCCATCGATCATCGCGGGAATCCTAATCACATCATTATCACTGTGATACACGCCGATCACAACAGCTCCATCAACCACATAATAGGTAAACAAATGCTCAGCAGCCGAAACATTGTCCGAATACAAGAACATCAAGATTAAAACGATAATGCAAACCGCACTACCTGTCATTTTTCTGATTTTCACTGCAATCACCTGGTGCTTTTCTACAAAATAGCTTTATTCTCTGCAAAAACAAATTGCCTGTGTCTATGTCTGAATTTATTTTAAGAAGCCCTGGAGGATCTTCTCTTCCGCCTCTTCTTCCGTGAGCCCTAAAGACATCAGCTTTAAGAGCTGGGCTCCCGCAATCTTACCGATCGCCGCTTCATGGATCAGTTGCGCATCGGCATGGAAGGCGGAAATTTTGGGGATCGACTGTACTTCCGCGTCGTCCATAATGATGGAATCACATTGGATGTGGCCGCGGCAGGCATTTTTCCCGATCAAGTTCAAATGGAAAAGCTGCTTAGATTGGCCCTGCGCCACAGAACGGGAAACAATCTGGGCGCTGGATTCTTCTCCTAACAATTCCACATCAATAATGGAATCCGCCGTTTGATCTTCCGAGGTCAATAACCGTTCAACCACAACCAACTTCGCATCTCGATCCAATTGCACATAAGTATCACGCACCGTACTGTCAACCCCGCGGATCTGAACCAGCTCCATTTCCACGGTAGCGCCTTCTTCCACATAAAGCTTGGTTGTAGGATTCAAGACATTTTTGCCTCTACCTTTACCTTCGCCATAGTGCTTTTCCACATATTTGATCTTCGCATTTTTGCGCACAAAAAACTCATGAATCCCGTCATGTCCAGATTCGAGCCCACAATCATTATGGATTCCACAGCCGGCAATGATCACAACATCGGCGCCTTCTCCCACTTCAAAAGTATTATAGACTTTGTCGTGAAGGCCATCCCCGGTTACGATAACAGGGATATGCACGCTTTCACCTTTCGTTCCCGGTTTGATGGTCACATCGATCCCGGGCTTGTCTTCCTTCGTGGTGATCTGGATATTTTCCGTACTGCGGCGGGATTCCCCGGCCGCATTTTTCCTGATATTATAAGCCCCGGTCGGGATTTCATTCATATCGGCAATGGCCTTTAATAGATTTTTATCGATAATGTCCAGCATTAAAGGACCACCCCTCTTTCGCAAGTTTCGCCGCAGGCGCATTCTTTCCGCAAGACGATCTCGCTCAAGAACTTCTCTTTATCGGTAACTTCGGTAATCGCTCCATCGGCAATCACAATAATCTCGTCCGCTAAGTTCATGATCCGTTCCTGATGGGAAATGATCAGCAAGGTCATATCGCTGTTGGCGTGCATCGTAGCAAAGGTTTCCGCTAAGCGCTGGAAACTCCAGAGATCGATCCCTGCTTCCGGCTCGTCAAAAAGCGCCAAATCCAATTTACGCGCGAGAATGGTCGCGATTTCGATTCGCTTCAATTCCCCGCCGGAAAGACCGGAATCCATCTCCCGGTCAATATATTCTGTAGCACAAAGCCCCACATCAAAAAGAAGCTGAAATGCGTCGATCTCATTGGCCCCCGCCGCCAATTCCAAAAGCTCCCGCACCTTGATCCCTTTAAAGATCGGCGGGCTTTGGAAGGCATAGCCGACGCCCAATTTGGCTCTTTGTGTCAGATTCATATGGGTAATATCCTGCCCATTGAACAAAATCTGCCCCGCTGTCGGCTGGATTACACCCATAACAATCTTGGCCAAAGTGGATTTACCGCCCCCATTGGGACCGGTCACAACATAGAGCTTATTATCCTCTAAGGTCAGGCTGATATCATTGAGAATATCATAATTGCCGGTCTCGTCTTGGACGGTCCAGCTGATATTTTTCAATTCTAACATTGCACTTCCCCCTTTCCTTCCTGTTATAACATAAAAATGGCTTTCTCACAAGGCTTTGGGACAATCCGCAAAAAGTTATACCAATTGCATGATTTTTCAAGCAGCAACCTGTGCTTATAAGGTATTGAAATCCAGCGTTGCAAAGTGATCTTCAATGGTTTCCGCCCGGCGGATCAATTTCACCTTGCCGTTTCCCTGCCAAAGGAGTTCCGCGGAACGCAGCTTACCGTTGTAATTGAATCCCATGGCATGTCCGTGGGCTCCGGCGTCATGGAAAATCAGGATATCCCCTGTTTCTATAGGAGGAAGATAGCGGTCAATCGCGAACTTATCATTATTCTCACAAAGGGAACCGACCACATCATATTTTTCCGTCCGGTGGACGCCTTCCTTCCCCAAAACGGTGATATGATGATAAGCACCGTAAAGAGCGGGACGCATCAAATTGGCCATGCAGGCATCAAGACCGACATACTGCTTGTAGGTATCTTTTTTATGAATGGCCCGGGTCACCAAATACCCATAGGGCCCCGCCATCATGCGGCCGCTTTCCAGTGCCAGTTTCGACGGGAACAAGCCATTGCCGATAATTTTTTCATCATATAATGCTTTAATATCGGCGGCCAATGCGAACAGATCCACCGCCGCGTCTTCCGGATAATAGGGAATCCCGATCCCGCCGCCCAAATTGATGACCTTGATATCAATATCCAGCTTTTCCTTAACTTCCAAAACGAGATCAAACATCATTCTGGCAGTTTCCAGGAAATAGCACATATTGAGTTCATTCGAGGCGATCATCGTATGGATGCCGAATTCTTTCACCCCTTTTGCCTTCATCATGGCATAGCCTTCAAAGACCTGTTCCCGGGTGAAGCCGTACTTTGCCTCCACAGGA
>JAXGQI010000040.1:0-5154 GCA_040766525.1 Clostridiales bacterium | reverse complement strand
TCGATGTTGCGGCCCAAAAAATGCTGGCAAAAGCTGAAGTAGATCAAGTGAAAACGGTCTGGGACCGTTTCAAAGAACAGCAACCCCAGTGCGGTTTTGGCCTATTGGGTGTTTGTTGCCGCCATTGTGTGCAAGGTCCCTGTCGTATCGATCCCTTTGGGGAAGGGCCTCAAGTCGGTATTTGTGGCGCAACCGCCGATGTGATCGTGGCAAGAAATCTTTTGCGCCAAGTCACCGGCGGCGCTTCCGCTCATATGGATCATGCTTATGATGTGATCGAAGCCTTGGCCCTTTGCGGAGAAGGAAAGGGTTCTTATGAGATCAAAGATGAAGCAAAACTCAAAGCGATTGCGCAAAAATTAGGGCTGGAAGTGGAAGGAAAATCAAAGGAAACGCTGGCAACGGAAGTGGCAAAGACAGCCTTTGATGATTTTGGCAACCACACATCGGAGCCTATGCGCTGGTTAATGAAAAAAGCGCCGCAAGAACGGATAGATACTTGGAGCAAATTGGGGATTTTGCCCCGTAATCCTGATCGCGAAATTCGCCAATCCATGCACCAAACAACCATGGGGATGGATGCCGATCCGGTCAACTTGATCCTCTCTACCGTCAGAATGGGGCTTGTGGATGGCTATGGCGGCCTCCATCTCGGTTGCGATTTGCAGGATATTATTTTTGGCACGCCGATGCCTAATGTGACCGAGGCCAATCTTGGCGTAATAAAAGAAGACTATGTCAATATCGTTGTGCATGGTCATGAACCGATTGTAGCGGAAAAAGTTGCCGATTGGGCCAAAGCATTAGATGGAGAGGCTCTTGCGGTTGGGGCGAAAGGCATCAATGTTGTGGGGGTTTGCTGTAGCGGTAATGAGCTTCTGATGCGGCGCGGCGTTCCTTTGGCGACGAATTTCTTGGCCCAGGAATTGGTGCTCGTGACCGGTGCGATTGAAGCGATGGTTGTGGATGTTCAGTGTATCATGCCGTCTTTGACGAATGTCGCATCCTGTTATCATACCAAGATCTTCACGACGAAGCCGATCGTGAAAATGGTTGGCGCTGAACATGTCCAGTTTAACTTGGATGATGCGGATGAAAAGGCGCAAATCATCGTTCGGTCTGCGATTGCCAATTATGTCAACCGTGATTCTTCCCGGGTGAGTATCCCCGAGGTGAAAACCAAAATGATGGGCGGATTTAGCGTTGAGGGAATCGTCGGCGCTTTAGCCAAACTTGACGCGGAAAATCCGTTGAAACCCTTAGTCGATAATATTATCAACGGCAATATTCTTGGCGCCGTCGGTACGGTTGGATGTAACAATGCCAAGGTCAAACATGATTATGACCATGTAACGATGATCAAGGAATTGATCAAGAATAATATTCTTGTTGTCTCGACCGGTTGTTCCGCTCAAGCGGTGGCGAAAGCAGGGCTAATGACGCCGGAAGCCACCAATAAATATGCCGGGGATACGATGAAGGCAGTGCTGACTGCCGTGGGTGAAGCTGCCGGTTTGGGCGGCCCGCTGCCGCCTGTACTCCATATGGGGAGTTGCGTTGATAATGGGCGGATCGGGGATTTGCTCTATGCTTTGGCAGGTTATCTCAATGTTGCCGTTAAGGATCTGCCTGTCGCGGCTTCCGCTGCAGAACTCCAACATGAAAAGGCGCTTTCGATCGGGACTTGGGCGGTTGCCATCGGCCTTTTGACCCATTTGGGGGTTGCGCCTCCTGTTTTGGGTAGTCCTGAGGTGGCCGGGATTCTTACGGGAAAAACTTGCGAAGAACTTTTGGGCGGCAAGTTCTATGTAGAGACCGATCCCTTGAAAGCGGTTGATGGGATCATTGAACATATCAAAGGAAAGAGGAAGGCGCTGGGGATATAAAAGGAGGTGAAGGGATGTGCAATATTTGATCATTGGCAATAGTGCAGCCGGAACCTTCGCCGCGGAGAGAATCCGCCAAAATGATCCCGGAGGGAAGATCGATATTTTGACGGACGAAAAATATCCTGCCTATGCCCGGTGTATGACTTCTATTATTTAACGGGGCAATATCGGGAAAAGAATCTCCTTATTCGCGATGATGATTTTTATGAGAAAAAGGATCTTCATCTTCATATGGGAGAAGCCTGTGTTGATGTGGATAGTAAAAAGCAGGTTGCAACCGGCGCCAGCGGCGCAGTCTATCCCTATGACAAGTTGCTGATCGCTACGGGCGGGTATGCGGTAAAACCCGCTATTAAGGGGGTCGAAAGCAAGGGTGTTTTCGTCTTGCGCACATTGGACGACGCTAAAGAGATTGAACCTTTGGCTCAACCCGGCGCCAAAGCCGTGGTGATCGGTGGTGGCTTTGTTTCCTTAAAAGCAGCCTATGCTTTGTTGGAAAGGGGCGTCCAAGTGACCTGTATTATCTCATCCGGGCATATCCTGAGCCGGATGCTTGATGAGAGTAGTGCCGATGATTTGGCTGCTTTTCTCATCGAACATGGACTAAAGGTGGAGTATCACAGCGATGTTAAAGAAATTATTCCCAAAGACGGGCGTGTGGACAGCGTTCTCTTGACGGATGGCCGCCAGATCCCAGCGGATTTTATGATCATCGGTAAAGGCGTGCTGCCCAATATCGGCTTTTTGGCGGGAAGCGGGCTTGAGGCTGATGACGCGATCAAAACCAATGTGTTTTTACGCACGAATTTGGAAAATGTGTATGCCGCCGGGGATTGCATCAATAGTTTTGATCTTGTTGAAAAGGCATATCGCAATAATGCACTTTGGCCAAACGCCGCAGAACAGGGAAAATTTGCCGGGGATAATATGAGCGGCAAAAAGACCCCCTATCACGGTTCCATCGCAATGAATGCGGCAACCTTTTTCGGCAGGGCGCTCATTGGAGGCGGTATGATTCAAAAAGAAGCCGCAGACGGGTTTGAAGTAGCGCTGTATTCCCATGGAGATACGGTCCGCCGCCGCTTGGTATTTCGTGACGATGTTTTGGTGGGCTTTTATCTCGTGGGGGATATCGGAAAAGCCGGTATTTTGACCCATTATATCCGCACGGGCCTTCACCTCGGCAAAGTGAAAAAGGATTTGCTGGAAGGGAAGTTCTCGACGCTTTTGCGTTACCCGATTTGATAGGTCAATCAAGAAAATAGGATAAAATAGAAAAAGACGGGTTATTTAACCCGTCTGAGACTGCAGACAAAAGCCGATAGCGTTGTCAAACCAAAGCCCCTGACCGCTTACGTATGTTTGTACTGCCCCAGGAAAAACGGACATTGAAAAGAATCCCCCAAACGTAGGATAATAAACTTACGAATGGGGGATTGTCATGTCAAAAAGAAGATATACAAAAGTTCAGGAGCTGTTACCGGAAATCAAAGGAATGCTCGCGGCAGGATGTACCCATAAAGAAATTGCGGCATATTTTCAGCTGCAAGGAGATCGGCCTGTGCATCAGCTGTTAAAAAGAGAAAGAAGGAAGGAAAGAAAAGCAGAGTTCGGAATTGTACCGCGCCGCCCTGGTCGCCCGAAAAAGGATGCGGCGGAGGAAGAAAAAGAATATAAAATCAAGCGGCTAGAGATGGAAAACCGGTTATTGCGGGATTTTCTTCGTGCCGCTGGAAGGAAGTGAGGCCATCTGTCAAGTATGAAATCATCTATTTCCGCAAAAATCAATATCCGGTAGCTACGATGTGCCGCTTCTTTGGCGTATCCCGCAGCGGTTATTACAACCATATACAGCATAGAGGTAAACCGGAGAAAGATGCTGCTTTGTCAAAAATAATTGCGGAATGTCAACAGCGCTGCGGGAGCACCTATGGATACCGTCGTGTTTGTTTATGGTTAGTGCGAGAAAAGAATTTGCGTCTTAATCCCAAGACGGTACTTCGTGTGATGAACAAATACGGACTGCTTTCAGAAATTCGCCGTACTAAGAAATATAAGCGCATGGGTCAACAGCTGCACAGATATGAGAACCTGTTAGATCGCAACTTTATTGCTACGCGTCCTAATGCTAAATGGGTAACCGATATTTCTTACATTCATACGGCCCAAGGCGTGCTCTATTTGTCTATGATTCGCGATCTATATGATCATAGCATTGTTGCCTATCAGACCGGGACAAAACAAACCGTAAATCTTGTATTAAAAACGATTATAGCGGCAATGGAGAAAGAAGAAGTCGCTGCGGAGTTACAGCTCCACAGCGACCAAGGGCTTCAATACACTTCTCTTGGGTATTTTAACCTAACCAAAGAATATGGCATTACGCCATCGATGTCAAGACGCGGGAACTGTTATGACAATGCCATGGCGGAAAATTTCTTCTCCATTCTCAAAACGGAGTGTATATATCGGCAGAAAATCAAAACCTTCGATGAAGCTCGATTTCTTATTGACGAATACATTGATTTCTATAATAATGAGCGTATACAAACAAAAACAAGCCTGACGCCGCTGGAAAAACGACGTCAAGCTGTCTGATTTCACGATATTCTATGTTAGGGTCTTCTTTTCCCTGTCCTTTTATTTCGGGGCAGTACAGTCGATCATGGGGCTTAAATATTTTATTGTTTAAAGTTGAATATCCGGTAAAGTCGTTCCACCGACGGTCAAGCAATAAACTTTGGCGTCTGCTCCTTTTTCATTGATCGCGGCGTCATAGGCTGCCTGTAATTCGGTGAAAGATTTCATATATAATTTTTCCACCATTTCTACCGGCAGGCAGGATACGAGATAGACTTGGTATTTTTTTACGATCGCTGCGATGGCGGCGGCTTTATGGCCGCCTAAGCGAAACTCTTCCTGAATGCGGTCCAACAAATCCTCTGGTTTTGAGGCAGCTTCCAGCCACTCTTCAAAAACATGTTCCCCGTAACCTTCTTTACATTCGCCTACCAGGATAATGATGCCGCCGGGCTTTACTGCCCATTGCGCATTGTCCAATGCTTTTTGGGTTTGATAGACATTGAGGTCTTTGGGGAGACCGCCGGGGGAGGCAATGACGATGTCCGCCAATTCCTCGATGGGCATTTTATAGGCGGCGTCTAATACCTTACAGCCTGCCCGGTGCGCATGATAGGCATGGCCTGCTACCGTGGCGATGATTTCCTTTTTTTCATCCAAAACAACATTGATCAGAAAGTCGATG
>JAXGQI010000004.1:0-82848 GCA_040766525.1 Clostridiales bacterium | reverse complement strand
TATGGTCACCGAGGTGATCGATTATCTGGCCGCAGATGAAGAGGACAACTATATTGTTGCCCAGGCCAATGAACCGTTGGACGAAGAAGGCCGTTTCATCCATTCCCGGGTCAATGTCCGTTATGGCAGCAGCATCATGGCGATGCCTTCCGATCGGGTCGACTATATGGATGTTAGCCCCAAACAGGTCGTTTCCGTGGCTGCCGCTTTGATTCCTTTCTTAGAGCACGATGATGCCAACCGTGCTTTGATGGGCGCCAACATGCAGCGCCAGGCTGTGCCCCTTTTGGTTACCGACGCTCCTTATGTCGGGACCGGGATGGAGCATAAAACGGCGACGGATTCCTGCGTTGTGGAAATTGCGGGAGACGATGGCGTTATCGCCAAGGCGGAAGGGGATCACATTGTTGTCAAACGGGACAGCGGCGAGATCGAAAGCCATAAGCTTTTGAAATTCAAGCGTTCCAATCAAGGGACCTGTGTCAATCAGAAACCCATTGTCCATAAAGGGGAGCGGGTAACAAAAGGGCAGGTCATTGCCGACGGGCCTTCTACCGATAACGGGGAATTGGCCTTAGGCCGCAATGTTTTGGTCGCCTTTATGACTTGGGAAGGATATAACTACGAAGATGCTATTTTATTAAGTGAAAAGTTGGTTCGGGATGATTATTTCACCTCGGTCCACATTGAAGAATATGAATGCGATGCCCGTGATACGAAGCTCGGCCCGGAAGAGATCACCCGAGATATCCCCAATGTCGGGGATGATATCTTGAAGGATCTCGATGCCGGCGGTATCATCCGCATCGGAACCGAAGTACGCTCCGGCGATATCTTGGTCGGGAAAGTAACCCCCAAAGGGGAAACGGAACTGACCGCTGAAGAACGGCTTTTACGGGCGATCTTCGGAGAGAAAGCCAGAGAAGTTCGGGATACCTCCTTACGCGTACCCCATGGAGAATCCGGTAAAGTTGTTGATATCCGCGTATTTTCCAGGGAAAACGGTGATGAATTATCTCCCGGCGTCAATAAACTCGTTCGTGTCTATGTCGCCCAAAAACGGAAAATCTCCGTCGGCGATAAAATGGCCGGTCGCCATGGGAATAAAGGGGTCGTTTCCAAGATCCTGCCGGAAGAGAATATGCCCTTCCTGCCCGACGGCACTCCGGTTGAAATCGTTTTGAATCCCTTGGGGGTTCCTTCCCGTATGAACATCGGGCAGGTTTTGGAATGCCATTTGGGCTGGGCGGCAAAGAACCTTGGCCTCCATGTGGCGACGCCTGTCTTTGACGGCGCTACCGAGACCGATATTTTACAGGCATTGGAAGATGCCGGTTTACCCAGAAGCGGGAAATCCATCTTGTATGATGGGCGCACGGGGAGACCTTTTGACAATCCAGTAACCGTCGGTTATCTCTATATGCTGAAACTGGCTCACTTGGTAGACGATAAGATTCACGCCCGGTCGACAGGTCCTTATTCCCTTGTGACCCAGCAGCCTTTGGGTGGGAAAGCTCAATTCGGCGGCCAGCGTTTCGGGGAAATGGAAGTTTGGGCATTGGAAGCCTACGGGGCCGCCTACACTTTGCAGGAGATCCTCACGGTGAAATCCGACGATGTGGTCGGTCGTGTGAAGACCTATGAAAGCATCGTCAAGGGCGAGAATGTTCCGGAACCCGGCGTGCCCGAATCCTTTAAGGTTTTGATCAAGGAATTGCAGAGCCTCTGCCTTGATGTGAAGGTCCTTTCGGAAAACGATGAGGAAATCGAAATTCGCGAAAGCGATGACGATATCGTTGAAACCGTTAAAGAACTTGGCGTCGATCTCGTCAACAAACCTCCGACCTATGTGGAAGAGGGAGAAGAGACGGCCGAATCCTCAGAAGGAGAGGAAGACGCTTTAAACGACACGATGGAAGATTTCGATTTGGACAGTCTGGATGATCTAGATAAGCTCAACTTGGATACGGATGATTTGGATTTGGACGATTTTGAAATCAACGATGAAATAGATGACCTTTAATGCCGGTCATACCAATATGAACGGAGCGAAGGGAGAGATGTATAGTTGATCGATGTTAGCAATTTTGACCGTATGCGAATCGGTCTTGCTTCAAGTGAACAGATTTTACAATGGTCGCATGGTGAAGTAAAAAAGCCGGAAACCATCAACTACCGGACCTTAAAACCGGAACGGGATGGACTTTTCTGCGAAAGAATCTTTGGGCCCACGCGAGATTGGGAATGCCATTGCGGTAAATATAAGAGAGTGCGCTATAAGGGCATGATCTGTGACCGCTGCGGCGTTGAAGTAACCCGGGCTAAAGTGAGAAGAGAGCGGATGGGCCACATTGAGCTGGCTGCTCCTGTTTCCCATATATGGTATTTCAAAGGGATTCCCAGCCGTATGGGATTGCTTTTGGATATGTCTCCCCGTTCTTTGGAAAAGATTCTCTATTTTGTTTCCTATGTGGTTTTGGATTCCGGCGATACCGCTTTGGTGAAAAAACAATTACTTACGGAAGCGGAATATCGGGAATACCGGGATCAATATGGCGACGGTTTCAAAGCCGGTATGGGCGCTGAAGCCGTAAAACAGATGTTAAAAGAAATCGATCTCGCTACTATGGCGAAGGATTTGCGCCAAGAATTGAAGGAAGTCAGCGGACAGCGCAAGATCCGGGCGATTCGTCGTTTGGAAGTGGTGGAAGCTTTCCTCAATTCCGGCAATCGGCCCGAATGGATGATTCTCGATGTGGTGCCGGTGATTCCGCCGGAAGTTCGCCCGATGGTTCAGTTGGATGGTGGTCGTTTTGCCACCTCGGACTTGAACGATTTGTATCGTCGGGTGATCAACCGCAACAATCGTTTAAAACGGCTCCTTGATTTGGGGGCGCCGGATATTATAGTTCGTAATGAAAAGCGGATGCTGCAAGAAGCGGTCGACGCTTTGATCGACAATGGCCGCCGCGGCCGTCCCGTGACGGGCCCCGGGAACCGGCCCTTGAAATCTTTGAGTGATATGTTGAAGGGGAAACAAGGCCGGTTCCGCCAGAATCTTTTAGGGAAGCGTGTGGACTACTCCGGCCGTTCCGTTATCGTTGTCGGTCCGGAATTGAAATTCCATCAATGCGGTCTTCCCAAAGAGATGGCTTTGGAACTCTTTAAACCCTTCGTGATGAAACGTCTCGTTAAAGATGGGTTAGCCCACAATATCAAGAGCGCTAAGCGCATGGTAGAGCGGGTACGCCCGGAAGTATGGGATGTTTTGGAAGATGTAATTCGCGAGCATCCGGTTCTCTTGAACCGGGCGCCGACTTTGCACCGTTTGGGGATTCAGGCTTTTGAGCCGGTCCTGGTAGAAGGCCGCGCCTTACAGATCCATCCTTTGGTTTGTACGGCGTACAATGCGGACTTTGACGGTGACCAAATGGCGGTGCACGTTCCGCTTTCGGCGGAAGCCCAGGCGGAAGCACGGCTCTTGATGCTCTCAGCCTATAATATTTTGAATCCCAAGGATGGCCGTCCGGTAGCGGTGCCGACCCAGGACATGGTTTTGGGTTCCTATTATCTTACCGCTTTGCGGGAAGGCGCTCCCGGTGAGAACAAGTATTTCTGTGATTTCGATGAGGCCTATGCCGCCTATCTCAACGGAGATGTGGATTTGCACGCCGCCATCGAAGTGCCGAAACCGGAAGCATGGGATTATATCATGGTGAAGAAACAGCGCCAGTCCTTTGAGAAAAAGGAAAACGGCGCCTTTAAGCGGCTGCGGACCACCGTTGGCCGGTTGATCTTCAATTATAATATCCCCATTCCCCAAGAATTGGGTTATTATAACTGTGATATCGATAAGAAGACCTGGGCCAATATCGTGGACCGTTGTTATCGCCGTATGGGGGTCAGCGAGGCTTCCCAATTATTGGATGGGATCAAAGCCCTCGGTTTCTCCATCTCGACCCAGGCCGGGATCACCATCGGTTTGGAAGATATCAAGATTCCCGAAAGCAAAAAAGTAATTATGAAGGCTGCGGAAGAAAAGGTCTCCGTGGTAGAAGAACAGTTCCGTCGCGGTTTGGTAACGGAAAACGAAGCGTTATAATAAGATTGGCTACTGGAATAAAGCCACCGAACAAGTCACCAGCGATTTGATGACCCGCCGGATAAATTCAACCCGATTTACATGATGGCCAATTCCGGGGCCCGCGGTAATGTCCAGCAGATTCGTCAGTTGGCCGGTACCCGTGGTCTGATGGCCGATCCTTCCGGGAAGATCATCGACTTACCTATTAAGGCGAATTTCCGGGAAGGTCTCACCGTTTTGGAATTCTTTATTTCCACCCACGGGGCCAGAAAAGGTTTGGCCGACACCGCGTTGAGAACGGCCGACTCCGGTTATCTTACCCGCCGCCTCGTCGATGTTGCCCAAGAAGTGATCGTCCGTGAGGATGATTGCGGCAATACGACCGGGATTTGGGTCGACGAGATCAAGAATATTGAGCCGTTGATCGAACGGATTGAAGGCCGGATTGCAGCAACAGATCTGGTGAACAAACACACCGGTGAGGTGATCGTTCCTGCGGGAGAAGAAATCAGCGATGATCATTTGCCGATTATCGAAGCGTATATGGAAACTTTGCCGCCGGAAGAACGGCGGGTCAACATCCGTTCCGTCTTGACTTGTAAAAGCCGGTACGGCGTTTGCAGAAAGTGTTATGGCCGCAATTTGGCTACCGGCAATTTGGTGGACATCGGCGAAGCCGTCGGTACTATTGCCGCACAATCCATCGGTGAGCCCGGGACCCAGTTGACGATGCGGACTTTCCACACCGGCGGTGTTGCCGGGGACGATATCACCCAAGGTTTGCCGAGGGTTGAAGAATTGTTTGAAGCTAGAAAGCCTAAATTCCAGGGGATCATTGCTGAGTTTGGCGGTACGGTACACATTGAAGAAAGCAAACAGCAAAGGAAGATCTTCATCATGGATGAAGGCGAAGAAAAGGTCACCTATATGACACCGTTCAATTCCCGTCTTAAAGTTGCCGAAGGCAATGTGGTTGAAGCCGGGGATGAATTGACGGAAGGTGCGATCAATCCCCATGATATCCTGAAGGTCAAAGGCGTGAAAGGCGTTCATATGTACCTATTAAAAGAAGTACAGAGCGTTTACCGTCTCCAAGGCGTGGATATCAATGATAAACATATCGAAATCATGATTCGGCAAATGCTGAAAAAGGTCAAGATCGAAGATCCGGGCGATGGGGATATGCTCCCCGGTTCCCTGGTGGATATGAACGAATTTGACCGTAAGAATGAGGCCTTGCAGGAAGAAGGATTGGAACCCGCCGTTGGTTCCCCGGTCTTGCTGGGGATTACCAAAGCCTCCTTGGCAACGGATTCCTTCCTGTCCGCCGCGTCTTTCCAGGAAACGACGAGAGTCTTGACAGATGCTGCGATCAAAGGAAAATCGGACCCCTTGATTGGCTTGAAAGAGAATGTCATCATTGGGAAGCTGATTCCCGCCGGTACCGGCATGCAGCGTTACCGCAATGTCCGCTTGATCGACAACGAGGCCGGCGAAAGGGAAATTCCCGATCTGAATGGAGAAGGAAACCTGGAGCTTGACCCTGTGATGGAGGACATCGGCAGCCTGGAAATGGACATTTTGGATTCTATTGACAATGTCGTTCTGGAGTGATATACTCTTCTATGCGTCTTTTTGATGGCAGGTCTTAAGGCCAGACAGGAGGGATGATCATGGATTTAGATTCTCTCATGGCCGCCAAAAAAGTTGTCGGCACGAAGGAAACTTTGCGTTTGATGGAAAAAGGCCAGCCTAAGGTGGTCCTTATTGCGAAGGATGCCCAAAGAGAGATCGTGGATCCGCTGATCGCGCTTTGCGATAATAAGCAAATTGAGATTGTATGGATCGAAGATTTACGGTTATTAGGTAAGATTTGCGGCGTGGCGGTGAAGACCGCCGCCGCCGCAATACTTGAATAATTTGTCCAATTTTTTAAAATTATATAAAATTGACATTTTTTTATCAACGAAGAAGGGGTGGAATTTTGCCTACGATTAGCCAATTAGTCAGAAACAGCAGAGAAACTCAGGGGAAAAAATCGCCGGCGCCTGCTTTGAAAGAATACCCGCAGAAACGGGGCGTTTGCACCAGAGTTTATACGACGACGCCGAAAAAACCCAACTCTGCTTTGAGAAAAGTGGCCAGGGTGCGGTTGACCAATGCTATTGAAGTAACTGCTTATATTCCCGGTATCGGTCATAATCTGCAGGAACACTCGGTGACATTGATCCGGGGCGGCAGGGTAAAGGATTTACCTGGCGTTCGCTATCATATCATCCGTGGTACCTTGGATACCGCCGGTGTTGCCAATCGCGGTCAAGCGCGTTCGAAGTATGGCGCCAAACGGCCGAAAGCTAAAGCTGCAGCGAAATAATTGTGAATAACCCAAAGGGGGAAAGAATGCCCAGACGGGGTAATATCAGAAAAATCGAGGTTCTTCCGGATCCGGTATATAAAAGCGTAGTTTTGAGTAAATTCATCAATCAGATCATGCTGGATGGAAAAAAAGGCGGGGCGGAAAAGATCGTCTACGGCGCCTTTGATATTATTGAAGAAAAGACCGGAAAAGATCCTCTCGAAGTATTCGAAGAAGCGATGAAAAATGTGATGCCCGTATTGGAAGTTAAGGCACGCCGGGTTGGTGGCGCCAACTATCAAGTTCCGATCGAAGTACGGGCCGATCGCCGGCAAACCCTTGGAATCCGCTGGTTGGCAATGTATTCCAAAAAGCGGGGCGGAAAATCTATGCAGGAAAAGGTGGCCGGGGAATTGATGGACGCAGCAAACAACACTGGTGCTTCCGTTAAGAAGAGAGAAGATACCCATAAAATGGCTGAAGCTAACAAAGCCTTTGCTCATTACAGATGGTAAACCCTTTATCCCTAGCCAGATGTGGAGGACATCATGAGACAGTATAGCCTGGATCGTACCCGTAATATCGGGATTATGGCCCATATTGATGCGGGTAAGACGACAACGACAGAGAGAATATTGTATTACACGGGCCGTGTTCATCGGATGGGCGAGGTTCATGACGGTGCTGCAACCATGGATTACATGGTGCAGGAGCAGGAAAGAGGCATTACGATTACATCTGCCGCTACTACCTGCGTTTGGAAGGATCATCGCGTCAACATCATTGACACACCCGGACATGTGGACTTTACCGTAGAGGTGGAGCGCTCCTTGAGAGTGCTTGACGGTGCGGTGGCGGTCTTCTGCTCTGTTGGCGGCGTTGAACCCCAATCGGAGACGGTATGGCGCCAGGCGGATCGCTATGGTGTGCCGCGCATTGCCTATATCAACAAAATGGACCGGGTCGGCGCTGATTTTTTCCGCGGCATCAACATGATCCGGGAAAGATTGGGAGCCAACCCTGTGCCGATTCAATTGCCGATCGGTGCGGAAGAGAATTTTATCGGCATCATTGATCTTGTATCGATGGATGCCACGATCTATGAAGAAAATCAACAGCTGGAAGATCAAGCGATTCCGGCGGACATGGTTGGCCTTGCCGAGGAACACAGAGAGAAAATGCTGGAAGCCTTGGCGGAAAACGATGAAAACATCATGGAAAAATTCTTGGAAGGGGGAAGAGATCTCGAAGCGGAAATTATCGCCGCTTTAAGAAAAGCTACTTTGGATGTGTCTTTGACGCCGGTACTTTGCGGTTCCTCTTTCAAGAACAAAGGTGTGCAGCCTTTATTGGATGCAATTGTGCACTATCTGCCTTCGCCTTTGGACATTCCCGCCATTAGCGGTATCAGCCCTGATGAAGGAGAAGAAGTCTTGCGGCAGCCCAATGATGCCGAACCCTTCTCCGCTTTGGCCTTCAAGATTGTAACGGATCCTTTCGTCGGCAAATTAACCTTTTTTAGGGTGTATTCCGGCACATTGAAGAGCGGTTCCTATGTTTACAATTCCACGAAGGACCGGAAAGAAAGGGTAGGGCGGCTTTTGCAGATGCACGCCAATCACAGAGAGGATATCGAAGAGGCCTATGCCGGCGATATCTTGGCGGCGGTGGGTTTTAAGTTCACCACAACCGGCGATACCCTTTGTGATTATAATAACTCGGTGATTTTAGAGTCTATGGATTTCCCTGAGCCTGTAATCGATGTAGCGATTGAGCCGAAGACTACGGCCGATCAGGAAAAAATGAGTTTGGCTCTTCAGAAGCTTGCAGAGGAGGATCCCACCTTCCGTGTCCATTCCGATGCGGAAACAGGACAGACCATTATTTCCGGTATGGGCGAGCTCCATTTGGAAATTATCGTAGATCGCTTATTGAGAGAATTCAGAGTTGACGCAAATGTGGGTAAACCCCAAGTGGCTTATAGAGAAACGATTCGTTCAAAAGTCAAAGGGGTGGGCAGATTTGTGCGTCAGTCCGGTGGTCATGGCCAGTATGGTCATTGTGTTGTCGAGTTTGAACCTCAGGAACCAGGTGCCGGATTTGCTTTTGAAAGCAAGATTATCGGCGGCGTCATTCCCAAGGAATATATCGCACCGATTGAATCGGGGATCAAAGAGTCAATGGAAAACGGGCTTTTGGCCGGTTTCCCGGTAGTGGATATTAAAGCCACATTGCTCGACGGTTCTTATCATGAGGTGGACTCCTCGGAAATGGCCTTTAAAATAGCTGGTTCTTTGGCGTTTAAAGAAGGGGCAGTCAAAGGTCATCCGGTGATTTTGGAACCGGTTTTCAAATTGGAAGTGGTTGTGCCGGAAGAATATATGGGGGATGTCATCGGGGATATCAATTCCCGCCGGGGCCGTCTGGAAGGGATGGAAGCTGTCAATAAGATGCAGACCATCCGCGGCTATGTTCCCTTATCGGAGATGTTTGGTTATGCCACGGATCTTCGTTCCAAAACCCAGGGCCGGGGTACTTATGTAATGCAATTTGCCCACTATGAAGAGGTTCCCGCCAGTATTGCGGAGACCATTATCAATAAAGTAAGAATCTAAAATGATTGTGAATGATTTAGGAGGTCATAAAAATGGCGAAACAAAAATTTGAGCGGACAAAACCGCACGTAAATGTAGGAACGATTGGTCACGTAGACCATGGGAAAACGACCTTAACGGCAGCGATCACGACATGTCTGGCGAAAGAAGGCGGTGCGGTAGCAACAAGTTATGCTCAAATTGACGCGGCGCCGGAAGAAAGAGAACGTGGTATCACGATCAATACGGCGCATGTGGAATACCAGACAGCAACACGGCACTATGCCCATGTGGACTGCCCGGGACACGCTGACTATGTCAAGAACATGATCACCGGTGCAGCGCAGATGGACGGAGCGATTTTGGTTGTATCGGCAGCGGATGGCCCGATGCCGCAAACGAGAGAACACATTCTGTTGGCAAGACAGGTTGGGGTACCGTACATTGTTGTATTTTTGAACAAAGCGGATATGGTCGACGATGAAGAGCTGATGGAATTGGTAGAAATGGAAGTCCGGGAATTATTGAGCGAATACGAATTTCCGGGAGACGATATTCCGATCATTGCGGGTTCTGCATTGAAAGCCGGAGAATGCGGCTGCGGATCGAGAGATTGCGAATGGTGCGGAAAGATTTGGGAATTGATGGATGCGGTTGACGAATATATTCCGACGCCGGAACGGGATGTGGATAAACCCTTCCTGATGCCGATTGAAGACGTCTTCACGATTACCGGCCGCGGTACCGTTGTAACCGGTAGAGTAGAAAGAGGACAGGTCAAGGTTGGGGATACCGTACAGATCGTTGGTTTGAACGAAGAACCGCGGCAGACGGTTGTCACCGGGGTAGAAATGTTCCGTAAATTGATGGACTATGCGGAAGCGGGAGACAATATCGGATGTCTGCTTCGTGGTATTGAAAGAAAAGAAGTAGAAAGAGGCCAAGTATTGGCGAAACCCGGCAGCATCAAACCGCATACGAAATTTGAAGGCGAAGTGTATGTTTTGACTAAAGAAGAAGGTGGGCGTCATACGCCGTTCTTCAATGGCTATCGGCCGCAGTTCTATTTCAGAACAACGGACGTAACCGGTGTAGCATATCTTCCTGAAGGCGTAGAAATGGTAATGCCCGGGGACAACATCAAGATGACGATCGAATTGATCACCCCCATCGCGATTGAAGAAGGTCTCCGTTTCGCTATCCGTGAAGGCGGCCGTACCGTTGGCGCCGGCGTCGTTTCCGGTGTTGCCGAATAAGAATTGACCGCCTGAGGCAGCGATGATGTGAGAGGTTGCGCTAGCATGCGGGTATTTTCACGGAGCGAGTCCGACAAACGGGCGAATTTAGGAGGTTAAATATGAGTAAGCAAAAAATTAGAATCAAGCTGCGGGCATTTGATCACAAGCTTTTAGATCAGTCTGCCGAAAGAATCGTGGAAACAGCGAAAAAGACCGGGGCTTCGATCTCCGGGCCGATTCCCTTGCCCACGGAAAAAAGCATCTATACGATTTTGCGTTCACCGCATATCAATAAAGATTCTCGGGAGCAGTTTGAAATGCGCACCCACAAGAGACTGATCGATATCTTGAATCCCTCGTCCAAAACTGTGGATTCTCTTATGCGTCTCGATCTCCCCACCGGGGTTGATATTGAAATCAAGCTGTAATCTTGTTCTTTGACCGGTGATCTAAGCACCGCAAAATAAAGGAGAGCAATGCCGCTTGCGGCACCTACGAATGGAAAGAGAGGTGTAAACATGACACAAAAGGTACTTATGGGGAAGAAGGTCGGTATGACCCAAATTTTCGCCGAAGATGGGAAGATTGTCCCGGTTACCGTGGTGGAAGCTGCCCCCAGTGTCATCGTACAAATCAAAAATGAAACCAATGACGGTTACAATTCCATCCAATTGGGATTTGACCAAATCAGAAATGCCAACAAGCCCGAAAAGGGCCATGCAGCCAAAGCCAATGTGGCGCCGGTTCGCTATCTCAGAGAATTCCGCATTGACGATACGGCAGCGTATCAGTTAGGCCAGGAATTTACCATCGAACAATTCACCCCCGGAGATAAGGTCGATGTGACTGGTATTTCCAGAGGGAAAGGATTCGCTAGCACCATCAAACGGTGGGGATTTGCCAGAGGACCTATGGGTCATGGTTCGAAGAATCACCGTCGCCCGGCTTCTGCCGGTGCCAAAGGCCCTGCCAGGGTTTTTAAAGGAAAGAAATCTCCTGGTCGTCTTGGGAACAAACGGGTCACCATTCAGAATCTTGAAGTCGTCAAATTGATCCCTGAAAACAATTTGATCTTGATTAAAGGTGCCATTCCCGGTGCGAAAAAATCGATGGTCATCGTACGGAATGCAGTGAAAGCATAAGTGGAACATAGAGGGAAAGGAGGGTTAAAATGCCTAAAGTAGCGGTTTACAATATGGAAGGCAAACAGATCGAAGAACTCGATTTGAATGATGATATCTTTGGAGCCGAAGTGAATGTACCTTTGATGCATTCTGCGGTTCTGTGTAACCAGGCCTCCCAGAGAAGAGGCACCCATCAATCAAAAACGCGAAGCGATGTTTCCGGCGGCGGTAAAAAGCCCTGGCGTCAAAAGGGTACAGGCCGTGCTCGGGTCGGTTCCAGTCGGAATCCCGTTTGGACCGGCGGCGGCGTGGCTTTTGGTCCCCACCCCAGAAAATATGGCTTCAAAATGCCGAAGAAAATGCGGCAGGCGGCTTTAAGATCCGCCCTGAGCGACAAAGTTTTGAATGGCGAACTGATCCTTTTGGATGAGATTACCATGGCGGAACCGAAGACGAAAGTCTTCAATCAGTTCCTACAGAATTTTGAAGCAAATAATGCCCTCGTGGTCTTGGGCGAATTTGATGAAAATATCGTTAAATCCGCTCGGAATATCGGCGGTATCCAGTCGATCGAAGCTACGGGCATCAATGTATACAATATCTTGGCTCACGGCAAGCTCATTATGACCAAAGCTGCTGTCGCTAGGGTTGAGGAGGTGCTCGGCTAATGAAACAACCTTATGATGTTTTGGTCAAACCGCTTGTTTCGGAAAAGTCCATGATGCTTTTGGAAGATAATAAATACTCTTTCGAAGTAGCAAAGGATGCCAATAAGATCGAAATCAAGTATGCTGTGGAAAAGATGTTTAATGTGAAAGTTTTGCGCGTTACCACCAGAACCATACGTGGTAAGGTAAAAAGACAAGGCCGTTATGAAGGGAAGCGCCCCGACAAGAAAAAGGCGATCGTCACCTTGCAAGAGGGCGACAAGATTCAGATTTTTGAAGGCCTGTAATCAGTAAGGAGGAGGAAAAATGGGAATCAAAAAGTATAGACCGACATCACCGGGTCGCCGGGGCATGACGGTTTCCACTTTCGAAGAAATTACCAAAACGGTTCCGGAAAAATCCCTTACTGTTCCCTTGAATCGGACTGGTGGTAGAAACAACCAAGGACGTATCACCACCCGCCACAAAGGGGGCGGACATAAGAGAATGTACCGGATCATCGATTTTAAGCGGAATAAGGAAAATATCCCCGCCAAAGTTGCGAGCATCGAATATGACCCCAATCGCAGTGCTAATATTGCTTTGCTCCATTATGCTGATGGCGAAAAGAGATATATCTTGGCTCCCCAGGGCTTAAAAATCGGAGATCAGATCATTTCCGGCGCAACTGCCGATATTAAAGTCGGCAATGCACTGCCTTTGATCAATATCCCCGTCGGTACCTTTGTACATCATGTAGAATTGTATCCGAAGGGCGGCGCTAAAATGGTTCGTTCCGCCGGAACCGGGGCTCAGCTGATGGCAAAGGAAGGCAATTATGCTACTTTGCGTCTGCCCTCCGGTGAAATGCGGATGGTGCGGATCGAATGCATGGCCACCATCGGTCAGGTTGGCAATGAGGATCAGGAAAACATCAATATCGGTAAAGCCGGTCGTTCCCGCTGGAAAGGGATCCGTCCTGCGAACCGCGGTGTTGTTATGAATCCTTGTGACCACCCGCACGGTGGTGGGGAAGGTCGTTCCCCTGTTGGCCGCACACCGGTCACCCCTTGGGGCAAGCCGGCTTTGGGCGCTAAAACTCGGAATAAGAAAAAAGCGTCGTCTAAGCTGATCGTGAAGGCGCGCAGCTAAAGGAGGAAGGAGGCAAATCATGGCCAGATCTCTTAAAAAAGGCCCCTATTGCGAAGATAAACTCTTGGCAAAGGTGGAGAAGATGAATGAAGACAACAATAAACAGGTCATCAAAACCTGGTCTCGCCGGTCTACCATCTTCCCCCAAATGATCGGTCATACCATCGCGATTCATGATGGTAGAAGACATGTTCCGATCTATATCACTGAAGATATGGTTGGACATAAATTAGGAGAATTTGTATCTACCCGTCTTTTTAGAGGCCACGGATCGCATACGGAAAGATCCACCTCGTTAAAATAAGGCTTTCGGGTGAGAGGAGGTAGTTTTTCTTGGAAGTGAAAGCAATTGCTAAGCATGTACGGATTTCTCCCCGCAAAGTCAGATATGTCGTAGATTTGATTCGGGGAAAGGACGCAACGGAAGCCCAAGCTATTTTGTCTTTGGTACCGAACCGGGCAACCGCTCCCGTCTTGAAGGTTTTAAATTCCGCGATTGCCAATGCAGAACACAATGAAAATTTGAATAAAGACGACTTATATGTCGCCAAAGCCTTTGTTGATGAGGGCGCCACCTGGAAGCGGATCAAACCCCGCGCTATGGGCCGGGCGGATCGTATCAACAAAAGGACCAGCCACATTACTGTGGTAGTCAGCCAGAGGGAGGAGGTTTAAGCGTGGGTCAGAAGGTTAATCCGAAAGGTTTACGGGTCGGCGTGATCAGAGGTTGGGATTCTCGCTGGTATGCCCGGAAAGAATATCAAGACTATCTTTTGGAAGATCATAAAATCAGAGAGTATTTGAAGAAAAAACTCTACGCTTCCGGTATTTCCCGTATCGAAATCGAACGGGCCGCTAATCGTGTGAAAGTTAATATTTTCACCGCAAAACCCGGCTTGGTCATTGGTCGCGGCGGGCAGGAAGTAGAAAACCTGAAAAACCAGCTGGAAAAAATGACTTCCAAAAAAGTCAATATCTATATCAATGAAGTAAAGAAACCGGAAACCGATGCCCAATTGGTAGCGGAAAGCGTTGCTGCCGCTTTGGAAAAAAGAATCGGTTTTCGCCGTGCCATCAAACAGGCCGTCGGTCGCAGCATGCGTATGGGCGTAGGCGGGATCAAGATGATGGTTGCCGGTCGCTTGGGCGGTGCGGAAATCGCCCGTACCGAATGGTACAGCGAAGGGAAAGTTCCCCTCCATACCTTGAGAGCCGATATCGACTATGGTTTTGCGGAAGCAAACACCACCTATGGGAAAATCGGCGTAAAATGTTGGATCTACAAAGGTGAAGTTTTGCCTGAACGGGCGAAAAAAGCGCCGCAAAAGTCCTTTGGGGAAGGAGGCGAAGCCTAATGTTAATCCCGAAGAGAGTTAAGTTTCGTCGCCAACACCGTGGTAGAATGAAGGGCAAAGCTACAAAAGGCAATTTTGTGGCCTATGGTGAATATGGGATGCAGGCTACGGAATGTGGTTGGATCACCAGCCGTCAAATCGAAGCTGCCCGTATTGCGATGACCCGTTATATGAAGAGGGGCGGTAAAGTCTGGATCAAGATTTTCCCTCATAAACCGGTTACGGAAAAACCTGCCGAAACCCGTATGGGTAGCGGGAAAGGGGCTCCGGAATACTGGGTAGCCGTGGTCAAGCCGGGCCGTGTGATGTTTGAAGTCAGCGGCGTTTCGGAAGAAATCGCAAGGGAAGCCATCCGTTTAGCACAGCATAAATTGCCCATCAAGAGTAAGTTTGTAAAACGTGAAGAAACGGGCGGTGATCAGTAATGAAAATGAAGGATATCAGGGAAATGACCGCAGAGGAACTCAACAAAAAGGTTGACGATTTGAAGGGTGAACTCTTTAACCTGCGTTTTCGTCTTGCCACCGGTCAGCTGGATAATCCGATGGTCATCAGAGACGTCAAGCGCAATATTGCACAGGTGAAAACCGTCATCAGAGAGCGCGAGCTCAAAGGAAATAATTTCTAATACGGAAGGAGGACGAGGCCGCGATGGAAAGAAATAGTAGGAAGGTGCGGATCGGCCATGTAGTCAGCGACAAGATGGATAAGACGATTGTCGTCAGAGTCGAAACGAGAATCCGGCATCCTCTTTACGGGAAGATTATCAAAACCAGCAAAAAATACAAAGCGCATGATGAAAATAATGAAGCGCGTATTGGTGATAAAGTTAAAATGATGGAAACCCGTCCTTTATCGAAAGATAAAAGATGGCGTTTGGTGGAAATCTTAGAAAAGGCCCCGATTGTCTAAGGGCGCGAAAGAAAGGGGGCAAATCCGATGATTCAACAAGAAACGAGGCTCAAAGTCGGCGACAATACCGGCGCAAAAGAGCTTTTATGTATCAAAGTTTTAGGTGGTGCCGGTCGGCGCTATGCTACTGTCGGCGATGTGATCGTTTGTAGCGTTAAACATGCTACACCCGGTGGCGTGGTAAAAAAAGGCGAGGTCGTGAAGGCTGTTATCGTCAGAACGAAAAAAGAAATTCGCCGTGCCGACGGTTCCTATATCCGCTTTGACCAAAATGCGGCAGTCATCATCAAAGATGACGGTCAGCCGAAAGGAACCCGTATCTTTGGTCCGGTCGCCAGGGAGCTCAGAGATAAGAACTATATGAAGATCCTATCTTTAGCGCCTGAGGTGCTTTGAGACGAAATAGGAGGTGGGCGATTTGGCTTTGAAAAAAGCGCATGTTCGCAAAGATGATAAAGTAAAGATTATTTCTGGCCAGAACAAAGGGCAGATCGGGAAAGTTCTGCAAGTTTTGCCGAGTGAAGGCCGGGTTATTGTGGATGGGATCAATGTGGTCAAACGGCACACCAAGCCGACCCAAGCCAATCCACAGGGCGGTATTTTGGAAAAGCCGGCACCGATCGACATTTCCAATGTAATGCTTTACTGTGATAATTGTAAAGAAGCAACGAGAATTCGGATGAAAACTCTGGACAATGGGAAATTGGCACGCCAATGTAAACATTGTGATCAAATTTTCGATAAGTAATTGGGAGAAAGGAGGCATTTTACGTGGCGAGACTGAAAGAAAAGTATGCCAATGAGATTATTCCCGCTCTCAAAGAAAAATTTCAGTATGAAAATGTGATGGAAATTCCCAAATTGAGCAAAGTGGTGATCAATATGGGTCTTGGCGAAGCCATTGCCAATCCCAAAGCATTGGATGCTGCAGTAGCGGATTTGATGTCAATTTCGGTCAGAAACCGGTAATTACCAAAGCGAAAAAATCCATTGCTGCTTTTAAAGTGAGAACCGGCATGCCCATTGGCTGCAAAGTTACTTTGCGCGGGGACAGAATGTATGAATTTGTCGACAGACTGATTGCAGTAGCATTACCCCGGGTAAGAGACTTTAAGGGGGTATCCCCTACGGCTTTTGACGGCCGCGGCAATTATTCTCTTGGCCTGAAAGACCAATTGGTTTTTCCTGAAATCGACTATGATAAAATCGACCGGCTGCGGGGTTTTGGAGGTTTGCTTCACCACCACCGCAAAAACCGATGAAGAAGCAAAGGAATTGTTTACTTTGATGGGAATGCCGTTTGCGCAGAACTAAGCCCAAAATTCTAAGGAGGTAACACAGTGGCGAAAAAATCGATGATCGCGAAACAACAGCGCACGCCAAAGTATACTGTGCGTGGATATAATCGCTGCAAAATCTGCGGCCGCCCCCACGCATATATGCGGAAGTTCGGAATATGCCGGGTTTGCTTCAGAGAATTGGCTTATAAGGGAGAAATCCCAGGCGTAACCAAGTCTAGCTGGTAAGCAACCGAAGGAGGTAGAGAAAATGGTCATGACAGATCCCATTGCCGATTTCCTTACCAGAATCCGCAATGCAAATACTGTTTATATGGAAAAGGTGGAGATTCCCGCCTCAAAAACAAAAATGAATCTGGCCAAAATCATGAAAGAAGAAGGCTTCATTCGCGATGTGGAATACATTGAAGATGGCAAGCAAGGCTTCGTTCGTTTATATCTGAAGTATGGCAGCAACCGTGAGAGAGTGATTTCCGGCTTGAAACGGATTAGTCGCCCCGGTTTGAGAGTCTATGCTCGTAAGGACGAGATCCCCAAAGTTTTGGGTGGCCTTGGTATCGCTGTGATTTCCACTTCCAGAGGGTTGATGACCGATAAGGAAGCACGCAAAGAAGGTATCGGCGGAGAAGTTCTCTGCTATATCTGGTAAGGGAAAAAGGAACGCAATTTGGGAGGTGCAATATGTCTAGGATAGGCAGAATGCCGATAGATATTCCCGCCGGAGTCGATGTCAAATTGGATGGCCACAAGATCACGGTCAAGGGCCCCAAAGGCGAACTCCAAAGGGAGCTTCATCCCGAAATCACCGTTGCCATCGAGAACAATCAGATCCTTGTCACCCGTCCCAGCGACGAAAAGGAGCATCGTTCTCTCCATGGCTTGACCCGTGCATTGGTCAATAATATGGTGGTCGGGGTAACGAATGGTTTTGAAAAGAAATTAGAGTTGGTTGGCGTTGGTTACCGCGCAGCCAAACAGGGGAACAATCTGGTATTGACAGTAGGATATTCCCACCCCGTGGAAATGGATCCCGGGAAGGACCTCAATGTTGAGGTTCCCGCACCCAATCGGATCGTAATTTCCGGTAACGATAAAGAAAAAGTTGGCGCCTTTGCCGCTAATGTGCGGGCCGTCAGAGAACCCGAACCCTATAAAGGCAAGGGGATCAAGTACGAAGGCGAAGTTATTAAACGGAAAGCCGGCAAAGCTGGCGTTAAGAAATAAGGGAAGGAGTGGCTGACTTGTATAAAGCATATAACCGTAAAGAAGTACGTCAGAAAAAACATGCCAGCATCAGAAGGAAGATATCCGGAACGACGGAATGTCCTCGTTTGGCCGTTTTTCGCAGCGCAAAACATATTTCCGCGCAAATTATTGACGACGTAACAGGCGTCACCCTGGTCGCTGCCTCTACCCTGGAGTCTTCGCTCAAGGATACTTATGGTGGCAATAAAGCTGCTGCCAATAGTGTGGGCAAGTTATTAGCGGAAAAAGCCCTTGAAAAAGGCATCAAAGAAGTTGTCTTTGACCGCGGCGGCTTGGTCTATCACGGTAGAGTTGCTGCCTTAGCGGATGGTGCCAGAGAGGGTGGCCTCGTATTTTAAGAGGTATAAGGAGGGAAATAGATGTCCAGAATTGACGCCACAAATCTTGAATTAACGGAAAAAATAGTCAATATCAATCGTGTGGCCAAAGTGGTCAAGGGCGGTCGTCGTTTCAGCTTTAGCGCCTTGGTGGTGGTCGGAGATGAAAACGGCCATGTTGGCGCCGGTCTCGGCAAAGCCGGGGAAGTGCCGGAAGCGATCAGAAAAGCCATCGAGGACGCAAAGAAGAATTTGATCTATGTGCCCGTTGTGAACTATACGATTCCCCATGAACATATCGGTCGTTTCGGGGCCAGCAGAGTTTTGCTGAAACCTGCCGCACCCGGTACCGGTGTTATCGCCGGCGGCCCTGTGCGTGCCGTCTTGGAATTGGTTGGGGTCCGTGATATTTTGACGAAATCCTTAGGCTCCAATAATGCCATTAATATGGTGTCGGCAACCTTGGAAGCATTGAAAGAAATGAAGACCGTTGAAGAGGTTGCCCAATTGAGAGGCAAAACCGTTAAGGAAATCTTGGGTCAGGAGGAATAAGTCATGGCTAAATCAAAGATTACCCTTGTTAAAAAGTGTGATCGGTTATGATCGGAAACAGAGGGAGTCTCAAAGTCCTTAGGACTTAGAAAATGAACAGTTCTGTCATCCAGAACGACACCCCGGATATTGTGGGGAAAGTTAAAAGTATAGCCCACCTGGTGAAGGTGGAAGAAGTTGAGGCATAAAGAGCCAAGGGGAGGGAATGGAAATGAAAATAAGTGATTTGAAACCGCCCCGGCGCGAGAGCGAAAGCCACCCGTAAAGGGCGTGGTATCGGTTCCGGCCTCGGCAAAACGGCCGGAAAAGGTCATAAAGGCCAAAAAGCACGCCCGGCGGCGGCGTTCGTCCCGGTTTTGAAGGCGGGCAGATGCCCCTACAGAGAAGAATCCCGAAACGCGGGTTCACCATTGAAAAAGAAGGTACGCGATTATCGGTCTTTCCGATCTCAATGATTTTGAGGCCGATACGGTGATTACCCCCGGAATTGCTATGGGAAATGGGTTATATCAAAGGAGCCGTTGACGGTGTAAAAAGTTTTAGCCAACGGTGAAATCGAAAAAGGCCGTTACGGTGCAGGTTCGCAATGCGCAGCGGCGGTAGAAAAAATCGAAGCAGCAGGTGGGAAAGTTGAGGTGATTTTATTGAAAGTACTTTCTTTAAGAAATGGCGTCAGGTGCTCAAGAATTACGCAGCAAGATCATTTTTACGCTCTTGATGTTTCTCGTTTTCCGCATTGGCGTTCACATCCTGGCTCCTATTGACAGGGAGGTATTAGAAACACTATTCACCCAGGAATATTCTTTGGTTTTATCGATGTCATTCCCGGCGGGCTCTTAAGAAGTTGAGATGGCACAGTGTAGATCATGCCCTATATCAATGCTTCCATCATCATGAACCTGCTTTTACGATCATCGTTCCTTATTTCGAACGACTTCGAAAAGAAATAACTGAAGAAGCCGAAAGATGGCAATACTTATTAATGGTACGGCTGCGTGATCCTTGCCTTTGTGCAAGCGCTGGGGATGTCTGCTTATTTGAGAACTGCGATCATTGATGTGAATGTCTTCTCCGTTTTGGTTTTGGCGATGACATTGACGGCAGGAACCGCTTTTCTGATGTGGATGGGGGAAATGATTACCGAAAAAGGGATCGGCAATGGGATTTCGCTGATCATCTTCGCCGGGATCGTATCGAGAATTCCCAGCGGACTTACGTATCTGATTTCAGCATTGCGTACCGGAGAAACCAATTTCTTTGCAGTCTTGGCATTTCTCGTTTTGGCGGTGATCATCATCGCTGGGATCGTATTTATCCAGGAAGGGCAAAGAAAGATTCCGATCCAGTATGCTAAGCGTGTTGTGGGCAGAAAGGTATATGGCGGGCAAACCTCCCATATTCCGTTAAAGGTGAATCAAGCGGGTGTTATCCCGGTGATTTTCGCGATGTCTATTTTAATGTTACCGAGCATGTTGGGTGGGTTCTTCCCCGGCAATGGGTTTGCCGATTTTGTTGTAAGAATCTTTAGCCCCAACCATGTCTTCTATATGGTCGTCTATACCGGTTTCATCATTTTCTTCGCCTATTTCTATACGGCTGTAACTTTCAGCCCGGTGGAAGTAGCGGACAATGTGAAAAAGAACGGCGGCTTTATTCCCGGCATTCGGCCCGGGAAGCCCACGGCGGAATTTATTGACCGTATTCTAACGAGGCTTACTTTGGCCGGTGCGATTTTCCTGGCCTTCATCGCTTTGTTACCGAATTTGATGATGGCTGTTACCGGATTGAATATCAGTTTTGGCGGCACATCTTTGCTGATTGCCGTCGGCGTTGCCTTAGATACGATGAAGCAACTTGAATCACAATTGCTGATGCGTAATTATCAAGGGTTTATGAGTTAAGGAGGCAAAACCGATGAGACTCGTTTTATTAGGGGCCCCTGGGGCCGGCAAAGGTACCCAGGCCCAAGTGATGGTCAAAGAATACCATATTGCGCATATCTCTACCGGAGATATGTTGCGTGCGGCAGTAAAAGAAGGGACCCCGTTGGGCCTCGAAGCAAAAAGTTTCATGGATGCCGGTCAATTGGTACCCGATGAAGTGATTATCGGCCTTGTGGCGGAAAGAATCCAGAAGGACGACTGCAAAGAAGGATTCCTTTTGGATGGTTTCCCGCGGACGCCGGCGCAGGCAGATGCCTTAGGCGCGATGTTGGAAAAAGCCGGCATCGCTTTAGATGGCGTAATCAATCTTGAAGTACCGACGGAAAAATTGATCGCTCGTTTAACCGGGCGGCGGGTTTGCAAAGCCTGCGGCGCCACCTATCATGTAGAATTCCATCCGCCGGTAAAAGCTAATGTTTGTGATCACGGCGGAGAATTGTATCAGCGTTCCGACGACGGAGCCGATACGGTGAATGCCCGCCTCAAAGTATATGAAAGCCAAACAGCGCCGTTGATCGCCTATTACAGTGAAAGAGGTCTTCTCCATAATATTGACGGAGACCGTGGTGTGATGCCGTGATGGCGGACATCGGCAGTGCTCTGGGAGGCAAAAATGATTAGTTAAAAACGAAGCAACAGATAGCTGCTATGCGGGATGCGGGTAGGATCGTTGCGGAAGTTTTAGCGTCTATGGAGGAACTGGTTCAACCGGGGATCTCCACTTATGAGCTGGATACAGCGGCAGAAAAGCATATTAGGAAGTGTCATGCCGATCCTACTTTTAAAGGGTTTCAAGGCTTTCCTGCCAGTATTTGTGCCTCGATCAATGAAGAGATTGTCCATGGTATCCCCAATAAGCACCGTATTTTGCAGGAGGGGGATATTATCAGCGTCGATACCGGCGCCACCTTTCGTGGTTATGTGGGAGATGCTGCCGGACTTTTCCGGTAGGTAAGATCAGCGACGAGAAGGCACGACTCCGTCAAAGTCACCGAGGAATCCTTCTATGAAGGCATGAAGCAGGCGGTAGCCAAAAACCGTTTGGGAGATTTGGGGCATGCGATCCAAGCCCATGTGGAACAGAATGGCTATTCTGTCATTCGGGATCTCGTGGGTCATGGGATCGGGCAAAATATGCACGAGGACCCCAGCGTACCAAATTATGGTATGCGCGGCAGGGGGGCTGAGAATGGAACTGGTCTGACCATTGCCGTTGAGCC
This sequence comes from Clostridiales bacterium, assembly GCA_040766525.1. Taxonomy (GTDB): domain Bacteria; phylum Bacillota; class Dehalobacteriia; order UBA7702; family UBA7702; genus JAXGQJ01. The sequence continues at coordinate 60,790 of JAXGQI010000004.1, read as the reverse complement.
CATGGTAGCCATGGGACACTATACGATCAAGGTGTTAAAAGATGGTTGACTTGGTGACGAAGGATGGTTCTCCTGCTGCCCACTATGAAAACACCATCGCCATCATGGCGGATGGGGAGCCTGAGATCTTGACAAGGCTTTAGTGGGGTGCAGACATGAATGATCATCATGTAGGTCAAGTGGTCCTCTCAAAACAAGGACGCGATAAGGGAAGTTTCTATATTATTATCGCAATTAAGGGAGATTTGAGCTTTCTTGTTGACGGGAAAAAGAAGACCTTTGCGCGACCGAAGAAAAAGAACCTTAAACACATCCAGGGAACCTTGAAAGATTCCGGTAAGATCCGGGAAGACTTGAAGCGGGGATTACCCCCCAAGATTCGGAAGTGAGAGGATTTATCAAAAAGCTTTCTTTGGAAACTTGAGCTGAGGAGGAATGAAAATGTCCAAACAAGATGCGATTGAAGTTGAAGGTACAGTCATCGAGCCTCTGCCAAATGCGATGTTTACCGTTGAATTGGCCAATGGACATAGGGTTTTAGCCCATGTTTCCGGGAAAATCAGGATGAATTTTATCCGCATCCTGCCGGGAGACAAGGTGACTGTGGAATTGAGCCCCTATGATCTAAAAAGAGGGCGAATCGTTTATCGTTTTAAATAATCGTCTCTTGAAAATGAAGGAGGGTTTATCGTGAAGGTTAGAGCATCGGTAAAACCGATTTGTGAAAAATGTAAGATTATCAAGCGCAAAGGGATTGTAATGGTTATTTGCAAAAATCCCAAGCATAAACAGAAACAAGGTTGAGTTTATGATATCGTATTGGAGGTGCATGTATTAAATGGCACGTATTGCTGGTGTTGACTTGCCCCTGGATAAAAGAGTGGAAATCGGTTTGACGTATATTTACGGCATCGGGGTTCCCACATCTCAGAAGATATTGAAAGCATGCGATATCGACGGGGATATCCGGGTTAAAGACTTGAGCGAAGATCAAATCAATGCAATCCGGGAAATGATTACCAATGGATTTTGCAGAAGGGATCTTCGCCGAAATCGCCTTGAATATCAAAAGATTAATGGAAATCGGTTGTTATCGGGGAATCCGCCATCGTCGCGGTCTGCCCGTGCGGGGACAAAAACGAAGACAATGCCCGTACACGCAAAGGGCCGAAGCGCACTGTTGGCGTGAAGAGGAAGAAATAAGAAAGGAGGGCATGAAGAATGGCACGCAGACAAACGCGGAGAAAAAGAGAAAAGAAAAATATCGAATTTGGTGTGGCACATATCAATTCTACCTTTAATAATACGATTATCGTCATCACCGATAGAGCGGGAAATGCCATTTCCTGGGCCAGTGCCGGTAGTTCCGGGTTCAAAGGCTCCAGAAAGAGCACTCCTTTTGCCGCCCAATTGGCAGCAGAAACTTGTGCGAAAGAAGCCATGGAACATGGCCTTCGCCAGGTGGAATGCGCTGTTATGACCTGGCTCCGGCAGAGAAGCGGCAATCCGTTCTCTTCAGGCCAATGGTTTGGAGATCAGCATGATCAAGGATGTGACCCCCATTCCCCATAATGGTTGCCGTCCGCCGAAAAGAAGAAGAGTTTAGGAGGTGTCCTTTTTAAATGGCACGTTATACAGAATCCGTATGTCGGCTTTGCCGGCGTGAAGGCGAAAACTTTACCTCAAAGGTGACCGCTGCTACAGTGATAAATGCGCGGTGAATAAAAGGGCTTATGCTCCTGGGCAACATGGACAGTCGGCAGCGCGGAAAAAGCGTTCCGAATATGGCCTCCAATTGAGAGAAAAACAAAAAGCCCGCCGTATCTACGGGGTATTAGAAAAGCAATTTAGGCTTTATTATGAAAAGGCCGCTCGTCAAGGCGGTGTTACCGGGGAAAACCTTTTGGTTTTGCTGGAACGGCGCTTGGATAATGTGGTCTATCGTGCAGGTTTGGCTAATTCCCGTGCGGAAGCTCGGCAGCTTGTTCTTCATGGGCATTATCAAGTCAATGGGAGAAAGGTCAATATCCCTTCCTTCCTTGTAAAGCAAGGTCAGATCATCTCCGTTGCAGAAAAGAGCAAGAAATCCACAAAGTTTGCTGCAATCGGTGAATTGGCAGCTGTAAAATCCGTTCCTGCTTGGTTGAGCTGGATAAAGAAGCCCTTGCCGTCAAAGTAGTTGATATGCCCAAACGGGAAGATATCGATATCCCGATTCAGGAACATCTGATTGTCGAAGGTTATTCCCGTTAATGGGATTGGGATATTCTTACGACATCGATATATAAGGAGGCCAGATATATGCTGTCAGGAATGGAAAAGCCCAAAATACAATGTTTAGATATGGATGAAACCAAGACATATGGCCGCTTTGTTGTTGAACCATTAGAAAGAGGATATGGAATTACCCTGGGCAATGCTTTAAGGCGCGTTTTGCTTTCTTCTTTGCCCGGTGCTGCAGTGACTTCCGTGAAAATTGAAGGAGTGCTTCACGAGTTCTCTACGATTCCCGGTGTTTTTGAAGATACGACCGATATTATCCTGAACTTGAAGGGCTTGTCTGTCAAACTCCATACTGATGAGGAACGGTTTTTGACGATTGAAGCCGAAGGCGAAGGTGAAATAACCGGGCGTGACATTAAATGCAGTTCCGAAGTGGAAATTCTAAATCCGGAGCATCATATAGCGACATTAGATTCCTCTGGCCGGCTCAATATGGAGATTTCCGTTGAGAAGGGTAGAGGGTACAATAGCGCGGAAAAGAACAAGAAGGAGAATCAGAGCATTGGGGTTATTCCCATCGATTCTTTTTTCTCCCCGATTCGCAAAGTAGTATTTCATGTGGAAGATACCCGTGTTGGCCAGCAAACCGACTTTGACAAGCTGACATTGGATGTTTGGTCCGATGGCAGCATCGCTCCGGATGAAGCTGTAGGCGCCAGTGCCAAGATCCTTGCGGAATACTTGAGGCTTTTCATTGGTCTTACGGAAACAGCGGGCGACGATGTGATTATGTCCGAGACGGAAGAAGACAATAAAGACAAATTGATGGATATGACCATTGAAGAGTTGGATATGTCTGTTCGTTCCTATAACTGCCTCAAGAGAGCCGGCATCAATACGGTACAGGAACTGATCCAGCGTACCGAAGAAGATATGATGAAAGTGCGGAACTTGGGCAGGAAATCACTGGAAGAAGTGATGGAAAAGCTGGATGAATTGGGTCTCTACCTGAAGAAGTCAGAGGATTAAACTGTAAGGAGGTTATGGCATTGGCATACGGTAGACTGAGGAGGAACAGCAGCCATCGCCGGGCGATGTTGCGGAATATTACGACCTCTCTATTGGATAAAGAAAGTATCGTAACGACCGAGCCCAAAGCGGCCGAGCTGAAAAGCATTGCTGAGAAAATGATTACTCTCGGCAAAAGAGGAGATCTTCATGCGAGACGGCAGGCATTAGCATATCTCATGAGTGAAGATGTAGTTACGAAACTGTTTACGACCTTAGCCCCCCGCTATCAGGAAAGAGCCGGCGGTTATGTGCGGGTGATCAAATTGGATCAACGCCGTGGTGACGCAGCTCAGATGGTAAAAGTGGAATTGGTATAAGGGTTAGATTATTTTAGGGCAAAGGCCAGGGAGAGATTCCTGGCTTTCCTTATAGTTTCTTTTAATGTTGAGGTGAATGAAGTGATCCGTCTTGCGGGAGTGTCTTATGATTATTTGCAGGATGGGCGGGAGCATGCCGCCTTGTCCGGAATTGATCTTGCGATTCATGATGGGAAGTGGTTGACGGTCTTGGGAGCCAATGGCTCCGGGAAGACAACCCTTGCCATGCTTTTGAACGGTTTACTTCAGCCCCAAAAAGGGTGCATCGATGTAGACGGGTATGATCCGTCGGACCCGGATGCGGTTTGGGAAGTGCGGCGGCGGGTGGCATACATCTTTCAGAATCCGGAAAATCAGCTGGTCGCCACTACGATCGAAGAAGATGTGGCCTTTGGCCCGGAAAATCTTGGTTTGCCAAGAGAGGAAATTTATCGCCGTGTTGCCAATGTATTGCGGGTTGTCGGGATGGAAGGTTATCGGGAGCATGAGCCGCACCTTCTTTCCGGCGGTCAAAAGCAAAAGGTAGCGATCGCCGGAGCGTTGGCTATGGAACCGAGATATCTGATCATGGATGAAGCTACTTCGATGTTGGACCCCATTAGTCGAGAAGAGATCCTGGCCGCCGTGGCCGATTTGCACCGGGAGCGGGGGATCGGGATCATCAATATCAGCCATTTTATCGAGGAGGCGCTTTTGGGGGATGAGATCCTTGTTCTCTCCCAGGGGAAAGTGGCATTGCAGGGGAATACCGGGGATGTCCTTGCTCACGGGGAAGCGCTGGAAGCTTTGGGGATCGGCTTACCCCCGATCATCAAATTAGGCCACGCTTTAAAAAAGCGGGGCTATTTGGATGCCACATTGCCCTTAACGGTGGAGGAAATGGTGAACGCATTATGTCGATCGAAATAAAGGATTTGAGTTTCATTTATCAAAAAGGCACTCCTTATGAGAGAGAAGCGCTGCGTCATATTGATCTTTCCATCGCGGCAGGGGAATTTGTTGCCATTATCGGGCATACCGGTTCCGGCAAATCGACGCTGGGGCAGCATTTGAACGGCATTCTAAAACCCAGTGAGGGCAGGATCACCGTAAATGGTCTTACCGTAACGGATCGAAAGACGAAGTTACTGGCGGTCGTTGGTCAGGTGGGAATGAGCTTCCAATATCCGGAGCATCAGCTTTTTGCCGACACGGTTTGGGAAGAAGTTGCGACGGGTCCTCGCAATCTTGGCTATCGTGAAGAGCAGATCAACGCTTTGGTGGCAGAGAACCTGGAACGAATGGGGCTTACTTCTTTAGAGGCGGCGTCCCCCTTTACTTTATCCGGTGGAGAACAGCGCCGTCTCGCTTTAGCCGCGGTATTGGCGATGGACACGCCGATCTTAGTTTTGGATGAACCTACGGTAGGCTTGGATCCGCAGGGTCGCCGGGAGATCGGGGATTTGATCTCCCGCTTGCAGCGGGAAAAGCAGAAAACGGTGATTTGGATCGGCCATGATCTTGAGGAAATTGCCCGCCTTGCGCAGCGCTTAATCGTGATGGCAGCGGGGGAAATCGTGATGGACGGTTCCGTGCGGGAGATTTTCGGACGCTACCGGGAATTGGAATCCTACGGGATCTGTCTCCCTGCTCCTATTCGCGTCGCTGCGAAACTTTGGGAAGAGGGGGAAGCGGTCGCCTTTCCTTTGATCAATGATGAGGAAGTGCTTCATGCTTTACTGGAATGGCTGGAGGGAGCATCATGATCAATCATATTGCTGTCGGCCAATATTATCCGGGAAATTCTCTTTTGCATCGCTTGGACCCCAGAACCAAGATTACGGCGCTTTTTATCTATATGGCGGCGTTATTTATCGCCAAGGATTTTTGGGCCTATGGCATTCTCGTGCTGGTGGCACTTGGGGCTTTGCTGTTTTCTCGTGTTTCGTTGGCGGTATTTTTTCGTTCTTTACGGATTTTATTCTTTTTTATACTTTTTGCCGCCTTCTTCAATATTTTCTTTACCCCCGGCGAGGTCCTCTGGGAATGGGGCGTCCTTTCCCTAACAAAAGAAGGGTTATTGGGAGCGGCCTTTATGGCGTTGCGGCTGATCTTATTGATCGGCATGGCTTCCCTTTTGACTTTTACGACGACGCCCATGGCATTGACGGACGCTTTGGAAAATATGCTTCGTCCCGTTTCGGCCTTGGGGTTCCCGGGCCATGAATTGGCGATGATGATGTCGATCGCCTTGCGTTTCATCCCGACCTTACTGGAGGAAGCGGAGAAGATCCGCAAAGCGCAAATGTCCCGGGGGATCGTTTTAGGCCGCGGCCCGATCAAGGAAATGGCCAAGGCTGCGATTCCCTTTCTGGTGCCTCTTTTTACCGGAGCATTTCGTCGCGCCGATGAATTGGCCTATGCGATGGAAGCACGCGCCTACCGGGGTGGAAAAGGCCGCGTAAAATTAAAGGTGCTGAAAATGGAGGGCAGGGATATCGTTACTTTGGCCTTCATGATCTTGATTACAGTCGCTTTGATACTGTATCGGTGGTGGATATGAGAAGAATCAAATTGACGGTTGCCTATGACGGTAGCCGATATAGCGGTTTTCAAATACAGGAGAACGGCAATACCATCGCTGCGGAACTCGATCGGGCGCTGACCAAGGTGGCGGGGCATCCGGTACAGGTTGCCGGCGCCAGCCGTACAGATGCCGGTGTTCATGCCTTAGGGCAAGTTGCGACCTTTGATTTAATGGGGCGCATTCTACCGGAACAAATTCCCTTGGCAGTGCAGGGGATCTTGCCCCCGGATATTCGTGTTCTCCAAGGGGAAGAGGTGGCCCCGGATTTCCATTGCCGTTATGCGCCGATTGGGAAACATTATCGCTATACCGTTAGGACGGCGCCGTTAACGGATCCCTTCACCTATCTCTATGCTTGGCATTATCCCAGAGTCTTGGATTTGGCACGGATGGAAGAGGCCGCGAGCGCCCTCATCGGCGAACACGATTTTCGGGCCTTTTGTGCAAGCCACAGCGGCCGCAAGAATTTTGTCCGCCGTTTGGATGCGATCCAAATTTCCGCCATAGAAGGCGGCCTGCAATTGGATTTTTGGGGCAATGGGTTTTTGTATAAAATGGTGCGGAGCCTTGTGGGCTATCTCGTCGATGTCGGGCGGGGATATCTTAGCCCAGACTTGGGGAAAGAAGTTCTCCTCAGCGGCGAGCGGGACAAATTGGGGGTCACAGCGCCGCCCCAAGGGCTTTGTTTGATGAAAATTTATTATAAAATGTATCCTTTTGATTGACAAAGAATGTCAATTACGCTATACTGTTTTAGTATCGGCAATTATGCGATTTCAGCCCCGTTATTGTATAGGCGCCGAAGCTACGGAAAATTGAAATGTGAGCTACTCTCAAGGAGGGAAAGTAATGCAAACCACTTATATGGCCAAACCAAGTGAAGTGGAAAAGAAGTGGTATGTGTTGGATGCGGAAGGGAAAAGCCTGGGTCGTGTAGCAACCGAGGCCGCAAGATTACTGCGCGGAAAACATAAACCGATTTTTACACCTCATTTAGATACCGGCGATTATGTCATCGTCATCAATGCGGAGAAAGCGGTATTGACCGGTGACAAGCTGAACAAGAAAATGTATCACCGCCATTCGGGTTATCCCGGCGGTTTAAAGTCCATGCCCTATAGCAAATTGATGGAAACCAGACCGGAACTGGCTATGGAAACAGCCATCAAAGGCATGATCCCCCATAATCGTTTGGGACGGCAATTGATGAAAAAAGTGCGCATTTACAAAGGTGCTGAACACACTCAGCAGGCGCAAAAGCCAGAAGTATGGACTTTTTAAACAAAGGGAGGTTATGAAATGGCCGAGGTAAAATTTTACGGCACCGGTAGACGGAAAAATGCCATCGCAAAAGTATGGATCACCCCGGGTGAAGGCAATATCGAAGTCAATAAAATGCCATTGAACGAGTATTTTGGTAAGAAAACTTTGGTTATGGTCGTCAAACAACCTTTGGAATTGACGGACGCCACTGCTCGTTTTGATATCATGGCGAGAGTTAAAGGCGGCGGTACTTCCGGTCAAGCCGGCGCATTCCGCTTAGGTCTTGCTCGTGCTTTGGTTGAAGCTGATCCTGAATTACGGCCTGCTTTGAAAGCGGCAGGTTTTGTGACAAGAGATCCGAGAATGAAAGAACGGCGTAAATACGGTCTGAAAAAAGCCCGTAAAGCAAGCCAGTTCTCCAAGCGTTAAAAGAGAATTCAAAACGAAGCCCGCCTATGGCGGGCTTTTGAAACTGTCAATAAAGTGCTTAGTGCTATGTTCCAGCAAAACCGCAGACCGCTTATGTACGTCATTGTACACGTCGCGTCCTGCGGTTTTTCTGCGCCTTGCTCTAAACCCTTTCTTGACAGTCTCAGGCGATTGCAAAAGCTGCAATATATTTGATTTATTTTGAAACTTTATCTATACAGGTTCATTGTTTGTGAGGTATGACAAATTGACATTTTTTATCTATTTGTTATTATTTAAGAAATAGAATATATTTCTAAAAAAGTGGTTTTACGAATAGAAGTACAAGAGAATGACTCTTGAAATGAAACTTAATATTGTTTTTAATATCATTCCTAAATCGTCAGGGAGGTGCTGTTTATACCATGAAAAGATTTTTCTTTCATCTCACATTTTTTGTTTATATCATTGTCGTTTCTCTGTTTATGTATCAATTAAATATTTATTATAAATCCTTGTACTCTTCTTTACCGGTAAGCATCCTTCTTGTTTTCAGTTCATTTTTGGGGGCTTTAATTTTTTCCCTTGACCATATCTTCTGTTTTTTTGCGCAAAAGGGGAAATCCTTTGTCTTTGAGCCCGTTCATTTTATTTTTGCACTTTTTCTTCTTATTCTTGCCTTTATGCCTGTCTTGTATATGACAGTTTTTTCCGCTGTCCCTTTTCCTGATTTGATTTTTTATTTGCTAGAATCTCCGTTGTCGGTGGAAGTTTTAGCCGGATTCAGTGGTGGTTTACTCTTGGTAAGATCCTTCGGGAGAAAAGGCAAACTAGAGAAAGAATGATCAACTTATGCCTGAAAACGTGTCGTATGAACGTGTAATAGACGCAGGTGCAACATACACATTATATGGGGCAAGGGGGATAGTCCTTAGTGTTCAAGTAACATTTTAAAACAGATTTATAGTATGCTATTTGTCTCGCTATTTTAAAAAGCCTCCATTTCGAGGGTAAGCAAATTGCTTACCTTTTTTATGGGTGCAAAGTCAAATTTTGGGGCAGGCCAGTATCAAGAGAATTTTTTTGTAACCATGGATGGATAAAATTTTTCTTTGCGGAGTGGGGATTTTCGTTGAGCGGGGGAATTTTGGACGGCCAGGTATTTTCCGGTTTCTGCGGCATAAAATTTCAAAAAAGCCGAAAGGAAGCAACTATGAAGAAGCCGATACTGTTTTGCCGGGTCAAAAGCGTTTATCTTGTGTTTTTTATCCTGCTTGTCGTTGCGTTGATCTCCATTCATCCCGTAACCGCTTGGGCGGAGAAAAAACAGCTGGATAAAGATGCCGGTTATATCAAAGGGAAGATTATTGCCATCGACGCCGGCCATGGAGGGGTGGATCCCGGCGCCATTGGCTATAGCGGATCCCAAGAGAAAGAGATCAATCTCCAATTGGCTAAGAAGGTGTCGGCGCTGTTGGAGGAAGCCGGCGCTTCGGTCATCATGACGAGAGAGACCGATGATTGCTACAGCAAAGTCAAAAGAGAGGATTTGAATGCCCGCGCCGAAATTGTTACTGAAGGAAAGGCGGATATTTTCCTGAGCCTCCAATGTAATGCCTTGCGGGAGGAAAAATGGCATGGCGCGCAAGTCTTTTATTATCCCGGGTCTGTTTTAGGGGAAAAACTGGCCCAATCGGTGCAGCAAGGTCTTTACGACACTTTGAAAAACAGCGATCGCAAGGCCTTATCCCATAATGAGATTTACATTTTGCGGACTTTAGCGATGCCTTCGGTGGTGGTGGAAGCGGGTTCTCTCCAACCCGGAGGAAGAAGCGTTATTGCAGGATGATGACTATCAAGATAAAGTGGCTTACGGCATCTACCGCGGCATCATTGCCTATTATAAGTTTCTGGATACCATGGATCAAGAGCATCTCGACCCATCTTGAGGAAAAATAATTTTCCCCTTCATTTTTTTAAAAAATCTGTTATAATAATATAATGTAGTGAAAAGTCCGTAGTTTTTTTACGATAGAAATAAAGTGAGAGTAAAAAGGAGGACAATCCTTTGTCCAAGTTGTTAATTGAAGGGGGTCGCCCACTGGAGGGAGAGGTAAAGATCCATGGCGCTAAGAATTCTGCCGTTGCCATCATTGCCGCTTCTATTTTGTTTAGTGGGGAAACCATTCTGGAGAATGTACCGCGGATCAGCGATGTATTGATCCTTTTGGATATTATCAGTAATTTAGGGGTGGAGGTTCATTGGCTGGAAGAGGATATGCTTTCGATCAAAGTACCCGATGAAATTGATTATGTGGCCCGCTATGCACAGGTGCGCAGTTTGCGGGCTTCAAATCTGCTTTTAGGTTCTCTTTTGGGCCGTTGCGGCAAAGCGGAAGTTTCTCTTCCCGGCGGCTGTGATTTAGGGTCAAGACCCATGGATCTTCATGTCAAAGGGTTGAGCCAATTGGGAGCGGATATCGAAACAGAGGAAGGGTATATCAAAGCGGCAGCGAAAAAGCTGGAAGGGCATTTGATCTATCTGGATTTTCCCAGTGTGGGCGCAACGGAAAATATTATGATGGCGGCTTCTGTCGCCGAGGGGCAGACGATCATTGAGAACGTGGCCAAAGAGCCGGAGATCGTCGATTTGGCAACTTTTTTGAATAATGCCGGAGCTAAGATCCGTGGCGCCGGGACCGATATTATTAAAATTGAAGGGGTTTTCTCTTTGACGGGGCCCCGGCATTCGATCATTCCCGACCGTATCGAAGCAGGGACATTTATGGCAATAGCGGCCTTGAATCGGGGAAAGATCTGCATGAACAATGTGATTCCTACCCATTTAAAGCCTGTGATCGCCAAAATGAAAGAAGCCGGCGTGCAAATCAGCGTGACCAACGGCTGTATGCATGTGCAAGGCCCGGCACAGCTAAAAGCTGTCGATATCAAGACGCTAGCACATCCCGGTTTTCCTACGGATATGCAACCACCGATGATGAGCATGCTGACTTTGGCCAAAGGGACCAGTATCGTTGTGGAAAATCTCTTTGAAAATCGGATGCAGGCGGCAAACGAATTGATCCGCATGGGAGCAAATATCAAGGTTGAAGGGCAGACAGCGGTGGTTCGCGGTGTAGACAAGCTTTATGGCGCCACAGTCTATTCCCATGACTTGAGGGCCGGCGCCGCAATTGTGGCTGCGGCTTTGGCAGCGGAAGGCGTTACGGAAGTCAATGGGCTTTCGGTTATCGACCGCGGCTATTTGCGCATGGAAGAAAAACTGCGGTCTCTCGGTGCGGAGATCAAAAGGGTAGACTGATATGTTTGGTTATTGTTCCCTCTTTAGCAGCAGCAAAGGTAATGTCGGCTTGGTTCGGACAGAAAAAACCCAGCTTTTGATTGATGCCGGAACTGCTGCTTGTCATATAGAAAATGCTTTGAAAGAATTGGGCACCTCCCCGGAGGAAATCAATGGCATTTTGATTACCCATGAACATGGGGATCATGTGCGTGGAGCGGGCACTTTGTCTCGCCGCTATGATATTCCCATTTATGCCGCGCCAAAATTGTGGCAAGAATTTTCCGGATTTGGACATATAAAAAGCAAGAACCAGGTAATATATGAGTATGGTATGCAGATCGGCGATTTAGAACTGGATTTTTTCAAGACCCAGCATGACGCGATGCAGCCCCTGGGGTTTTTGTTTTATTATAAGGGCAAGAAGCTTGGTTTCTGTACCGATACCGGCTGTATTACCCCAGGGATGATTAAGGCGCTTGCGGGAGCGGACGCTCTGGTTTTTGAGGCTAATCATGATCCCAAAATGTTAAAAGAGGGGACCTATCCGGCCTATTTGAAAGCAAGGATCGGGGGGAAAAACGGCCACCTCTCTAACGGTGATTCCGGAGCGGCCTTGACGAAGATCATCAACGACGCTACGCGGAGGATCCTTTTGGCACATTTAAGCCAAGAGAATAACCGCCCGGAACTGGCATTACAGACGGTAGAGGCTATTTTGGGGGAAGCAGGGGTCAAAGATGAGATCCTTGTCGAGATTGCTCCGGCATACCAAAGATCAAATTGGATAAATTTGGAATAATGGGGTGCTGCAGATGAATAAAAGAGGAGTAAATTTTGGTATTTGCTTCTATTGATGCTGATCGCCGCCTGTTTGGGCGGCTTTTTTGCCATCACGGTCCAAGGCATGCTTCAAGGAGATACGGAGCAGGCGCCGATTGTGGAAGAAAAGCCGGAGGATTTGGCAACGGAAGATCTTACGGTTAGTACCTGGATTGCTGAGGAAGTGGGAAAAGCGGTCGTTGGCGTGAGCAATGTAGCCCTCCAATACACTTGGTCCGGCGGTGTAGAGGAGGTCGAAGCAGGGACCGGTTCCGGCGTTATCATCGATGAACGGGGCTATATTGTAACCAATAACCATGTGGTGGAAGGCTCCAGTAAACTCACGGTCAGTTTGGTTGATGGCCGCCAGTTCGATGCGGATATCGTCGGTACCGATAAGCGGACGGATTTGGCGCTCTTAAAGATCAACGGTACCAATCTGCCGGTCGCTACTTTGGGGGATTCCGACGCCTTGCGTGTCGGCGAGCAAGCCATTGCGATCGGAAATCCCGGCGGCTTGGATTTTGCGGGGTCGGTGACCTCCGGTATCATCAGCGGCTTGAATCGCCCTTTGATTACGGAAGAAGGGCTGCGTTTTAAGTTGATTCAGACCGATGCCGCGATCAATCCCGGTAATTCCGGGGGTGCTCTTGTCAATGGGGAAGGGGAAGTCATCGGGATCAATACGGCTAAGATTTCCCAAACCGGTTTTGAGGGTATGGGCTTTGCGCTTCCTTCTAATCTGGTGGATGAGATCATTCGGGAATTGATGGACAAAGGTGAAGTTTCCCGCCCGGCTCTGGGCCTCTATCTCCTACGTACGATGGATGCGGAATTTGCCGAATACAATGATTTGGGCGTCGATTACGGTGTTCTTGTTTCTCCTCAAGACGGTGGTCCGGCAGAAGTGGCGGGGATTCAGGAATATGATATCATCATCGCCTTTAACGGGGAGAAAGTGACGGATGTTTATGATCTCCAGGAGATGGTATTCGATCAGGAGATCGGTGATAATGTAGAAGTAACGGTGGTTCGCGGCAATCAGGAAAAAACCTTCACGGTGAAATTGACGCAATTGCAGGATGGGGAATAAGCATGAAAGTCAAAGTCCTTGCCGTTGGCAAGATCAAAGAAGCCTATTTGAAAGCGGCCTTAAACGATTATGAAAAGCGCATCAAGCCTTATGCCAAGCTGGAGATCATGGAGGGCCCGGAAGAAGATGCCAATATGGGGGATCCCAACCGGGTATTGGCGAAAGAAGGCGCCTTTTTCCTTCGTCATCTTGATCGTGATGTTTATGCCATTGCCCTGGATTTGGAGGGGAATGCGCTTAGCTCTCCCGAATTGGCAATGCTCTTAGAAGAAAAGGGTAATATGGAAGGAAAAGAAATTGCTTTTTTGATCGGTGGGTCTCTCGGTTTGAGTGACGAAGTCAAAAGCCGCTGCCAATGTAAGCTCTCTTTTGGCAAGGCGACTTTTCCGCATCAATTGATCCGGGTTTTTCTCTTGGAACAAATCTATCGCTGCCAGAAGATCATTAAAAACGAACCGTATCATAAATAGGTTTCCGTGCGATTGTCTTTTGGGGATTGTTACTTCACAGTAGCTTATAATCAAGATAAATACAAATAGAAAAGCACAGCGTTTTTGCTGTGCTTTTCATATAAAAATCCATAGAAAACGGTATTTGTTCAGGGTTTATTGTCCGCATTGATGCGGAGGGTTGTCTTGGATTTTACCGCGCAAGATTCACAAAGAGTTTTTCCTTTACCTTATAAACTTCGTTACTGGGAACTTCAATGCCGCATTTTTCACAGATAGCCATTAAAATTACCTCCTTCTCGTTTATAACTTATATCTATATTATAAAAGTAAAGAGCAAAAAAATCTATAAAAATCTTATGACTTTATGGTTTTTTTCTTATCGCCGGATGACGAGGTAGGGAAAAGTAAGGGATTATCTTGCGGAAAAAGTTGCTGAAACCGATGGCCACTCCCGATAGGAAGACCCAGAGCACGGAACAGCGAAAGCAGATTTGGCCCCATAATTGAAATTGGCAATGGCTGTAATCCCAAACATTCCAGCGTGCCCAGAGATTGACGATGCAACCGGTGAACAATTCCACCGTGGTAATGATGATCGATCCTAAAGTGCAGCGGACCCAGAGAGGCGTGTTCCCTCCGATTTTTTGTTGCATATTATCGATGAGAAGAAAGCAAAGGCCGCCGGCACAAAACATGCTGAAATGGCTTTTTTGGCGATAAAGTAGTTCAATACAGTAATAGGCGCTGCCGCCGAAGAGGAATAAAAATAATGTGGTAAAAGTTTTTTTCAAGTAAGATCACGCCCCCTGCTTTTAGCATCAGTATCTGCAAAATGGGGGATGTTATGCGTGGGGAGAAACCGTCCTTTTCTTCCCCTTTTGACAGGGAAGGAAAACCAGGTGAATTGTCGAAATAATAGAAGATTTCTTATGCTCATTTGAGAGAAAGAAGAGGAGGAAAGAATGAAGGAAGTCAAGGCCGAAGTCATCGCCGTGGAAGCGGTGGCCCAAGATTTTGTGCGTATTATTTTTGCTGCGCCGGAAATTACTGCAAGTTCAAAACCGGGGCAGTTTATCCATATCAATTGCGGCGGGTCTGTCTACAGTCTCATGCCCCGCCCGATCAGTATCCACCGGGTGGACAAAGACCGTTTAACGATTTTATTGCAGATCACAGGAGAGGGAACACGCTGGCTTTCTTTGCGGCAGCCGGGAGATATTGTTTCCTTTTTCGGCCCTTTGGGCAATGGTTTCCCTTTGCCGAAACAAGGCCCCGTATGTTTGGTTGCCGGTGGCATCGGGATTGCGCCCTTGGTCTATTTAGCGGATGTTTTGCAAAAAGAGCAGATTCCCTTTCAATTTCTCTTCGGCGCCCGTGATAAAAGCGGTTTGGCGCTTTTAGGGGATTTGGAGGAACGGGGCATTCCCGTCCGCATCGCAACGGAAGATGGCAGCGTCGGCCAGCGTGGTTTTGTAACGACGCTTTTAGCCGGGGAAAATCCGGAAATGATTTATAGCTGTGGCCCGGAGCCAATGCTGCGTGCGGTGGCACAATGGGGAAAAGAGCAGGGCGTGCCGACGGAGCTTTCCTTAGAGGCGCGTATGGCTTGCGGCGTAGGCGCTTGCCGCGGTTGTGTGACGAAGGTGAAAAAGGGCGAATCGATCGCCTATGAAAATGTTTGCAGTACCGGGCCGGTTTTCAACGGAAATGAGGTGGTATTCGATGACTAAGCCAAATCTTCGGGTGAATATTGCCGGTATCGAAATGAAAAATCCCGTGATGCCCGCCTCCGGTTGTTTTGGTTTTGGCGAGGAATATGAAAGTTTTTTGGATTTAAACGCACTGGGGGCGATCGTTGTGAAATCCGTTACCTTAAAACCCACCCAGGGGAATCCTCCTCCCCGCGTCTGTGAGACGCCGGGAGGAATGTTGAATGCCATCGGTTGGCAAAATCCCGGGCTTGAGGTCTTTGTGGAAAAGAAGATGCCCTTCTTGCGGCAATATGATGTGCCGGTGATCGTGAATTTAGCCGGCAAAACGAAGCAGGATTATGCCGATCTTGCCGGGGAGCTCGACCGAGTCGAGGGAATCGCCGGTTTGGAGCTCAATATTTCCTGCCCCAATGTAGAGGAAGGCGGCGTGGCTTTTGGGGTCGACCCCCTTTTGGCTGCTGATGTCACCCAAGCGGTCAAAGCGAGGACTTCCTTGCCCTTGATCGTGAAACTATCGCCCAATGTTACGGATATTGCCGTGATGGCCGAAGCTGTGGAATCTGCCGGCGCCGATGCCCTTTCCCTCATCAATACTTTGACGGGGATTGCCATCGATATCGAGAAGCGTAAGCCGGTTTTGTCCAATATCACCGGCGGCCTTTCCGGCCCGGCGATTAAGCCTGTGGCCCTCCATATGGTTTGGAAAGCGGCGCAGAAGGTGAAGATCCCGATTTTGGGGATGGGCGGAATTTTGCGGGCCGAAGATGCGATTGAGTTCTTTTTGGCCGGGGCTTCCGCTGTGCAGGTAGGGATCGGGAATTTTATCAAACCCAGTATTATGTTGGAGATCATTGCCGGTATCGAGTCGTATTTGGAGCGGCACGGCTTTGATGATGTACAGGATCTTGTAGGTGCCGCCTTTCGCTGAGGCGGAAGAAGAGACGAAAAAAATTCCCGGCACGGCGCTAAATGCTCCGGCCGGGAATTATTATTTGGTACGGTTATTCTAAATTGAGATGCCGCTTCAAAATATAGCGGGTGAGGAAAAAGAGGGCGACTAAATATGCGGCTTCAATAATGACGGCGGTTCCCGTCGGCAAAAGCATGCTTCCTGGATCCGGGGTTGTGAGGCTCGTATCGAAGACGACCTGTTCAACGAAGGAGGCAATATTGCCGAAGATAATAAAGAAGCCAAGGAAGCAGCCAAGGGACACCAAACGGCGATATTTACTTACGATGGGTAATTGTCCCGTCGACAGGGAAGCGTATACCGTCATGATAAAGGTGGCATACCAGATGATGCTCCCAAGCAGAAAGATGATGGCAAGGGCATAATATTCCCACGTGATCATCGATAAATAGGGTTGGATCTCTTCAATGACTTCTTGTAGCCCCATAATGGCGTCACCATTCAAGGCGAGGAGGACGCCGCCCAAGATGCCGATGAGGCCGCCCAGGATGCCCCAAGCCAAGGCGATGAGCATTTTGGAAAGGATCAGCTGTGGCGTCGATACCGGCAGCGTAAACATGAGGTAACCTTCATCCTGCAGGAGATTGGTATTAAAACGCTGAATCAGCAAGACAATGGTCATCACGATGCAGGCGATACTGAGGCTGAAGAAGATAAACATCCCCATACCGGCGAAAAAGGATAGGTCGCCGACATAAAATAGATTTGTCAAAATGGCGGTGATCAGATAAATACCGTATAGGGGGAGAAGAATGCGGCAAGTGGCCTTCCATTCGTATTTGATCAATTTCCCTAACATTTGAATACCTCCCTAAACAATGCGTCAATCGATTTTCCTTCTTGGGCCCGGATATCGTCGACATTGCCGGCCAAGACGATACGCCCCTTATTGAGGAAGATAATATCGTCGAAAATCCTTTCTACATCGGTAATGAGATGGGTGGAGATCAAGATCGATGCCTCCGGATTATATTTCGTCAAGATCGTGTCTAAGATATAATCCCGCGCCGCCGGGTCAACGCCACCGATGGGTTCATCCAACAGGTAAAAAAGGGCGGAGCGGGACATGACGAGGATCAGCTGTACTTTTTCTTTCGTGCCTTTGGATAAGGTCTTCAATTTCTGATTTTCATCAATATCCATCTCTCGGAGCATTTCTTGGGCTTTGGCGCGATCGAAATCGGGGTAGAAATCGGCAAAAAAGGCAACGATGTCCCGAACCTTCATCCAATTATTGAGATAGGTCCTTTCCGGCAGATAGGAAATGAGCTTTTTCGATTCGTCTCCCGGTGCTTGGCCATTGACCAAGATCTGCCCTTGGCTGGGGGTAAGGAGACCGTTGATAAGCTTCAGCAGAGTGGTTTTGCCACTGCCGTTGGGGCCCAAAAGCCCGATGATTTTCCCCTGTTCAAGCGTAAAATTGAGGGAGTCCAAAGCCTGGATCTGCCCATATCGTTTAGATAAATTCAATGCTTCAATTGTATACATCGGTATCCTCTCCTTTGGCATATTCTTCTAATAAGCTGATGACATGGTCTTTTTGATAACCGATTTCTGCCATTCGGTTGAGAAACTCCGTGACATAACCGGTGGCCATTTCATTTTTCATCTGTGTGATCAACTCCTTATCTTCTGTAACAAAGCGTCCGTTTGTCCGATTGGCGAAGAGCAGTTGCGATTGCTCTAATTGGCTAAAAGCTTTCTGCACCGTATTGGGATTCACTCCCTGGGAGAGGGCGAAATCACGCACGGAAGGGAGTTTTTCTCCCGGATGCAGATGCCCGGCACAGATTTGTTTTTTGATGTCGTCCATGATTTGTAGATAGATCGGCGTGGTGGCGTCGAATGTTTTCACGATGGGATCACCTCGTTTCCATTGTACTACTGTATTAAGCATCTAATACAATAATACAGTGGGTCGGTTGTTTTGTCAAGCCCGAAATAAAAATTTTTTTATTATGGCACGGCTTTTGTCCGGATTCGAAAGATCCGGCAGGAAAATGGGGAGAAATGTTATATATATTATTGTAGGGAAAAAGTTTTGGGAATCAATCGGGAGGAATCAGAGGATGTTGGACCGAATCGCATTGGAAGCCCGGGAAGAACAATTTTTGGCCCCGGGAGCCGCATTGAGTAAAAATAGCCGAGGCAGGCAAAAACCACTGCTGCCTTGTCCCTTGCGCACGGAATTTCAGCGGGACCGCGATCGGATCATTCATTGCAAGAGCTTTCGCCGCTTAAAATATAAGACCCAGGTCTATCTCCCGGCGATGGGGGATCATTTTCGCACCCGTCTGACCCACACTTTGGAAGTCTCGCAGATTTCCCGCACCATTGCGCGGAGCCTTGCTTTAAATGAGGATTTGGCGGAAGCGATTGCTCTCGGCCACGATTTGGGGCATACGCCCTTCGGCCATGCGGGAGAGCGGTCTTTAAATGCGCTTTTGCCGATGCCTTTTCATCATAATGAGCAGAGTTTGCGGGTGGTGGATCTCTTAGAGCGGGATGGGGAAGGTTTGAACCTTACTGCCGAAGTGCGGGATGGGATCTTATGCCACACCGGCAAGCAAGAGCCCTTCACTTTGGAAGGGCAGATCGTGCGGACAGCGGACCGGATCGCTTATGTTAACCATGATATTGATGATTCTTTGCGGAGCGGGTTTTTGTGTCCGTTGGATTTACCGGCGGAGGCGATGTCGGTTTTGGGGGACGCCCACGGCGTGCGGATCGACGCTCTTGTTGCCGATATGGTCTACTTTTATGAGCAGGAAGGGAAGATCGGCCTTTCCCCCGAGCGTTACGAAGCGTTGATGGAATTGCGGCAGTTTTTGACGGATACCGTCTATTTAAAAGAGGAAATTCTTTTGGAAGAAGTGCGCTCGAAGCATTTGATCCAATCGTTATACAATTATTATCAAGAGCATCCCGAGCTTCTTCCCGAGCATTACCAGGAGGAAGACCTGGCGATTCAGATTAAGGACTATATCGCCGGGATGACCGATATTTATGCGTTACGCTGTTTTATCGAATATTTTGTGCCCAAAGGATTCCATTTTATGAATATATAAAAGGAAGGCCGCCTCTTCGCTGGTCAAGCTATGCTGCCGTGGACTAAAAAGCAGCCAGGACGTCCTTCCAACGCAAATCGGCGGGTTTGGGGGCATTATTTTAATGCTTTGGGGCTTTTGCCATTCAAGCACGATTGTGCATTTCGGGCGGTTGCCCGTTCTGCCCGCAAACCGGCTCCTTCGCTCAATTTTATTTTAACCTTGAAGGCTAAAAGTATGCTGGTTTTTTTTCCCTTTTTTGTATATTTTTCCTTAATGCTATCCATAATAAGCCGGAAGAGAAAAGAGGATTGAACTGTGAAAGGCTATATTCCGCAGGAAACAATCGAAGAAATCAGAGATCGCATCGATCTGGTGGAGTTGATCTCCTCCGTTGTGATGATGAAGAAACGGGGCCGCAACTATGTCGGGCTTTGTCCCTTTCATTTGGAAGACACGCCTTCCTTCACCGTTTCCCCGGATAAGCAGATATTTTATTGTTTCGGTTGCCAAAAGGGGGGCAATTGCATTGACTTCCTCATGGAGTATGAGCATTTGACTTTCCCCGAAGCGGCGGAAAAATTGGCGGCCCGCGCCGGCGTGCCCTTACCGGAAAAGGAAATGACCCCGGGAGAGCAAAAGCGGCAGGATGAAAGAAGGCGCCTTTTTGACGTCAATGAAGAGACCGCCCGTTTTTTCCAGGAGCAGCTGGGAAAGGCCCAGGCTTGCCGGGCGTATTTGCAGCGGCGGGATCTTTCCGATGAGGTGATCGACGCTTTCGCCTTGGGGTATGCGCCGGAGGGCTGGGAGGAATTAAAACTCCACCTCAGGAAAGCCGGTTTCGAGGAAGAAGAGCTCTTGCGTGCCGGTGTTGTGACAAAAGGGGAGAGCGGCAAAGTGTTTGACCGTTTTCGCAAGCGGCTGATGTTCCCCATTGCCGACCCGAAAGGCAAAATCATCGCTTTTGGTGGCCGCATCATCGGGGAAGGGGAGCCAAAGTATTTGAATTCGGCAGAGACGCCTCTTTTCAATAAAAGCCGCAATCTATACGGCCTCCATTTGGCCGGGCCCCATATTCGGGAAACCGGGGAAGCCATCTTGATGGAAGGCTATATCGATGTCATGAGCGCCCATCAATTCGGCCTCAAAAACGCCGTAGCGCCCTTGGGGACCGCTTTTACCGAAGATCAGGCAAAACTATTGAAGCGCTATGGGCAAAAGGTTTTATTGGCCTTTGACGGGGACGGCGCGGGGCGAAAGGCCGCCTTGCGCTCGATGGAGATCTTGGCGAAACAGGATTTCCGTATTCGGGTATTGCCCCTTCCCGATGGAATGGATCCCGATGATTTTCTCCGTAAAAAAGGGATCGCCGCTTGGGAATCATTACGGGAGAATGCCCCGAACCATATCGAATATTTGATGGAACGCGCCTTTGCCGAACATGACGCTCATCGGGCGGAAGGCAAAGCCGATATCGTAAAGGCACTTTTAACGCCGCTGCTTTCCGTGAAAGATGCAGTGGAAAAAAATGAGTATATACGCATGATTGCGCAAAGGTTGGAGATCGCCGAGGAACTGCTCATGGCGGACATTCGGCGGGGCGCGGCGGAAGGGAAAGACGCTATCGGGCGGGATTTTTCCTATCAGCCGCAAAAGACAGCGCAGATTGACGATGGGGCGGCCCGTTTCTTGTGCCACCTCGCTATGGAAGATAAGGATTTTTACGACCGCGTGGAAGCAGAGATCGGTTGGGATTTCTTACAGAGTTCCCCGCTGGCAAAGTTGATGTCCCTGATTCGGGAGCATTATGAGGAATATTCCTGGCAAGCCCGGGATTTGGCGGGTTTAGCCGAAGAGGAAGCAAGAAAGTACCTCCTATCCTTCTTGATGGAAGAAGTTCCGGAAGGGGACCGCGCCGGCGCTTTGGAAGATTGCCTTCGAAAAATCAAGCGGGATAAATTGGAAAATGAACTCCGAGCCCTTGAGTTGTCGATCAAAGGCGCAGAAGGACAAGAAAATCATATGGATTTCCTAAGACTTTTACAGGAATTTGACAAAAAGCAGCAGGAATTAAGGAAAATATAGTGAATATCTCATTATTAAGCATTTTAGGGGGGAAGTAAATGAAGTCGGAACAAGCTAATCCTGACATAATCAAAAAGCTGATGGTGAGCGGCAAAAGCCGCAACTTTTTGACATATGCCGAGATTCAGGATGCTTTGAGCGATATTGACTTGTCCCCGGAACAGATGGACGAAATCTACATCCATTTCACCCAAGCGGGCATAGATATTATCGATGATGCTGCGGATTTGGATCATATTGAACCGCCGGAAAATTTGGTGCATGTTGTGGAAAGTGAAGTGGATCTTTCCATTCCCGATGGTATTTTTATTGACGATCCGGTAAAAATGTACCTTAAAGAGATCGGGCGGGTGCCCCTTCTTTCCGCGGAAGAAGAAGTCGATCTGGCCCAGCGGATGGAAGACGGGGATGAAGAGGCCAAACGCCGCTTAGCGGAATCCAATCTTCGTCTCGTTGTCAGTATTGCCAAGCGCTATGTAGGGCGGGGGATGCTCTTTTTGGATCTGATCCAAGAGGGGAATCTCGGTCTTATTAAAGCTGTGGAAAAGTTTGATTATCGTAGAGGATATAAATTCAGCACCTATGCAACTTGGTGGATTCGGCAGGCCATCACAAGAGCCATTGCCGACCAAGCCAGGACGATCCGTATCCCCGTTCATATGGTGGAAACGATCAATAAATTGCACCGCATCAATCGGCAGTTATTGCAGGATTTAGGGCGGGAACCCTTGCCGGAAGAAATAGCCGGGGAAATGGAAGTTTCCGTTGAGCGTGTGCGGGAAATTCAGAAGATCGCCCAAGAACCGGTCTCGTTGGAAACCCCGATCGGGGAAGAAGATGACAGCCATCTCGGCGATTTTATCGAGGATGAAGATGCGCCGGCTCCAGCGGAAGCCGCCTCTTTTATGCTCTTAAAAGAGCAGTTGGATGATGTCTTGGATACCTTGACGGCGAGAGAGCGCAAAGTTTTGCAATTGCGCTTCGGTCTTGACGATGGGCGTTCCCGGACCTTGGAAGAAGTGGGGCAGGAATTCGGCGTTACCCGGGAGCGGATTCGCCAGATTGAAGCAAAGGCATTGCGGAAGCTCCGCCATCCCAGTCGCAGCCGGAAATTAAAGGATTATCTGGAATAAAACTTGACGGGGTTTTAGATTTTTTGTACAATATATTTGCTGCATTGTCCAGGGGTTGGATCTGCCGGCCACCTGGACTATGATTATTTAAGGTAGATTCGGGCCTATAGCTCAGCGGTAGAGCCCCCGGCTCATAACCGGTCGGTCCCTGGTTCGATCCCAGGTGGGCCCACCAAACAAAAAAAGCCTTGCGATTAACGCAAGGCTTTTCATATGGTGTTAATGTCATTCATAGTGGGTTATTGTTAAAATACCTGTTATAGATGTTTGATTGAAGGCGTTTAAGCACAATAATTGAATCTTAACAGTATGGGAATATATTCTTTCAGGATATGACTTGAAGGGGTTATGATATTTCTGTCGAAACTTATCAAAGTTATTGGATTCAAGAGGAGTGATAGGATATGAATTGGATTCTTTTTGCAGAAACTTTGACCACATCGGAAACCGTAGGAATTTGGTCCACTGTGGAGGCTATTGGGGTTTGGGTTGCAGCTGGACTTGCTTTTTGGGTAGCACTTCAATTAAAATCACAAAACGAAAAACTGGCAAAAAAACAAATCGAGATGCAAGAAAGAGAGATAAAATCAAATCTCTTCCCTGTTTATTTCGAGTATCATGATGTATTATCCAAAATAGGCAGAATTTCTATAGTTTGTTCTTCAAAAACTAATAATACAATGGATGGCGTTGTTTGGGAGAAGTATATATCTAAAATTAAAGATATAGAAAAAAAGCAAGAGATTAAATTATTTGATATAGATTTTATCTTTGAGTTATCATATATGAAAGCCATTCTGCCCAAGACACTATTTCCTGTGTTGAACGAAATGCAGGATAATATTACAAATATAAGTAGGCGTGTTAATGAGGGACAGGATGATGACAGCAAAAAAGAAAGTTATATGGAAGAAATTAAGGAACGTTTTGATGCCATATTTAATGCAGTAAATTTATTGACCGATTGTATAGATGTTGAATTTGGGTTGTCTGATATAGTTGATCCATTAGAAAAGCTGAAATAAGCCCTGGGATTCCACTACTTACAACCTTTTAGTTGCCTAACAGTCGCTGATATTCTAGACTCTATGGATATAGAAAGGGTGGAAATAGCCGTAATTAACGGTGATGAAGGAAGAGTGCGAATTCACTATTATGCCTGTTATATGATTAAATTGGCTTGATGCGGAGATTAGCTGATTGTAGATTTTTACCACGTTACCGATTGATTCCAGGACATAAAAGCCTTGCACATCATAGGTGCAAGGCTTTTGTATATGGTTAGAATTTTGATTTTTCGTAGTTGTAGGGGATGCTTGTCCCTTCGACCACATCTTCGATTTTTTCGAGGATGAGCCAGTCATCCATATTGCTTTGATGGGCAAAGGTGAGGGGTGCGATCTCTTGGATATCCTCAAACTCCACCAAACAAAGGCATTTTTTGTTCCAACGCTCTTTTTGTTTGGGGTTGAGATTGAGCTTGTCCTGATTATCTTCTAAGATTTTTGAGCTTTCCTCCGGGGTCAGCTTGATATGGTTGGTTACGGCGGTCGCCGTCGCTTTGGCGGTGATTTCCCCGCTGCCCTTGGCCATAAAATAGAGGGTTTCCCCGGCAAAAACCCGACTATGGGGGATCTTCCGCCCGGCGGCTCCCCGTACGACCATGGTTTTGCTCCCTGCCAAGATTTTTTCTAACACCTTTTCCTTATTGTCGCAATAGACGAGATGGACCATGATTTTCCCTCCAATCAAAAAGAATCCTGTTCGGTTTCCGTTGTTCTGCATGCTTTACTATAGGAGAGCAGCCGGTCTTCCCAGCGGGTGTCGGAGGCCCAATTCGGCTGGAATGCCCGCTTGTCCCGAATATGGTCGCATAGCAAGGCGATTTCCGTATCTGCCAATGTTCGAAACAAAGCGAGGCTTTCTTCTTCCCAAAAGCAAGCGCCGAGTACTTCGACGAGATCCTGCAGGCTATGGATTTTCCCCTTTACCAGGGAGATCTTTTCTTCAACGTCATCACAGCGGCGGATTTTTTCGATCAAGTGCCGCAATGCCTTATCTTCCATGGGGTCATTGTCGATATAGTGGGGCGGGTCGCTGGGGAAATCGGCCTCGCGAAAAGCGAGGAAAACCGCTTCCAGCCCCTCTGTAACGGGGATGGATTTGATGCGGGTATAGAGTTCTTTGGCTGCGGAATCTAAATATGCTTGGTCTTCGATACCAAGGAGGCGGCAAAGTTTTTGGCAAGCTGCCGCTAGGCGCTCTTCCGCTTCCGCCATAGGGAGTTTGCGGAAGTGGATTTCTAACTTCTTCCGGTCTTCCTCCCGGATTTCCAAAGGGGAAATCTCTTTTTCTAATAAGGTCAACCCCAGGGCACTCGTAAAGACCGGCTCAAAAATATTGAGCAGCAATACCGGATAACTGGGATGGTAAGCCGTAAGGAGCTTTTCTATATGTTCTTTGTCAAAATGACGGCAAAAGGTATTCTCGATCAATAAATTGTAGAGATAAGCGTTGATATATTCGATCCCTTGCAATCCCGGGATATGACGGCAAAGCTGATAATCGAGGGAGCAGGGGATGTCATGGGCAAAAAGCCGATGATCGTAGCGGAGGAAAAAGGAATCCAGCTCTTTCAATGTATCGTGATAAGAGAGATTCTTGATCGGGAGGGCGGAATCCTGCACTTGTTTGAGGAGGCGTTTGCCTTTTGCGATGGCCAGTTCCAGCTCTTGCTGTCCCTCGGTGAGCAGTTTTGCTAGGGGCGTGGTTTTGAGGCGCCAGGCTGCGGCCTTGAGATCGTCTTCCTTCCGTAAGGCCCGGCCCAAGGTCGTTTGGACGGAAGTGAGGAGTTCTTCCGCTGTTTCCACCGGGATCGAACTGCTCTCTTCCCAGGTATAGCGCTTCGTTTGCTGTTCCATCAAAAGCCAAAGCTGCTGCTGCAGCGCCCTTTGATCTTCAATGGTCAAGATCTCCTGGGCGAAGCCGTATTGAATCACTTGGGCCAAATATTCTCCGCTGCCCAAAGTGATAGTGGGGGGAGCGGCAAGGGCATGGTCTTGTTTGGTCAAATCAGAAGTCATGGCGATATTTATCCCTTTCTTGCACCAGACGGCCGAAACGGGTATCCCGGCAAAGATCATCCAAGGTCGTGCCGCCCAAATATTCCAAGGAACCTTGGCAGATGGTATCAAAGTGATCTTTCATGATGGCGATCAAATCGTCATCGCCGATCAAATCCAGGGATTCATTCTTGAAATAATAGAAGATATCTAAAAGTTCCCAAATGATCTCTTCATAGTGATCTTGCATGATATAAGGGGAATCGGCAAATGTGCAAAGCAGTTTTTTCAGGATACCTTTGCCGAATTCGATGCGCCCGGTGGCCTGTAACGCCTGGAAGCGTTTTTCCACAAGGTCGTTGATCTGCCGATCGGAAAGATAGAGCCCGAAGCGCAGGGTAATTTCATTGCATTCTTGTAATTCCTGTATGGTTTGGGCTTTCTGTAGGGCGGCGCTGTTCAAGATGGCCAACGGATCCATAATATCACCTCGGTTCCAGTATAATAAGGGGGTCGGGGAAATACAAGACTTGAAATTTCGGCGATTTTGTGGTAATATAGAACCAGAAAAAAGAGGAATTGCTTATTCAATAAGCAATTCCTCTTTTGAGACTGCAGACAAAAGCCGATAGCGTTGTCAAACCAAAGCCCCTGACCGCTTCCGTATATTTAGATACGCCACGCGTCCAGGGCCTTTGTTTTTCCTAGCTCTAGGCCTTTATCTTGTGTCTCCCATCTTGTCGACTTTATCGACAATCTGAAGAGGAATTGCAATAAGCAATTCCTCTTTTTGTCTTATTCTTACCAAATTTGTTTGCGTTATTCCAGGGGTTATTTGTTTGTGATGGAGCCGGGCTCTTTCTTAAACAGATAGCTGAATACGATGGTGGATAATGTGGCGGCTAATACCGAAGCATAGGTTTCCGTGAAAGCGGGGTGGATGGGATAACTGCCGCCCACACTTTTCCCTATGACCCAGAGTGCGCCGACGATCCCGGTGAAAACCATGGCGTAAGTTGCGCCTTTCGGCGACGTCTTCTTCCAATAGATGGCAAAGATCAAAACGACGAAGATGGCGCCTCTGAGGCTGTAAGCAAAGTAGACCATATCGAGAATGGTTGTAGAACCATATAATAGCAGAGCTAAGATAATGCAGACAACGCCGGCGAGTCCCGTAAAGATCCTGGAAATCTTCAAAACTTGTGTGTCCGGGGCCTCCGGATTGATTCTGCGTTGATAAATGTCTTTCGTGATCATCGTGCCGCTGGCTAAGATGATCGGAGAGATCGTCGAAAGGATGGCCGCAAAGATCGCGGCCAAAACGAGGCCGCCAATGACGGGGTCCAAAGTCAGAAGCAACTGGGGCAAAGCCTGCTTGGCGTCGGCCAATCCCGGCAAGGCGATTTTTGCGCTCATGCCCAAAAATGCCGTCAAAATGCCGAAAGGCGCCACCACAAAAGCGGTGATGAAGGCGGCTTTTCTGGCTACATGAACATCTTTTGCCGCCAAGATGGGTTGAATCCCCGCTTGTGCCGTACAAGCCCCGAGAACGGAGGCAATGAGCCAGGAGGAGACCTTGGTCATGCCGATGCTGCTCATGGAGAAATAACTTTCCGGCAGCTGCGTGCTTAAAACTTCCGGACCGCCTAAGCCTTTGATTACAAAGAAGAGCGCAAGCAAGACGCCGCCGTACATCGTAATCAAGTGCATAATATTGGTATAGCCCACGGCGACCATACCGCCGGCTAAGGTATAGACGATAAAGCCGATGCCCAAAATCAGTACGCAGGCTTCATACGGTAAACCCAGGATCGTGACGCCCAATGCGCCGGCGGCCAATAATTGGGAAGTGCCCACTGCCAGCATAACGAAGGTCAAAAGAATGCTGGCAACAAGGCGGGCATCAATGCCGACATATTTTTCCACGATGCCGGGAACGGTGACCGTATCCAGGCTGCGGTACAATTTCGCAAAAAAGATTGCCAGCACGATGACGCCAAGGCCATTGGCAATGGTATACCAGGCCCCGGAAATACCATAGAGGAAACCATATTCGGAAACCCCTGTAGTGGCGGTTCCTCCCAGCCACTCTCCCGTCCCTGCCGCAACACACATGAGGCAACCGAGCCCTGCCCCATGGAAGCTGTTGGAACTGGTGGATTTTTTCTTTGCGATCAGACCGATGGTGATCGTGATGGCAAAATATATGATGATAATAATCAATTGAATGGACATCTCAATAGCGACCTTCCTTTCTGTTCGATGTTTTCTAAAAATATTACAATAGTAATATTCCAGCTATAGGAGAAAAACCCTGTTTTGCCGCTTTTTTCTTTAGCGGCAAAGTCAAGTACGGATTTTGCCAATATTCTTCCTGAAGCAGCAGTCAAAAAACATTTCTGTTGTTAAACCAAAGCCCCTGACCACCAGCGTATGTCGATACGCCATGCGTCCAGGGTCTTTGGTTTGTTGGCCGTTGCTCTCATCTTACCGACTTGATCAATACTCCGGGAAGGTTCGGTGAAGCCAAACCTTCCTTATAATATATATGTAGGTATATATTATTTTTGTGGGGCATGGGTTTAGAGGTTCTCTTCCTCTTTGGCTTCCGCGATGATCTCTGCCATATAAGCGGCGGCTCCATGCGGAGCGGGTCCGGTTTATGATTTTCCAGAATGTATTTTGCTCGTTCCGTTGCTCTTTCCAGCAAATCTTTTCCTCCCATAGCCTCCCAGCCTTCCTGCATCTGCCGGTCAAAGAGGCGGGTACTGGATTGTACAGCCTTGAAATTGTCATAGGTATGCTGATGGGTGATAAATTCTCCGGCTACGCCGACTTCCTTGATCACATGAACAGCCATTTCATAATCATCAACATCGATTCCTTTGACTGCCCATTTGATCATGGCGGCGATTTCATTGTCGATAACCAGCTGCGCGAAATCTAAAGTGATACCGAGTTCCAACATGCCCAGCCCATAGATGACATTGGCGCCTGCCAATGCCGGGAGCAGAGCGGTGACGGTTTTTTCGTGCGCCGCTTGGCCGTCCGCGATTTTGCTGTCTGCCTAGCCGCCCGCGACCCAGCTGGGGAGGTTATAGAACTGCGCCATTTTCGCAACAGCCGCATTGATCATTCCCAATTCCGGGCAGCCCACAGGGGAGGTCGTATACTTCAGATCCATGATTGTGGTGGAACTGCCGTAAACGATGGGGGCGCCTTTTTTGGTGACTTGGGAAAGAACAATTGCCGCCAAAACCTCCGCATTATGGGTAATCAGCGTTCCTGCCAGCGTTACCGGCGTGGTGCCGCCGGATAAGGCCATGGAGATAATGGTGATCGGTACGCCGAGGCGAGCCGACTCCATGATGACGTCGGTACTTTCCGGCGCCAATTGCAGGGGGCTGATCGGGCAGGTGATGGTGCTGTAGGTGGGGCGTTGCCGATAGGCTTCTTCGGAACCTGCAATTTTGCACATCATTTTGTAGATGCGTTGCAGGTTCTTTTTGCCGCTACAGCCTTGGGCGATGTGTTTGGAAGTATTGGTGATATTGATTTCAACCTCGTGAAGCGAGGCGATGGGAGCCGGTACGTCTTGGGCGGAAAGGGCTCTTTCGTGGATATCAATGGCGTCCAAAGCGTCCACTAAGCGAGCGGCGTCCCCCGTATCCTTTTTGGTGCTGCGCCGGTATTCTCCGGTATAGATGTCATTGACCATGATGCCTTCACCGAAATTGGTAAAGCCCACGCGGTTGGTTTCCAATATATAATCATTTTTGGGATTTCTGCCGGCGAAGAGAACCGCCTTCGGCGCTGTGCGAATCGCGTCTTCTACGAGCCAGCCGGGGAAATGGACGATGCGGTTTTTTTCATCGACCACGGCGCCTGCCGCTGCTAAGGCTTCTCTGGCGTCCGCTGCGTTAATGCGGATACCGACATCCTGTAAGACCTCCAAGGTGGATAGATGGAGGGCGTAGAGTTCATCTTCGCTAAAAATATTGATTCCAAAGCCGCTAAGTTGCTGATATCCGGCTCTATCGTTTCTGAGACCCATATGTTTCCCTCCTTATATTATATTCCAGCTTCTTTTTTGAATTTCTCAACGCTGTTGATGGGGATTCCCATAATCTCAGCGATACGGAATTTCGTTTGGATGCCTACGCCGGCATTGGGCCGGTTTTGTGTGGTGCCGATATTCAATTCTTCTCTCAAATCTTTCATTACGGCGCAATCGGCGAGGTCCTCCACGCCAACATGCAATTTTTCCGCAACAAAAGCTTTGGCTTGATCGATTTTCATTTTGGCCAGTTCCATCCGGAAGACGAGGTCTCCCGCTGCCCGGATGCCGCCCATTCCGGCGGTGGCTTCATGGGTGACCGCCATCCTGAAAGTATCTCCGGCGCCTACCTACAACCCGTCGACATGGGCAATTTCCACCAGCGCTTTGTCCACTCTGGATAC
Organism: Clostridiales bacterium; assembly: GCA_040766525.1. Taxonomy (GTDB): domain Bacteria; phylum Bacillota; class Dehalobacteriia; order UBA7702; family UBA7702; genus JAXGQJ01. Next base: position 30,804 of record JAXGQI010000004.1, on the reverse strand, counting down.
GGCGTCGGCTGCGGGAATGATGGATAGAGGGATCCCGCCGACCCCCATGCCGACATTGGCATGGACGGGGATTTCTGCTACCCGTACCGCTTCTTTGGCAAAAGTGCAGACCCGGGCGAGATTCCAAGCGAGGGACATCGAACTATTGGTATTGACGGCCATGCCGAAGATGGAAACGCCGCATTTTTCCGCCATTTTCACCTGCTCATGCGGGTATAAACCGGCGATACGCTGCCCATCGATCTCTAAAAGACCGTGCATGCCCATATTGAATTCCCCGGCCATTCCGGTTTCAAAACCGATATGGGGATATTTCCCTTTTAAGATCCGCACCGCTTCCAAGCTGGCCTTGACATCCGCATCGCCGGAAGCGCCTACGGTGTCGAGGTTGATGCCGTCGGCACCGCTCTCAATCATATTCGAGGCAACAAAGACGATATCTTTGATCGCATGTTGGATAGCTTCATCCTGGGCTTCTCTTGCTTCATCGATTTTCCCTGCCGGTAATAATTCCGACCAGTTTCCTACGGGGCCATCGGGTTTTGTGTAGAGCCCGAGGTTGGGCATAGCGCCGTAGAGGAGCGGCAATGTTGTCATCAGCTGAGCCTGTTCCATCGCTTGCCGTTCTTCGCTGATGATGGCTTTCACCGGTTTATAACTGTAATCCACATGGCACAGTTCAATACTGTCTGAAGCCAAAGCCCGCTCCTGGGTCAAAATCGCTTGGAGACGATCCATGGGGATGCCGTTTCTAACAGGTAGTTTTAAGGTTCCAGCATCAAAAGAGACGACGACTTCTTTTCCCGGTTCGACGGAAACGAGCTTTTGCGGGGAAGTGATGATCTCAAATAAGAGTTCCATATCTTCCGCACTTAACGGCGGAATTTTTCCCCGGTCCGCTGCGTCTTGTACCCCATTTTCGATGTCGGCCCTGATGTCGGATTCACTCATATAACCGGCATAGTTATCTCCGTAACGGGTTAAGTATTTCTTCATCTTTCAACCTCCTTATGCGAATTTCCTTATTTGTGTTCTATATTCGGTTGTAAATTTTATTCTCCTTTTATTGCCCTGGCGACGATTTCATCAATCGCTTTAATGGCGGGAGCCGGGAGAGGCTCGACGGTATGATTGGCGAGTAATTTTTCTGCCAGTACCTTTGCCCGTTCTTCAAAAGTGGTGCTGCCCCCTTCCTGCCAGCCTTCATAGGTGGCCCGGTCGGAGAGGAACGGTTGCCATAATTCTGTACGCAGATGTTTCAGCGTGTGGGGATGGCCGAGGAAGTTCCGTTCGCCATGGACCACTTCGTCAATGACGTCGACGGCCAAGGTGTCTTCATCGACGATTTCTCCTTTGACGGCCCGCTGGATGAGAGAAGAGATCTCATTATCGACAATCAATTTCCGGTAGCAGGAAACGAGGGCATTGTCGAGAGAGCCGGAGGCCCCGATGACATCCGCCCCTGCCAATGCCGGCAAGAGCGCATTGTACATGGATTCGAAAGCGGCTTGCTCGTCGGTAATTTTGGAAGCGCAGGAGAAGCCTGTAGCCGTGCTGGGAATCCCGTAATATTTGGCCATTTGAATCGAAACGGTAGCGGCAAGGCCCATTTCCGGTGCGGCCCACAGCCCCATGGCAGTACGCATATCAATGAAAGTAACCCGGGGAGACATGATGACGGGAGTGCCCGGACGCATCAATTGTGCGATAACAACGCCGGCCAGCATTTCCGCATTGTGCATCGTTACGGTACCGATCAAGGTCATCGGCCCGGTAGCTCCCAGCATCGGGCAGGGGATAATGCCTAAAGGCAGTCCCGCTTCCACCGTATCCAGTAATCCGTTGGAAGGTCCGATGGCATAGTCTAAGGGGCTGATGGGGGATACTTCCAGATAAGCGATGGGTTTTTCTTTCAATGCTTCCAAACCGCCCACGGCAGCCGCCAAGACTTCAATGATATATTTGGTTTCGTGGTCCGATTCAATGCAGATCCGCAACGGTTTGGTCGTATTTTTGACCATTGCCGCCGTTTGTACCGTTACCGCGGCCTGTTCCGGGATATCCTGCGGGAAAATGCAGGAGATAATGTCGGTAGCGGGCAGCGCATCGGATACACGAACGAAATTTTCCAAATCACTGTAGTGAACCGCTTTCTTTTCGTTGGTTGCTAAATCTTTGATAAACGGGGTCCCTACGCAGGTATGATTATAAGCGCGGCCTTCCCCCCATTTGATCTCGTATTTGTCGTCCCGTCCGTAGGTGGAAAAATGGGAAGGCGCTTTTTTGATTGCTTCATTCACCGTTTCCCTGGGAAAATAAATGGTACCGTCTTTTACCTGTAGACCCAAACTCGCCGCCTTGTCCAGAAACCTTTGGGATTTGCTTCGTACGCCGATTCTTTCCAAGATATCCAAGGTTGCTACGTGGATTTTGGCTAAATCCCTTTTTTACATAATCGAAACTCATGATATTACTCCTTTCGCCTAGATGTGTTTTGTCTTTATTTTTATAATAATTATCATGTGCATGATAAATTTTTTTCGAAGGGATGGCGGGGCCGGGCTTTGCCACGGCCCCTTTTGCATTTTCAGCAAAGTGCTTTTCCCCTGTTGAGGTTAATGTGAGAGTGGTTTATATTGTCATTTCCAAATCTTTTTTCCGTTTATCATCATAGACCCTGCGATCATCTTCCGTCATAAATTCCAATTGAATTTCTTCTCTTGTTTTATGACCATAATCTTCTCTTAGCCATTTAGAGCAGGAGACCATGGCCATGATAATACAGGCGGATACCGGTATGGAGGTTAGGATCAAGACGGATTGGAACCCGCTTAAACTTGATCCGGCATAAAGTAGGCATAGCGGTGTGATGGTGAGCATCACAGCCCAGAAGACACGCAATGTTTTCGGCGGATCATCCCAGGTTCCAAGCCCGATGACAGTTGCAGCGCCCATAGTATAGGCGGCGGAGTCCATCGTGGTTACCAGAAGGATGAAGCCGGTTAGGAGCCATAGCCCAAGGATGAGTTTCCCGGCAGGTAATGACATGACAACGGCGGAAATCGCTTGTTTTTCTCCCAATTGACCCATAATATTGACAAAATCGAAAGTGCCGGCGAGCTGTTGTCCTAACCCGTAATTGGAGATGCTGCCGAAGAAAACGATCGACCCTGCGGAACCGGCCAGTATAACGGTGAGGATAACGGAACGGATGCTTCTGCCGGCAGAGATCTTAGCGATGAAAATCCACATGACCGGCGCCAACCCGAGCCACCAGGCCCAATAGAATACTGTCCAATCTTGGGGGAAATTGGTATCGCGAACCGGATCAAGATAGAAGAGCATTTCCGGAAAATGTTGGAACATTAAGCCGGTGGCCTGGACCGTATTTTCGACTTGGAAGAGGCCATTGCCAAGGAGTAAGAAAAGTCCAATTAATACCAAAGCCATAATGGTCGTGATTTTGGAAAGCATCTGGATCCCTTTTTTGATCCCGGATAAAGCGCTCCAGGAAAATACGACGGTGATCACAATGACGATACCGACGAAGACAGGGAAGGTTTCCGGTGTTCCGACCAGATTTGCTACAATTATTGGCGAGCATCGGTACGCCGGTACCATAGGAAATGGTAAGTCCGCCCAGAATACCGAAAACAAAGACGATGGTAATGATGCGGCCGATGGGTCCGTATGCTTTTTCACCCAAAACACCTTCGCAGGCGTCTTGAAGACCGAGACCTTCTTTTTTGCGAACGAAGTAGCGGTAGGCAATGGGGATAACCCCTGTTGCATAAACGCTCCATGCGGGAATGCCCCAATGGAAGAAGCTGTAGGCCATGGATAATTCCTCAATTTCAACGCTCATAGCTTCCATGCCAAAGGGCGGCCATTGAACATAGTACATCCATTCGATGGCGGACCAGTAGAGGATGCTGGTGCCCATTGCGGCACAAAATACCATGGCGATCCAGCCAAAAGTATTGTATTGCGGTTTTTCCTTGCCTAAACGAATGCTGCCATATTTTGATAAGGCAAGCCAGGAATTATAACCAAGCATAAAGATAATCATCAAAATGAAATAAAAGCCGAGCCATTTTACAACGGCATTTTTGGCTGCCACCAAACCGCTTGTGGTGGCATCGGGAACGAAAATGGTGCATATCACCAGTGTGGCAAGTAAAGCGAGGCTAACGCCTATGGAAACTTTATCGATCTTTTGGCTCACAATGTCATCTCCTTTATTCATGGATTTTGGCTTGTTCTTTTTCTGCCCTCCTTTCCTGGATTTTCGCGTATGATGGGTACAAGCTGCCATTGTTTAAAGACGATCCCCTTGATTTTTTTCAAAATGGGGGTGATAACTAATCCTATAGCAAAAAGAGTGCCACATTTCCCGTGAGGAAAAAAATATTGTCATTGCAGCTATCGAGCGCAAAAAAATCACCCTTTCCGTTTTGGAAGGGTGATTTATGGTAAATTTGTAAAAACGTTTTTACATCAGGTAAACATTTTTTTACATCGAAGTGAAAATTTTTTTACACTTTTGGTTCCGTGAAGCCATATTTTTTCATCTTGTAGTACAGGCTTTGGCGGCTGATGCCCATTTCAATCGCAGCTTGGTTCATATTGCCATTGTGTTTTTCCAGGGCGGCTTTGATGATCTGTTTTTCCTTTTTCTTCGTATTGTTCAGCATTTGTTTGTATTGGGGCAGTTCCGGCTTGGGTAATTGCTCGCCGACGCCGTAATAGGGTTCCGGGTTTGCATTTTTTTCTTTTAGCCGGGTGATGATGTATTCCGGGATATGGCGCGTTTCGATGATCTCATCTTTCAATTCCAAGAAGTTCATGGCGCCCTCAAAGATGTTTTCCATCTCCCGCACATTGCCGGGCCAGGAATAATTATAAAAGAGGGTGCGCAGTTCTTCGCTGATGTCCTGGGCGAATTTCCCTGCCCGTTCATTGTGCTTGGCGATGAAGTGGCAGATCAGCGGTTCGATATCTTCCGGCCGTTCCCGTAGCGGCGGAATCTGGATCACGATCGCAGATAAGCGGAAAAGTAAGTCCTGGCGGATGCTGCCGCCATTGCTTTTATCAAAAGGGTCCACATTGGCGGCGCTGATGATGCGGCAATTGACCGGAATTTCTTCTTTGCTCCCCACGCGCCGTACGATTTTCTCTTGGATGACTCGAAGCAGTTTCCCTTGCAGAGCGTAAGGCAGGGAATTGATCTCATCAAAGAAGATGGTCCCGTCCTTGGCCTGCTCGAAAAGACCAGGAGAATTCGTCGCTCCGGTAAAAGCGCCTTTGACGCTGCCGAAAACGAGGCTTTCCAACAGCGTTTCCGGTATCGCGCTGCAATTGATGGGGATGAACGGCCCTTGCGCTACCAAACTGGCATTGTGGATGCCCGAGGCAAATAATTCTTTACCGGTACCGGTTTCCCCGATGATCATGACGGAGGAATCTCCCCGGGCTACTTTTTTTGCGGTTTCAATATTCGCTTTTAAGAGGGGGTTTTCTCCGATGATGTCTTTTAGGAGGTAACGGGCCCGCTTTTTCTTGGGGTTTTTATCCAGCAGGATTTGATGCTGAAGTTCATAGGTGTCGGCGAAGAATGTGCCGATCTGTTCCATGTTCCGGCCCACGCAATAGATGGCGATGATCTCGCCTTCGTCGTTGTAGAACGGGTAAGCGTCATAGAAAAAATAGTTTTTCTTGCCGCCGCGAGGGGTATAGTAATAGCATTGATTGCGGAGCGGCCCCTTTTTCTTTTTGATCTGGTCGAGAACATAATCGGTGAAGCTATAGCCTTCCCGATAATAGGCCTGGTTTTCCGTTTTGCCGAGGACGACTTCTTTGGGGCGTCCCTCCAAAACCTCAAATTGGTGGTTAAAAATGAAAATGCGCTTATTCATGTCGGTGGCGTAAACGGCTTCATGGATGTTATCGAGGATTTCGTAAAGTAAGCGGTTCTCATTTTCCAGTTTGCGGATACGATCTTTCTCATCCATTTTTCTCACCTCATATCCTAGTATACCAGGAAAAAATAAAAAGAAAAGAGGGGCGTGCCGGAAAAGGAACGCCACCTCTTACTATAGGTGATTTAAGCGAGCGGTTTTTGCGGGTTGCTTTATGCCTTGGCATAAACCTCCTCTACCGCCTCTTTAATGATGCCGTATGCTTGATCGCAGTCCGCTTCGGTGATGATCAGCGGCGGAACCATGCGAATTGTCGTATCTCCCAGTGCGGTGATCAAAAGGCGCCGGTCAATGCAGCCTTTCTTAACCGCAGCGGCGACGGGAGCGTCGAACTCGACGCCGACCAATAGGCCTTTGCCCCGGACTTCTTTCACGTGGGGCAGTTTTTGTAATAACCCACTGAAATAGGCCCCGATTTTGGCGGCATTGCCGGCAAGGTCACGGTTGATAATTTCGCTGACGGCGGCATAAGAAGCCGCGCAGGCTAAGACATTGCCGCCATAGGTGGTGCCGTGGGCTCCGGCGCCGAAAGTTTTGGCCACTTCATCCGTAGCGCAGAAAGCGCCGATGGGAACGCCGTTTCCGAGCGCCTTTGCCATGCTGACGATATCCGGTTTGATTCCGTAGCCCATATAGGCCATCAGCGTACCGGTGCGGCCCCAGCCGGATTGCACTTCGTCCAAAAGCAGGAGGATGCCATTGTCGTCGCAGAATTTTCTTAACCCGGTCATAAATTCTTGGGTGGCCGGGATGACGCCGCCTTCCCCCTGAATCGGTTCGATCATGATGGCGATGGTTTGTTCGGTGCAGGCCGCCTTAAAGGCGTCGAGATCATTATAGTCCGCATAGGTGAATCCCGGCAGCAGGGGCTGGAATCCTTTGTGGAGGACGCTTTCCGGTTGCCCCGTGGCGGAGAGAGCGCCATAAGTGCGCCCGTGGAAGCCTTTTTTGGCGGTGACGATATGGTATTTTTCCGGTCCGTATTTGTCGACCCCATATTTTCTTGCCAATTTGATCATGCCTTCATTGGCTTCGGTGCCGCTGCTTTGATAGAAGATCTTATCCATGCCGATATGATCGCAGATCAATTTTGCCAAAACGGCTTGGGGGATCGTATAGGGGTAATTAAACGTGTGTACCAATTGGGCGGCTTGTTCTTGAATGGCTGCGGTCACTTTTTCATTGACGCTGCCGCAGCTGTTGACGGCGATCCCGGCATAAAAATCGAGCCAGGCATTGCCTTCGCTGTCATAGAGATATTGGTCTTTCGCTCTGACGGCGACAAAAGGAAAGCGCGGATAGGTTTCGATGAGATACTTTTCCGTGATTTCCATGATTTCCTGGGCGGAAAGATTGACATCTTTCAGTTGCATTTTATTCACCTCTTCCTAAATTTTGGATGGTCATAAGCGTCTCCATGCTAAATTGCCTTTATATTAAATCATCGATTATGGTTTTGCAAGAGGAAAAAGGGCAGGAAAAGGCGGTTTTGGAAAGGTATATATTTATTTAGGTTTATAAAAAAATAAAAATTTTTTTCTCTCTTTGATCGAGCGGAGAGTTTTTTGTGCGTAAAATGCGAAAAAAAGAGAGCCGTTAGCGGCTCTCTTTTTTAAATATAAATTTATATTATTGGATAAAAACTCTTTTTAATTTGAGGATTGCGGCGCTGTATCTACCAAGGCGAAGGAGAATTCTCCCGTCACGCAAAGTTTGCCGCTGACGCTTCCTTGCCCTTTGGCAAAATAGAACGGGCCTTTGACCTTTTCCAAGCTGCAAATGAACTCCAAGGTATCGCCGGGGTGAACCGGGTTTTTAAAGCGCACGCGCTCGATCCCGGAAAAGAGCGGGGTCTTTCCCGTTTCGCCCACGAGAACGCAGCAGGTTTGCGCCATCATTTCGCATTGAATGACGCCGGGTACCACCGGATTGCCGGGAAAATGGCCTTGCAGGAACCATTCGTCTCCCCGGATCGTGTAGCGGCCATGGGCTTTGCCGCCTTCGATTGCCTCCACCTCATCTAAGAGCAGCATTGGCTCACGGTGGGGCAGAATTTGTTGTATTTGACTTCGAATCATAGGAAGTATCCTCCTATTGTATTTGTTTTTATTGTGCTTTTCTAAAGGCTAAGCAGGCATTTTGGCCACCAAACCCAAGTGAATTGGAAAGTGCGATTTGGATATTAGCCTTTTGGGCTTGATTGGGTACAACATCAAGATCGCAATCGGGGTCTTCTTCCCGATAACCGATGGTCGGCGGTAGTATGCCGGTATTTAGAGCCATAATCGCGGCGACAGCCTCTGCTGCACCGGCTGCTCCCAGCATATGGCCGGTCATCGATTTGGTGGAACTGATTTTGGCTTCGTAGGCTTTTTTCCCCAGTGCCTTTTTGATCGCCATTGTTTCTGTTTTATCATTTAAGGGGGTACTGGTGCCGTGGGCATTGATGTATATTTTTTCATCTTCGGCCCATTCGGCTTCTGCTAAAGCCAAGCCGATGGCACGACCCGCTTGTGCGCCTTCGGGATGGGGTGCGGTGATGTGGTGGGCGTCGCAGGTATTGCCGTAGCCACAGATCTCCCCATAGATTTTGGCTCCTCTAGCCTCTGCATGTTCATATTCTTCTAAAACGAGGATTCCTGCTCCTTCCCCGATGACGAAACCGTCTCTTTCCCGGTCGAAGGGGATGGAGGCGCGGGTGATGTCATTCCGCTCTGTTAAGGCTAAACAATTGGTAAAGCCTGCGACCGCCATGGGCGTAACGGATGCTTCGGTCCCTCCTGCGATGATCGCATCGGCATAGCCGTGGGCGATGGCATGGTAGGCTTCTCCGATACTGTGACTTCCGGTTGCACAGGCGGTGACGATCGGAAGGCAGGGTCCCTGGGCTTGATACCGTATGGCGATGACCCCGGCAGCGATATTGCCGATCATCATCGGGATGAAGAGGGGGGATACCCGCCCCGGCCCTCTTGTTTGTAATTTAATGGATTCGTTAAAGAAGGTGTTGATACCGCCGATGCCGGAACCGACATAAACGCCCAAACGTTCTCCTTTCAGTTCTAAACCGCTGTCTTTCATGGCTTCGTCAGCCGCGGCAACAGCATATTGGGTGTAAAGATCGTTCTTTTTGGCTTCAAATTTATCGAAATATTGCAAAGGATCGAAATCCTTGACCTCAGCGGCGATCTTTACTTTATAGTCCGTGGTGTCGAACCGGGTAATATCTCCGATGCCGGATTTGCCCTTCGTCAATCCATCCCAAAATTCCGGCACGCCGATCCCCACCGGGGAAACGACACCGAGACCGGTGATGACTACTCTTTTCATGGTCCTATCCTCTCTTGTTGATTCAAATAGATGTAAATGCTTCTTACATGGAAAGTCCGCCATCAACCCGGATCACTTCGCCGGTGATATAGCCTGCGGCGTCCGAAGCTAGGAAAACGGCGAGTGCTGCCACATCTTCCGCCTGGCCCATGCGCTTCATGGGAATAATCGTCTGGGCCTGCGTTTTTACGGCCTCCGACAGCTGCGCCGTCATATCCGTTTCAATGAAACCGGGGGCTATGGCATTGCAGGTCACATTGCGCCCCGCCAATTCTTTCGCCACCGTTTTGGTGAGTCCGATCAGGCCCGCTTTTGAGGAAGCGTAATTGGCTTGGCCGGGATTCCCCATTAGCCCTGCTACCGATGTAACATTGATGATACGCCCAGCTTGTTTTTTGAGAAAATGGCTGTAAACATGGCGTATCATGTGAAAAGCGCCCTTTAAATTGATATCCAATACTTGGTTGAAATCTTCTTCTGTCATTCTGGCGACAAGCTTATCTTTGGTGATTCCGGCATTATTGACAAGAATGTCGATTGTGCCGAAATCTGTCATGATCTTGTCGGTGGTCATCTTCGTTGCTTCAAAACTGGCCACGTCGCAACAGTATTTTTCAGCGCGAACACCCATTGCCCGGGCGTTTTGACAGACTTCTTCCGCTTCTGTTTCCCGTCCGGCATAGAGTACGGCGATATTGATTCCTCCTGCGGCCATGGCCAGCGCGATCGCTTTGCCAATGCCCCGGGATCCTCCCGTTATGATGGCCGTTTTTTCTCCGCTCATGACAATCTCCTTATTTGAGTGCCTCAAGGGTTTGTTGGAGGCTTTCCGTATCTTCTACATGCAAAGCCTGGACTTGAGGCGCGATTTTCTTGATTAAATTCCGCAAAGTTTTGCCCGGACCGACTTCGATAAAAGTAGTATAACCGGCGGCGGTCATATTGCGTACGGTTTTTTCCCATTGCACCGGCGTTTTGACTTGGAGGGCTAAAAGCCCCGGGTCGTCACCGTATGGTTCGGCGGTAGCATTGGCGTAAAGGGGGATGCGAAGTTGGCCTATGGGGTAATTCTCAATAGCTAGAGCGAGACTTGCCGCCGCCTTTTCCATCAAGGGGGAATGGAAAGCTCCGCTCACCGGGAGGCGCAAGGCTTTGCCTCGCACTTCGGAAACTTTTTTGATTAAGGTTTCCACCGCGGCGACTTTTCCCGCTACAACTAATTGGCCTGGGCCATTGTAATTTACAGGGTAAACTTCTCCCACTTCTTTACAGAGGTCTTCAACAATTTCATTTTTCAAAAGGAGAACCGCGGCCATAGCGCCGGGATTTTCCTCTCCACATAACTGCATGAGTCCTGCGCGCTGGCAAACAAAGGCAAAACCGTCTTCATAGCCAAAGAGTCCGCAAAATGCGGCTGCGGCTACTTCGCCCAGGGAAAATCCTGCGGCTCCTTCCGGGGTGACGCCTTTTTCCGCCAGGGCTACCGCGGCGGCAAGATCCACCGCATATAAGCAAGGTTGTGTGTTTTCCGTAATGGATAAGATTTCTTTGGTACCGTTAAAGCATTGTTCCATGGTGCCGGGGCGCATCTCTTCAACCAGAGTAAAGATTTTTTGTGCCGCCGGGGAATTTTCGTAGAGGTCATGCCCCATCCCCGGATATTGGGCGCCCTGGCCCGAAAATACGAAGGCTATTTTACCCATTGATCAGCCACCTTTAATAATGCTTCCGCTTCTTGGCACAGTTGTTGAATGATGGCGGCTGCGGGCATTTCCTCATGGATCATGCCGGCAATCTGCCCTGCCATGAAGCAACCGTTCTTTTCGTCTCCCACTTCGGCCGCCAGGCGCAAAGCCCCGGTTCCGAAGGCTTCCAACTCTTCATTGGATACGGAAAGATCGAATTCTTTGACATGGAATTCTCTTGTAAAACTGGTTTTCAAAGCCCGGACGGGATGCCCCAGCCTTCTGCCGGTCGCAATCGTATCGATATCCGAGGCTTTGATGATCTTCTTTTTATAGTTGGGGTGGATATTGGCTTCGGTGGAAGTCAAAAAGCGGGTACCTGCTTGGATTCCCACCGCCCCGAGCATCAATGCGGCTGCGAGGCCTCTGCCGTCGCCGATTCCACCGGCGGCGATCACCGGAATATCCACAGCGTCGCACACCTGGGGCACTAAGGCCATGGTGGTGAGTTCGCCGATATGGCCGCCGGATTCGGTCCCTTCGGCAATTACGGCGTGGGCTCCGGCTTTTTCCATTGCTTTGGCAATCGCTGCGGAAGGGATCACAGGTATTACCTTGATGCCCGATTCCAGCCAGTGCGGCATATAGCCGCGGGGACTGCCGGCGCCGGTGGTTACCACCGGCACCTTTACTTACGCAAAGATTTCCGCTGCCACCGCAGCGAAAGGGCTTTTTAACATAAAATTGACGCCAAAAGGCTTCTTCGTCCGCTCTTTGATTTTGCGGATTTCTCCACGGAGCCAGTCGGGGCCCGCATTCATAGCCGCGATGATGCCTAGTCCACCGCCTTCGGAGACGGCAGCGGCAAGATCGGCGTCGGCAACCCAAGCCATACCTCCCTGGAGAATGGGGTATTCAATGTTCAATAATTCGCAAAGCGGTGTTTTTAACATTGGATTATGCTTCCTTTTCGATCAATTCGACCACATCGCCAATAGTCTTGATGGCATCGCTAACTTCTAAGTTTACGCCAAATTCTTCTTCAAAGGCCATGATCAGTACAACGGTGTCGAGGGAATCGAATCCCAAATCTGCAAAGCTGGATTCCATGGTGATCTCTTTCGGGTCCAAATCTTTCTGGTCTGCTAAAATGGCGATCACTTTTTCAAAAGTCATGTTTAATCCTCCCAAATGTGATAATAAATTCTGTTATTGTTTTTATTTATTTTATGGAGCACACCGCGATTTATTTTTCCCAGTTCAAAACGCAAACTCCGGAGGTTAAACCTCCGCCGAAAGCGGCCAGGAGCAGCGTGTCTCCTATTTTGAAGCGATTACTGCGGTTCAGCTCATCGAGGAGCAAAGGGATGCAGGCGGCGGATGTATTGCCGCGCCGGGCGAGATTTTGCGGAAGTTTTTCTTGCGGGAGCTTGAGGCGGTTTTGCACTTCCTCAATGATCCGTCCATTGGCCTGATGTAAGAGGTAACAATCAATGTCTTCCGCTGTCAAGCCCGTTTCTTTTAACGCTTGTTTGATATTAGTAAGAACGGTGGTAACCGCAAAGCGGAAAATTTCCTGTCCGTTCATCTGAATATAAGGATTTTTATGGGACGCCGGGATATTGAGGGGTTCCGATTTACCTTTGGCCCATACAGATAAGAACTTTAAACTTTCTCCCGGTGTCAGAACGACGGCTCCTGCGCCGTCTCCAAAGAGAACGCAGGTGCTTCTGTCGGTAAAATCAATAAAACGGGAAAGATGTTCGGCGCCGATCACTAAAACTTTTTCGGCTTTGTCCGCAGCAAAATAGGCGGCTGCCACATCTAAAGCGTAAAGGAAACCGGTGCAAGCGGCTCCGATATCCATCGCTGGGCAACGAGCGCCGATCCGCGCTTGGACGGTGCAGGCTAAGGACGGAACGATAAAGTCTCCTTCCAAAGTTGCGCATAAGATCAAATCGAGTTCTTCCGGTTGGATTCCTGCCTCTTCTAAAGCCTTTTGCGCTGCTTCGGCAGCCAGATCCGTCAAGGTTTCTTCCCGAATAATATGCCGTTCACAGATGCCCGTTCGGGTTTTGATCCACTCATCGCTGGTATCGACAATTTTAGCCAAATCGTCGTTGGTAACGATAGCGGCAGGCAAAGCGCTGCCGGTGCCAACAATTTTAAAACTCATTTTGCCTCCAGTTGTCTGATTGTTGTCTAAAAAATTGGTTCAGTTTTTTGATGGCCTGAGACAATACATGTTTTTCTTCTTCTGTTAATCCTGTACTGATGCTGCGCACCATCTGCTGGTGAAAATAATTGTGGGTCGTCAGCATCTTATTGCCTTTTTCCGTTAAAATGACATAGACCATCCGGGCGTCGTTTTCACTACGCGCTTTTTTCACATAACCTTTACGGACCAGTTTATTGATGGCGACGGTGACAGAAGGTAATGTAATGTTCAGATCCTGAGCGATGTCGCTGATCGTGCGGCCGCCGTCGGAATCTTTTTCCGCTGATTCAGCAAATGCATTTCATTGATGGATAAGTCCGATTCACCGCAATTCTTGATGCTTCTTCTTTTAGCCTTCAAAATGACATGGAAAGTATCCACCAAAATGTCATTGAGATGTTTATCAAAAGGATCCGTCATGATTTGTCGCCTCCCTGTAATATATTAGTTTGGCAAACTAATTATTAACCATTCTTTCTCCTTTTGTCAAGTTTTTCGGGGGAAAGGCCGTGCTCTCTTTTGGCTTGCATCGCTTTGAGCAGGTCGAATTATGAGATTTTTGTGCTTAAACAAAGAAGTTTTTGGCGAATCGGCGCTGAAATCTTGCTTGGGCTGCCGTTGTGAAGGAGAATGGGATATTCTTACACAAATATGGAGAATAATTGTAATATTCCGGCAGGAGAAACGGCAAGAGGGGAATCGGAATATATAAAGATATTGGTACGGAGGCAATAGGAGGTGGACCCATGAAGGATTTGGAGTACGGTTTTCGTTTGTGCATTATACCGGGGACCGTTTTGGTGAATTCAGGCCCGGGATTGCCAGTCTCCTGAAAGGCGTGCAAAAGCGGTTCCTGCTTTTAAAAACGGCAGAAGCGATGGGTATGGCCTATAGTAAAGGCGTAATCCTTAAATAAAGTGGAGGAGAAATCTTGGATTCTCCTGATCAATCGGGAGACCGGCCGGGGTCATGGTTCCTTCCTCACACCGGAGCGCTGCCTTTCTCGATGCTTGCCAGGCATTTCGGCAGGATATAGAGCGGCTTGTAGGCGACTTTCGTCGCCATTTCTTAAAGTCCCCTAAGGTCTAAAAAGGCAAATCTCTCGATTGATCGTTGTGGGGCAAATCCGATTGCCGAAGGTTTTATAAACGAAGCCCCCAATGGCAGTACAAAAGGTGAAATGTACTGCCCCGAAATAAAAAGGACGGGAAAAGAAGACCCTAACTGGAAAGGTCAAGAAAAATGGACAGAGAATTAAGGTTAATTAAACATACTGGGCCTCAAATTGAGTTGGAGAAAGCCAATTGAGGGCCGAATAGATGTCTGAATTTAGTATTGTAATAGTCTCAATATATTTAAAGATATCCATGCGAGCTTGTTCAGGGTTGTCATATTTTGCATCCTGAACAAGCTCTCTTTTAAAAGTACGGTGAACGATTCCATAATTGCGTTGTCATAAGGATTTCTTTACGACTCATACTTTGTCGGAATCCGTAACAGATACACGCAGACTGAAAGCTGAGATAGCATATTGGGATCCCCGGTCTGTATGAATGATCAATCCCTCTGTGGGATGTTCTCTGCCAACACGGCCCCTGATTAAGTGCCGGTAAAGCCAATATATCACACGAACTCTGGTATCCATAGCCCATCCCGTTGCAACACGAGAAAAATATCAATGAAAACAGCCAAATAAAGCCAACCGTGTTTTGTTGGGATGTATGTGATGTCGCCGACCCATATCTGATTTCTTTCATTTGCTTTGAATACTTGATTAAGGATATTTTTCTTTTTCATCATAAGCGTTTTTGTTTGCCTGATACCGATAAATTTTTCGCGTCCCTTTTTTCAATTAAACCATGTTCACTCATTAAGCGGGAAACTCTTTTGATTTGACGCTTGATATTCTTGTTCCAATACCTTTTGTATACGCCTTGCACCATAACGCCCTTTGTTTTCATGGAAAATGTCTTCGATCATTTCCGATAGCACTTTCATTTCAATCGCACGTTTACTTTTCGACGTTTCAGATAATCATAGCTTAACCGCTGCGTGAGATCTTCTTCCAAAATTTTGTTCCTTCTGAATATTGTCTTCTTTTGATTTTCTTTTAGAAACTGGAACCTCACACATTCTTTACTTTCAAGAAGGCCTGGAGTTTTTTTAGTATTTCGTTCTCCATTTTTTAAATCATCAATTTGCTTTTGTAGTTCTTGATTTCATACGTAGAGTTACAAAAAGTGCGTTCCCATGCCTGAAGCACTTACTTTCTCCATATTCATCATATTCGTTGATCCATCTGCAGACTACTGCGCTGATTCCCAGATCAATGGCTGTTTGCGTAACCATTGATTGTTCCTTGTGCCAGTTTTGCAGCAGCTTTAAATTGCTTGTCATATACTGCTCGTTTTACCGGCTTCGAACTCCCTTTCCGCCTTTCCGCGCTTTTCTTTTCTGTCAGTTTATTATACCATGACCATTTGATTCTTTTCAATGTCCGTTTTTCGCAGACGGTAAAAGTTACTTTGCCTTGGGAGCTTTTTATCCAGTTCAGCGGTTTGCCGAATAATAGGTTTTCGTTAGCTTTACATAGCGAGAAAAGCCGCTTCATTATTAGTTGATAGCAGGAGATTGTGCCTGCGATCATATTTTCCTTATCACCGGTATAGCGCAAAATCGTTCTGCTTTTGTCCGGTTGATAAAGGAAAGTTCTTCCGGTTCCTCAATGATCCAACGCGGAAAGCGTGACCAGCAGTGAGTCCGTTTTCTTCGTTGGCAATTCCACTTCTGGCGTAAGAATGGCCGTTTTTTCCTTCCTGTGGTAATAGTGCATTTTCCGAATGGCTGTAAAGACTTAGGCTCCAAAATAGGATATAGACGCCGGCTTCATTCAGGAGGATGCGATGATTTTCCTCATCATAAGAGTAATATGATCGCCGATGATCGTATGATCGGCTTCCCAGAATCAGCGGGGCATTTTCGGAAACCGCCGTTTGTTCTGCTCTAAAATTGGGGTAGTGAGGTTGATTTGCAGTCCCTGGCGCAAGCCGGAACCTGACGCCTTTCGGTCCCGGGCAGCCGCATGGACCTTGGATGCCTTAGAGGGCCCTCTCGCACCCCGGGAACGCCTTGGCGGCCGCGGGGTCCCGGTGGGCCTTGCAGCCCTTGGGGTCCCTGCGGGCCTTGGGGCCCTTCCGGTCCGCAAAATGAGTAACTCTTTTGTTTATAATCTGAAATCTTGTCTTCTTTTTCCCCATCCGGCCGTGGATAGGGGCAAGCATTGACAAAATAAGGATGTTGTTTCTCATGGAGCTTCCTCCTTTGGAAGAATCTTGTACACTTTGTACCTTCTATTTTATGAGTTGAGAACGGTAAAAGTGACATTTCTTTAAGGAGTCCCTTTCATTGACAGGCTTTTTGCTAAAAATCTAAAACAGGGCTTGACGAAAGAGGGAAGCAGAGTATATGATTAAGCTAGCGAAAAAAGCATCAATAGCATATCGATCTTAAATATGGATATGTTGTGCGGGATTGGAAAAGATAATTCTATCCTGTAGATTTGGCAAAAGACAAGCGCCGGTGGTATCTTTTGATTCTCCCCGATCGACAGATGGTAGCGGCTAAATGGTATTCAGAGAGAAATTTCTCATATCATCGTTGTCTTTTGCTTTTGGTTGCATTTTTTCAATTTCGAAAAGAGAAAGGACGAAGAGAGATGGGTTATCTAAAGAAGATGTTTCTCAACATCAACGGTGTTGATCGTATTTTAGTATGCGATCCTGAAAAAGACAATCTGGCAATGGTATTGCGCAGATTGGGCCTCACCGGCACCAAAGTGGGTTGCGGTACCGGTCAGTGTGGCGCTTGTTCCGTTATTTTGGACGGGAAAGTGACCAGAGCTTGTGTGAAAAAAATGAAGGCGGTTCCGGAATATGCCAATATCATTACGATTGAAGGTATCGGAACTCCCCAGAATTTGCATCCCATCCAATTGGCTTGGATCGTTTATGGCGGCGTACAGTGCGGTTTCTGCACCCCCGGCTTTATCGTATCCGCTTATGGCCTTTTGCAGGAAAACCTCAATCCTACCAGAGAAGAAGTTCGTGCTTGGTTCCAAAAACATCGCAATGCTTGCCGCTGCACAGGGTACAAGCCCCTTGTTGACGCAACCATGGCTGCCGCTGAAGTAATGCGGGGCGAAAAAACCATGGCTGATTTGGAATTCAAACTTCCGGAAGACGGCAGAATCTATAATACGCATTTCCCGCGGCCCGCTGCATTGTCCAAAGTTACCGGTCTTTGCGATTTCGGCGCCGATATCAATGACAAATTGCCGGATGGTTATGCTCTGCATCTTGCTGTTGTACAAGCCGGCACTTCCCATGCCCGCGTTATCTCGATCGACAGCGCCGAAGCCGAAAAAATGCCCGGCGTTGAAAAGATCATTACCTATAAAGATGTTAAAGGCACCAACCGGATCGTTTTGCCCCCGGGCAATCCCGTTGCCAAAACCGATGGTGCAGAACGCCCGATCTTGGTAGAAGATACCATTTTCCGTTATGGTGATGTTTGCGCTTTGGTTGCCGCTGATTCGAGAGAACATGCCAGAGAAGCGGCGAAAAAAGTCAAAGTCAACTATGAACAGTTGCCGGAATATATGAATGCTTTGGATTCCATGGCGGAAGATGCAATGGAAATCCATAAAGGCACTCCTAATATCTATTTTGAATTGCCTGTGATCACCGGTGGAGATACGGAAGAAATCATGGAAAGTGCCCCCTACGTTGTAGAAGGCAGCTTCCGCACCCAGCGTCAGCCCCACCTTGTTCTCGAACCCGATGTATCTTTGGGTTATTATGATGAAGAAGGCCGCTTGACCGTCCATTGTAAGAGCCTTGCTTTGAATGCGACTTTGACCGCGATGTGCCCCGGTATCGGTTTGAAACCGGATCAGGTTCGCTTGATCGAAAACCCCACCGGCGCCAGCTTCGGTTATGCGATTTCTCCTTCGGCTACAGCGTTGACCGCTGTTGCTACTATCGCTACCGGCCGTCCCTGCTGCCTCCAGTTCAGCTATGCGGAACATAATCATTTCACCGGCAAACGGGCGCCCGGTTTCACCAATTTAAAGATCGCTGCCGACGAAGAAGGAAAGATCCAAGCCATCGAATTCGACGTTGCTTATGATAAAGGTTCCTATTCGGAAGTTTGCCGCGTTATCACCAAGGGGATTCGCTTCATGTGTGCTCCTTATGTGATTCCGAATGCAATCGGTCTTTCCAAGGCGGTTTGCACCAACCATTGCTTCACCACTTCTTTCAGATCTTTCGGTTCGCCCCAGATTTTCCCGGCTTCCGAACAGTTGATGGACGAATTGGCAGAAAAGATGGGCATGGATCCCTTGGAACTTCGTTATAAAAACGTATATCGTGATGGAGATAAGACCATTAACGGTCATACCTTGGATGTTTATCCGATGGTTGAAATCTTGGATCGTCTCCGTCCCAAATATAAAGCCGCTTTGGAACGGGCAAAAGCTGAAGACACCCCGGAAAAACGCCGTGGCGTCGGGATTGCTTGCGGTATGTACAATGTTACTGCCGGCCCCAATGACCATTCCGAAGTTGCCTTGGAATTGAATGCCGACGGCACTGTGACCCATTTCAATACCTGGGAAGATCAGGGCCAAGGCGGCGACATCGGTACCTTGGTTCATACCCATGAATGTCTCCGTCCGTTGGGATTGACCCCGGATCAGATCAAATTGGTTCAGAACGATACTGCCCTCTGCCCTGCCTCCGGTCCTGCAGCAGGTAGCCGTTCCAACTATATGAACGGGAATGCGACCATTGATGCAGCCAATAAATTGATGGCTGCCATGAAGAAGGAAGACGGATCTTTCCGCACCTATGATGAAATGGTTGCCGAAGGGATCCCCACCAAGTATATCGGTATTGCCGATACCTCCGGCTTGACCGAAGACTTGAACTGGAACAACGGCCAAGGGAAGCATACCGCTGAATTCACTTACGGCGTATTCATGTCCGAAGTGGAAGTTGATGTTGCTACCGGGAAAACCAAGGTTGTCGGCATGACCGCCATTGGTGACATCGGTGTTGTCAGCTCCCGCCAGGCAGCAGACGGCCAGGCTTACGGCGGTCTTGCCCAAGGGATCGGTCTTGCTTTGAGCGAAAATTATGATGATGTTCAAAAACATACATCTCTCGTAGCTTGCGGCTTGCCCTTCATCGAAGATGTTCCGGATAACTTGGATATCGACTATGTGGAATCCTATCGTCCTACCGGACCGCATGGTTCCGTCGGTTGCGCCGAGCTTTATCTCTCGGCTCCCCATGCTGCGATCTTGAATGCGATCCACAATGCTACCGGCGTGCGGATCTATGAATTGCCTGCGACTCCCGATCGGGTCAAAGCAGGTTTGGATACATTGGCTCGCGGCGAAAAGATCGTTTCGAAGAAATATTATCTTGGTTGTGATCTTCATGAAAGAATTGAAGATATCAAGAGAAATCCGCTGATCGTCCTGAAATAAAAAGCGAAAAAACAATTGAAACAAGATAGTAGATTCACCTGCCCCCTTTATGGCGGGCAGGTGAATTACTAAATACGGAAAAAATGATGATGAATGAAAGAGACATTACCAATGAAGCCCCGAAATGCGTAGCGGAAGAAGTGGTGTATTGCACCAATGCCTGTCCGCTCCATGTGGATGTTCGGGGAATGATCGATAAGATCCTACGGGAAGATTTGAATGGGGCTTATAAAGCCTATCGCAGCCAGGTCATGTTCCCGGAGATTGTCAGCCGTACCTGCAATGCCCCTTGCGGAACAGCGTGTATTCGCCGTAAGCTGGACATGGCTATTGACTTGCGGGCGGTAGAAAAAGGGATATGTGACCACGCCAGAAAGCGGCCGTTGGCGCGTTTTTCCATGCCGGAAAAAGCGGGGAAAATCGTTGTGATCGGCGGTGGTTTGGCGGGCTTGAGTATGGCGCTGAACCTTTCTCGGAAAGGATATACCATTCATTTATATGAGAAGACCGACCGTCTCGGTGGGTCGCTTTGGCAGTCCCCTGCAGAATTGTTACCGCCTGCTCTTTTGGAGCAGGTTTTTGGCAATATTCCTGCTGAGGAGGATATCCATTTCCATTTTAATCAAGAAATTAAAGACATTGATGCTTTGGAAGGCGATGTGTTCTATATCGCCGCCGGTATCGATGGTTACGATATTCCGCTCTATGAGAACGGGAAGCCGCAGTTTAACCCGATTTCTTTGGAAAGCGGCAAGCCCGGTGTTTTTGTCGGCGGCAAGATCATCCGTGGAGAGGGGGAAGAGATTTCTCCCACCCAGATCATTGCCGATGGTTTAAAAGTGGCAAAATCCATCGAGCGGTTTTTGAAATCGTCCTCCCTGATCCTCGATCGGGAATATGAAGGCCAGGTGGATACGAAACTCCATACGGTCATCCCGGATATCCCGGCAAAAAATGCCGTGGTGCCGCAAGACGCCACAGGGTACAGTAAAGAAGAGCTTTTGGAGGAAGCCCAACGCTGCTTGCAATGTAAATGCGACAGTTGTTTAAGGGGCTGTGAAATGCTGGACCATTTTCGGGATAATCCGAAGCAGTATATCGGCAATGTGATTCAGAGCTTAAATACGATTAAGGGGATTGCCCCCAGCGCGTCCAATCGCTTTATCAATTCCTGCAATCTCTGCGGCCTTTGTAAGGAGGTTTGCCCAGTCGGCGTCGATATGGAGGGCGTTTGCCAGGGCGCTAGGGTGCTGATGATCGAAAAGGGCAAAATGCCCGAAACCTTTCATGATTTTTGGTTGAAGGATATGGCCTTTAACCAAGGGGAAGAAGTCAATCTTTCGCTCTTGCCGGAAGGGAAGGAGCAGGCGGATTATCTGTTTTTCCCCGGTTGCCAAATGGGCGCTTCCGATCCCGATGCGGTGGTGGAAAGTTATCGTTATCTCAAAAAACGCCTGGGAGATCAAAGCGTGGCGCTTTCCCTTTCCTGCTGCGGCGCTCCGGCCTTATGGGCGGGGAGAGTTGATTTGCAGGAAGAAGTGATCGCTTCCATTCGTAAAGATTGGGAAGAGAAAGGCCGCCCGGAAATGATCTTGGCTTGCCCTTCTTGTATGAAAATGTTAAAGCGCGAGCTGCCGGAAGTGAAAATCTCTTCTCTGGTGGAATGGCTGGCATCCGATGATACGCTGCAACTACCGGAGGGCCAAGGGAAAGAGATCACCGTTTTTGATCCCTGTTCCGCAAGGACCGAAGAGGGGATGCACAAAGCGGTGCGGAGCATTTTGACGAAAAACGGCTATCAGCTGAAAGAACTTCCCTATCACGGTAAATATAGCCAATGCTGTACCTACGGCGGGCTTACTTATGGGGCCAATCCCGATTTGACCCAAGAAATCCGGGAAAAACGGGCCAATGCGACCCCCAATGATTATCTTTGTTATTGTGTCAATTGCCGTGATATTTTTGCCAATCAGGGGAAAGACAGCTATCATATTCTTGATCTCATTTTTGGTGACGGCACGATGCGGAAAGCCCCGTCCTTAGGGGAACGCCGCCAAAACAGAGTGCGTTTGAAAAACCGTTTATTGCGGGAAGATTGGGGGATCTCGGTACCGATGGCCCAAAAAGAACATGAAAAGATCCATCTTCTTTTGACGGAGGAACTCCTGGAAAAGATGGACAGCAATTTGATCATGGCGGAAGATGTGCAAAAAGTGATTGCCGCTGCTGAAAAGAGTGGCCGCCGCTTGAAGAAGGATGACGGTTATATTGCCCATCTGCAAATTGGTATCATTACCTATTGGGTAGAATATACCGTAGAGGACGATGGGTATCGGGTGCATAATGTTTATTGCCATCGTCTCCAGATCGATGAGGAAAAGCGATGAAAGAAGAAAAGATCCTTTGTGATAACTGTGGGGTAGAGCTGGAGGAACGGAAGGTTTTGCTCCGCTATCTTGATTTTGAATTCCCGGCTGATTTGCCGTGCTGCCCACAATGCGGCCAAGTCTATATTTCCGAGGATTTGGTTAAAGGCAAAGTGTCGCAAGTAGAGGCGACTTTGGAGGACAAATAAGCGGGAATTTTGTCTGAGGGAAGGAAGGTCAGCCAACAATGCATATTTTTCTTTCCGGCCCTCCCGGTATTGGGAAGAGCACCATTATTCGGAAGGTGGTAGAAACCTTGCAGGTTGTTCCCGGCGGTTTTTTAACCCGGTCCTATTTCGACGGCGGCAAGGAATTGGCCGCCGTTCGCATTCTCAGCCCGGATGGATATGATCCCTCTGCCGAGGTAGGATTGCGTTTGCCGGATGGTACTTGGGAAAGCAATGCCGATGTTTTTAACGAAATCGGCGTCGCTCTTTTAGAGCGCCAAGCCAAAGCGCCTTTGATCCTGATGGACGAACTTGGTTTCATGGAAGAGCGGGCAAAGCGTTTTCAGGAAAAAGTGCTTGCCTGTTTATATGGTCCCTGCCCGGTGCTCGGCGTGATGAAGCCCTTTTCGCTTCCTTTTTTGGATCAAGTGCGGGCGGTTTCCGGGGTGCGGGAAATTGCCGTCGACCGGGAAAATCGCCAGCGGTTGCCTGGGGAAATCATCAAAATGCTGTGGGAAAAGGACGGATTGAAATGAAAACACTTGCGAAAACGATGAGCCTTTGCCCCCAATGCTTCAAGCGTATACCGGCCTATTATCGCGAGATCGAAGGCAAAGTATATATGGAAAAAGAGTGTCCCGAACATGGGGCGGTCAGAACTTTGATTTGGGAAGACGCTCTTTCCTACCAAAATTGGCAGATCGAGACGAAGAATATTCCCGCCAAAGTTCCGATGACCGAGGCAGACCGGGGTTGCCCCTTCGATTGCGGTCTTTGCCCCAGTCATCAGCAGACAGCGTGCTGTGTTCTCCTGGATGTGACGCTCCGTTGCAATCAGAAATGCCCCTTTTGTTTCGCTTCGGCCAATGAGGATCCGGCATCCGATCCGCCCCTGTCTTTGATCGATCAATGGTATGACCGTTTACGGGAATGGGGGGAAGACCGGCCCTATAATCTCCAACTGTCCGGCGGAGAGCCGACGGTACGGGAAGATTTGCCTGAGATCATTCGGATGGGGAGAGAAAAAGGGTTTTCTTATATCCAGTTGAACAGCAACGGTCGCCGTTTGGGTGAGGATAAAGACTATGCCCGCCGCTTGCGGGAAGCCGGTCTATCCGTGGTGTTTATGCAGTTTGACGGAACCAATGATGAGATTTATTTAAAATTGCGGGGAGAAAAACTCTTTGATATAAAACGGGCGGCCATCGAAAATTGCGCCGCTGCCAATTTGCCGGTGACTTTGGTGCCCACGATCACCCCCGGCGTCAATGTGGACAATATCGGGGCCATGTTCCGGTTCATGTTATATTGTATGCCTTATGTGCGGGGGATTCATTTCCAGCCGGTGAGTTATTTTGGCCGCTATCCCGGGCCGCCGGCAGCGGAAGATCGCGTCACCCTTTATCGGATTATGGAAGAACTGGAAAAACAGACTGAAGGTAAGATTCGCCGCACCGATTTGATGCCTTTGCAGACCGGCCACCCCCTCTGTTGTTTTTACGGTGCGTATTTGAAAGAGGACGATGGCTTCCGTTTGCTGAAAGGGTCGGCTTCCTGCGATTGCTGCGGCCCTTCCGCAGAAGAGATCATCGCCAAGGACCGGGAGTTTGTTTTGAATAAATGGACTTTGCCGGAGGAAGACTCTTGCTGTTGCGGTGGCGAGGAGGAAGATGGGTTTGACCGGATCCTGCGCCATCTGCGGAACGATGGGTTTACCTTGACCGGCATGGCGTTTCAAGATATCTGGAATTTGGATGTGGATCGGCTGAAAAAGTGCCGGGTACATGTGTGGACGAAAGAGGAAAAGCTGATTCCCTTCTGCGCCTATCAGGTGACGAATCAAGAAGGGCAGACGCTGTATAGGCGGTGATGGCATGGAGCGGTATGAGGATCCCAAAATCAAAAGCGCAATGGACGGATATCTCCATCCCGGTGGTTTGGGCCTAACGGACAAGGCCTTCACTTTGGGGGCATTTTCGCCCGGCGCCGCGATTCTCGATATCGGGGCGGGATATGGTGAAACCGTTCGGCATCTGCGGGAACGCTGGCAGCTGGAGGCGGTAGGATTGGAGCCGTCCCCGGTTTTACGGGCGAAGGCGTTGGAAAAATATCCGGAGCTGCCTCTGGTGGCGGGGTATTGTGAAGCCCTTCCCTTTCCCCGATGCTGCTTTTGACGGGGTATTGCTTGAATGTGTGTTTTCCCTTTTTGCCGACCCCTTTGTAGTTTTGGCAGAGATCGGCCGTGTATTGCGCCCCGGCGGGACTTTGATTATCAGCGACCTCTATCAGAAAAAAGCCGGGCCGTGCCCAAAGCTTGCCTGTTTTCAACGCTTGAGAAATATGGATGAAATCAAGGCGCTCTTAGGAGATTATCAGATCGTCCATTTTTCCGATGAAAGCGAAGCGCTGACCGCATTGGTCATGAACATGATTTGGAACGGTTTTTCTCCCGAAGAACTTTTCGGAGAGAAAGAAAATAGAGAAGGCACAAAATCGTGCGCTAAAGATGAACGGGGGAAACCCGGTTATTACCTATTGATTGCCAAAAGGAGGATGAAAGATGAGTGACGATCTGAAACGCTTACAGGAAATCGTCGGTGCGGGTTATTGCTGCACACAAACCTTGGTTTTGATGGGATTGGAAGCCCGGGGGGAAGAAAATCCCCAAATGGTGGATGCGGTCGCCACACTTTGCGGCGGCGTGCGCACCGGCAAGCTTTGCGGGGCTCTTTCCGGCGGCGCTTGCATGTTGGGACTCTTCAATAAGGAATTGGCCAGGGATAAAATGGTGCCTGAATTATGCCAATGGTTTGAAGAAGTTTACGGTTCAGTCAATTGTCTTGAAATTCTAAAAGGGGATATGAACAACCGTTTCCAAGTTTGCCCGAAATTGATTGAGAATGTCTATGTGCAGGCGAAAGAGATCTTGTTTGAAAACGGGTATGACTTGGATGAAATGAGAGAAGAGCATGACCAATAAGGTGCCCATTACGCCAGTGGAAGCATGGATCAAGGCGCGAACCGGAGCGGTTGACGCCGATTCCCTCTTGTCCGAACAGCTCGTGCGGGTAAGGGCAGTCATTGACTATGCCAAAGCGCATAGTCCTTTTTATAGGGAGCATTTAAGCGGGGTAGAGAGCTCTGCGATCCGCAGTCGGGAGGATATGGCGAAGCTCCCTTTTACGGATGCCGATATGCTGAGAGAAAACCCCCTGCCCTGGCTTTGCGTCGGTCAGCAGGAGATCAGCCGCATCGTGACTTTGGAGAGTTCCGGAACGGAAGGAGCGCCCAAACGGGTCTATTTTACCGAGGAAGATCAGGAATTGACGATGGATTTCTTCGCCCATGGGATGATGACGCTGATCGAACCGCCGGCCCTGGTGATGATCCTCATGCCTGGGGCCCGTCCCGGCAGTATCGGAGATCTTCTGGCCAAAGCGCTAGAGCGGAAAGGCGTCGACAGCGTGATTCACGGTCCGATTGCTATGCTAGAGGATGCCTATGAAGTTTTGCGGCAAACGAAGGCCAATTGCCTTGTGGGCATCCCCAATCAAGTTTTGGCTTTGGCCCGTTACGGAGAACTTTACGGGAACCCGGAGCGAGACGAGATTCGGAGTGTGCTTTTAAGTGCCGATTATGTCCCCAAAGCGATTTCCGAGGAGATTGAAAGGCTTTGGCAATGCCCTGTTTTCGGCCATTACGGCATGACGGAAACGGGGTTGGGCGGCGGCGTGGAATGCGCCGTTTTGGATGGGTATCATATGCGGGAAGGCGATCTGCTGGTGGAGATCATCGATCCCAAGTCCGGGGCGATCGTACCCGACGGAGAAGCTGGAGAGGTGGTTTTTACCACCCTCACCAGGAAGGGCATGCCCTTTATTCGCTACCGTACCGGGGATATCAGCCGCTGGCTGACGAAGCCATGTCCCTGCGGCACATGGCTTCGGCGTTTGGATCGGGTTTCCGGTCGGATCAGCGGCAGCGTTTCGTTAAAGGGCGAAGAAAAATTGTCTCAATCTCTCCTGGATGAAGTGATCTTCAAGGTGAAGGATGTGATGGATTTCCAAACCTTCTTGTCCGAAGGGAAGGTGCTTATCAAATTGCGGGGGATCAAACAACCGGATTTCACGGTGATCCAAAGGGAGGTCCGTGGGCTATTACCGGCGAAAGCAGGAGAATGGCAAATCGAACTCGAATGGGAGCCCCTGGAGGTCTTTACCAATCGGGGGACTTTGAAAAGGAAAATAACAGATTTGCGCCAAGAAAAGACAGATCTGGGAAGGGAACAGGAATGAAAAAGATTGTTAGTTCGGCCAATGTTTTAATCAAAGCGGGGCAGAGTTTTGCGATTGCCACGATTGTGACCCAAAAAGGCAATACGCCCCGGCATACCGGCGCTCAAATGCTGGTGCGGGAAGATGGATCGATCGAGGGTACGGTAGGCGGAGGCTTGTTGGAAGCGGAAACACGCCGCCGGGCCGCGGAGGTTATAGCAACGAAAATCCCCTATATGTTGGAATTTGAACTTCGGGCAAAATCCGCTGCCGAGCAGGGAATGGCTTGCGGCGGCGATGTGGAAGTATGGATTGATTATGTGGATGCGGAAGACCCGACTTGCCGGGCAGTTTACCAGGCATTGGAAGAGGTCTTAGAGCAAAAGAACAAAGCTTGGTACGGGTTATATCTTCCGGAAATCGGGGGCGATCCGTTGCCGGAAAATGCTTGCCGCCAATGCTTAATTTTTGCCGACGGTACCGTGATCGGTTCTTTCCAAGGGGAAACGGGGTTAGTCCACAAGGTGATGGGCTATGATGTGTTCACCATATCGGAAAAAAGCAGGATCTTTTTGCAGGCGATCGGCAATGACGGGCGGGTATTGATTTTTGGCGCCGGCCATGTCGGCGAAAAGCTTTGCCCTGTCTTATCTTCTGTTGGCTTTGAGACCATCGTGATGGATGATCGGGAGGAATTTGCCAATGATAAACGCTTCCCGACGGCGGATCAAATTCGGATCTTGACCTCTTTTACCGAAGGTTTGTTTGCTGACCTTGGGGGAATGTCCAATACCTATTGTGTGATTGTGACCAGAGGCCATCTTCATGATAAAGAAGTTTTGGTGGAATGCTTAAATACAGACGCCTACTATATCGGGATGATCGGCAGCCGCAAAAAGAGGGAAGCGGTGTATCAGGCTTTGCGGGAAAAAGAAGGCTTGCTGGGGAAGACGCCATTGCCCGCTGCTATT
Source organism: Clostridiales bacterium (assembly GCA_040766525.1). Classification (GTDB taxonomy): domain Bacteria; phylum Bacillota; class Dehalobacteriia; order UBA7702; family UBA7702; genus JAXGQJ01. Next base: position 3,202 of record JAXGQI010000004.1, on the reverse strand, counting down.
CCCCGATCGGTCTCAGCATTGAGGCAAACGCCGGAAGAAATCGCGATCAGTATCGCCGGTGAATTGATTGCCGTGAGGGCTATGGGTCATGAAAACTATCAACGCTGAAAAACCCTGCGCGCTGATTTTGGCGGCAGGTTTTTCCTCTCGAATGAAAGAATTAAAACCGCTTTTGCCTCTGGGGAAAGTATGCCTTAGATCGGTTGATCAGCAGTTTCCTCGCGGCGAGATCGAGGAGATTTGTGTTGTTTTTGGGGCATCGGGGAGATGAGATTGCGTCAAAAACTTTCTTTCGTGAGGAAGTGACTTTTTTATATAATCCTGATTATGCCGAGGGGATGCTTTCTTCTCTGCGCTGCGGCATCCGGGTTGCCCATTGGGGTGAAGATGTTTTTCCTTTGCCCCGGCGATATCGCGACGGTGTCGCCCCAGACGATTCGTACTTTAGCCGCTGCGTATCAGGAAACGGAAGAACATCTCCTCTATCCTGTTTATGATGGGGAGAGGATCCCATTCTGTTATCGTTTCCTTTGGCGGCAGAGATTTTGACTGGGGAGTGGCCCGAAGGGCTGGGACTTGCTTTCCCGCCATGCGGGTTTGGATGTGGCCTGTCCCGATCCGGGAATCTTACGAGATATGGATACGCCGGAAGACTATGGGGCTTTGAAAAAGGCCTATCCGCTGCGCCGGATTATTCGGGTTTTGCCGAAGAGCTACTGCGTCGCAACCGCTACCCGATCATCTTCTGGCCCATTGTGATAAAGTGGCCTCGGTTGCCCAAGGCTTAACCCGGGCATTGAATGAAAAAGGGCAGACTTGACGCGGATCTCGTAACCGCTGCCGGACAGATCCATGATTTCGCCAAAGGTCAAAAGGGCCATGCTCCAATCGGTCGCCAAAGACTCTTAGAGCAAGACCAGCCGGAATTGGCCGTTTTGGTCGGCGCGCATATGGGGGATGGGATCGATCCCGCCAAAATCCTATCGGAAAAGGATATCTTGTACCTTGCCGATAAAATGGTCAAGGGTGATCGTTTTGTTGGGATCCACGGTCGTTTTACGGCGGCGTATGAGAAGTACGGATATTTACCCCAATTGCAGCAAAGGGGAAAAAAGGCAAGGGCGATTGCCGGTAAAATCGAAGCGATCCTTGGCGTTTCACCGGAAACCTACTGTAAAGAAAAAGTGAACTGGAACACGATTGTGCTTGCATTTTTCTTCATTTATGTTCTAATAAAACATATCTTTAAAAGTGAGGGTTATCAATGGCTATGCTCTATCAGCCAAAATCGAAGATGTGGAAGAAATCCATAAGCTTATCATGGAATATTCCGCAAAGGGATCATGCTGGCCCGCTCCCGGCAGAGCTTATATGAGAATCTGCGGGAATATGTCATTACGGAAGATGAAGGGCGGATTATCGGTGTTGGGGGTTTACGCATCCTTTGGAATGACCTGGCGGAAGTGCGCTCTCTTGTCGTATCGGAGGAATTTACCCAAAGGGGTATCGGCAGCCGCATCGTATCGGAATTGGAGAAGGAAGCGAAAATTTTGGGCTTGCCGAAAGTGTTTGCTTTGACCTATAAGCCGGGCTTTTTTAAGAAGAACGGATATGAGGAAGTTCCCCATCGCAGTTTGCCCCAAAAAGGTTTGGCGCGATTGCATTGATTGCCAAATTCCGGAAATGCGAAGAAGTCGCGGTGGTGAAAAGAATTCTAAAACCGCTTATAATTAAATAGTGTATTAAGCTCCGGATTGGATCGATCTCTGATGATGTCAGGAGAGGCCAAGCCGGGTTTTTGAGCTCAAAGTCAAATATTGGGGTAAGGTAGTAGACTAAAGGAACAAGGGAGGCGATTGCGGAAGCAAAAGCCTCCTTTAAGTATTGCAGCATAAAAGGATTCTACGGCGAAAGTTCTGGAAATTGCGATAGCCATAAGCAATGCGCTTTAGTACTTTAATAGAGTTATTGACGCCCTCGGTGAAGCCATTGGAATAACTGCAATCGAAAGCATTGAGGATATAGGGTTCCCAGTTACGGAGCATGATTAAGCAGGGCGTAAATTCCTGTATATCGGCAACCGAGGCATGAACACGAAAAGCACGAAGGCGGTTAGCCGCCTCAAGGGAGTTTTTTGAAGCCATGAATTCATAGAACTTTTCTTTTAGGAGATAGGCCTCCCTTAGATCAGGGGAATAGGTAAGCATCAGCTCCACGGCAGCTTTGTTTTCATCGGACAGTTTGCTCATATGGCAAAGAAGGAGCTTACGGCTGCGTTTAAAGTATTTACGCTGTTTAGGCAGGAGCATTTTTTGAATTCGCTTGCGCACATTTTCCAGAGCCCAAGTACAATAGCGTATGACATGAAAACGGTCAATGACGATCTTTGCATTGGGAAGTAAAGCCTTAGCAATAGAAAGATATTCCTTGTTCATATCCATAATGAAGTATTGTACCTGTTTGCGGTTAGGAAAAGAACGCAGGTATTCGCAAATATTGGCGGAATAGCGGGTAGGCAGGACGTCCAGTATTCGATTTTCCGTTGGGGAAGTCAAAATACATTGGAACTTGCCATATTCGGTATTACCTCTAAATTCATCAATGGAAAGAACGCGGGGCAATTGCCCGGGCTTGTTGCAGGAGGCAAATTGAAGCCACCGGTTTACACTGGATGGTGATACTCCCAGCACCGCAGCGATATCTTTGCAGGATTGCTTGAATTTGAGCATGTCGAGACACAGAATTGCCAGCCGATTGGTAATCCTATGCCATTTGGGTAAAAGGTAATTCTTTTCGTAAAAACGTTTGCCGCAGCAGGGGCAGCGATAACGGCGTTTTTCGTACTCCCATATGACATATTTGCCTTGTATGGGACTATCTTTTACCCTTTGCAGCCGGTAATCATGCACTTTATCGGTGAGGGCTTGACAACGGGGACATGTACAGATTCTACGCTGCATTCTGAGACGCAGAATAATTTGATTTGCTTGAAGTTCAACATCTTTTACGATCAGGTGTTCCATATCCAAGAGTTTTGCGGTATAATCTGTTTGAGGCATTTTGCTTCTCCTTCTTGTAGGTTTTTGTTTTTGCAACTTTAGTCTACAAGATTTTGAAGCTTTTTGCCTCTTATTTTTTTCTTACCCCAATCTTTAGTATAGAGCCAAAAAAAGTCCGGCTATGCCGGACTTTTTAGACTGCA
>JAXGQI010000039.1:0-5666 GCA_040766525.1 Clostridiales bacterium | reverse complement strand
CCGGTGATGCCAAGGAATTGATGGAAAGCGAAGATGTGAAAAAGGCCTACTTGGGAGGTTAATACGATGTATGTAAAAACAAGAATGACGGCTAACCCTTATACGGTATCTTCTGATACCTCCGTAGCGGAGGCGTATGAGCTTTTACGGAAACACAATATTCGGCGTCTGCCGGTGATGGATCATGGTAAGTTGATCGGTATTGTTACTGATCGTGAATTGGAAAGAGTGTCGCCTTCCGTGGCAACCAGTTTAAGTATTTTTGAGGTCAATTATCTGCTTTCAAAAGCCAAAGTAAAAGACGCTATGACCCGTGGTCCATTGATTACCGTCAATGAGAATGCACTCTTGGAAGAGGCGGCCGTACTGATGCGGGACAATAAGATCGGTGCATTGCCTGTCGTGGATGCGCAGGGGAAATTGGTTGGGATCATTACGGAGACCAATATTTTCGATGCATTTACCGATTTGATGGGTATCCGGGAGCGGGGCACAAGAATTACCGTAGATGCGGAAGACGCTCCGGGGAAATTGTCGGATGTTGCCAAGATTATCAGTTCTTTTGGCGTGAATATCAGCCGTATCGCAGTTTATCGCGGTTCCGGTAACACCAGCAGCATGGTAATTCGCATCAATAGTTTGAATACCGACGAGATCGAAAATGCGCTTGAAGCCAATGGATATAAGATCATTCATATCCTGAAGAATCAAAATTAAATCAAATCAATAAGGAATTAACGGCCTGTAATCATAAGATTGCAGGCCGTTTTTGTGTTTTTATAATACACATAAAAAGAAAGAGCTGCGTAAGCAGCTCTGAGGCTGCAGACAAAAGCCGATAGCGTTGTCAAACCAAAGCCCCTGACCGCTTATGTATCTCTATATACACTGCGCGTCCAGGGCCTTTGCCTTTCCTAGCTCTAGGCCTTTGTCTTCAGTTTCCCATCTTATCGACTTTGTCGACAATCTGAGAGCCGCTTGGAATTTTCCAAGCGGCTCCCAAGTTTTTGTGTTCGTCTTTATGCGCCGAAGAAGAGGGCAATATCATCTTCTACCGAGGTGATACCGGCAATCCCAAAGTTCTCCACCAAAACTTTGGCCACATTCGGTGAAAGGAAGGCCGGGAGCGTCGGTCCCAAGTGGATATTCTTCACGCCCAAAGCCAGAAGGGCAAGGAGCACGATGACCGCTTTTTGTTCATACCAAGCCACATTGAAGATGATGGGTAGGTCGTTGATATCTTCGAGGCCGAAAACTTCTTTTAATTTCAGTGCGATGACAGCCAAAGAATAACAGTCGTTACATTGGCCTGCGTCTAAGACCCGAGGAATCCCGCCGATATCGCCCAAATCCAGTTTATTGTAACGGTATTTGGCGCAACCTGCCGTGAGAATCACCGTATCTTTCGGCAATGCTTCGGCAAATTCGGTGTAATAGGCCCTGGATTTGGCGCGGCCGTCACAGCCCGCCATGACAACGAATTTTTTGATAGCGCCGGATTTTACCGCTTCCACCACTTGATCTGCCAGCGCCAATACTTGGTTACGGGCAAATCCGCCGACAATTTCACCGCTTTCGATCTCTTCGGGGGGAGCGGTGCGTTTGGCATGCTCGATCAGGGCGGAGAAATCTTTTTCTTCTCCCGGTTCTCCTGGGATATGGATCGCACCGGGGTATCCTGCCGCACCGGTGGTATAGATCCGATCTTGATAACTGTCCTTCGGCGGTACGATGCAGTTGGTCGTCATCAAAATGGGGCCGTTGAAAGATGCAAATTCTTCTTTCTGTTTCCACCAGGCATTGCCGTAATTGCCGGCAAAATGATCATACTTTTTGAAGGCCGGGTAATAGTGGGCGGGTAGCATTTCCGAATGGGTATAGACGTCTACGCCGGTTCCTTTTGTTTGTTCCAAAAGCATCTCGAGATCGCGAAGGTCATGCCCGGAGATGAGGATGCCGGGGTTTTGTCTGACGCCGAGATCAACTTTGGTGATTTCCGGATGGCCGTAGGTCGTGGTATTGGCTTCATCCAGCGCCATACCTTCAACGCCGGTTTCAATTGTTGAGGCGACAAATCGTCAATGCTCAACAATCCAGAAGTTTTACCGACTTCCTGGATGAAGATGTCGATCGCTCTCTTCGACTGTAAAACATTGGCGTGTTTGATATAGGCAGCGAGAATACTTTTAATCGCGATAATGACCGCGTAAGCTGCGGATATCTTCATTTTTCTGTTGCGAGAACGCCGGCAATTTGGCTTTTTCTTCCATTTTCAGTGCGGTCGGTGCTGTCCCATAGCGCCGCTTTGAGAGACCGCCTTGGTTTTCCAGTTGCGGCAGAAGCTCTCTTTTGACTGCCAGAGTTTTCTTGATCGCTCGATCAGGCTTCAATATCGAAATTGGCATTGGTGATGGTGGTAAAGAGGTTGGTTGTAATTAGATGGTTGACCTCGATGTCAACGGTCTTCCCTTCTTGCCGCAGCCTTGTCGTCACATCGGACAGTCCTGTCGTCACATAGATCAATAGATCCTGAATATTGGCAACCGCCGCTTTCTTCCCGCAAACGCCGCCTTTGGTGCAGCCGGTATTGCCGGCAGTTTCCTGACACTGAAAGCAAAACATTGTATTGTCCATGATTTTCCCTCCCATTATTTTTTTTTAGTCTACTTATTCTTCTGTGTGGATTACCTCTACTGGGCACTCCTCTGCTGCTTGAGTCACGGCGGCTTCTAAATCTGCCTCCACTTCCCCGCATACTTCTGCGATATTATCGTCATTGAGGCAGAAGACCTCGGGGCAGGTTTCGGCACAAAGGCCGCAGCCGATACAATCATCCTGATTAATGCGAACTTTCATTTTAATCACTCCTGTCTGGTTATTGGGGGAAAACGACCACTAAAAACATCTTGAACTGTTCCGGCGCATAAACCGCATGCGGCTTATGGTGGGGCATAATGATCGCTTCGCCTGTTTGCAATAGGTGCTTTTCTCCTTCGATGGTGATCTCGCCTTTTCCGTCCAAAGCGATGACCATTGCATCTCCGTCAGAGGCATGGGTGCTGATTTCTTCTCCGCGATCAAAAGCGAAAAGTGTGAGGCTCACCGCTTTGTTTTGGGCGATGGTTTTGCTGACGACTTGTCCTGGCATGTAATCTACTTGTTCGGCAAAGGGAAATACGGTGGCAAAGGGTAAATTCTTCATATAATTTTCCATAACCAGCAACTCCTTTCATTGTCTCCAACATTTAATCTGCGTTATTTTCCCTAGGCAGGCACTTATTTATTCTGTTTGCCGTATGGCCTCATTATAGTAATGTTTGTGCCGTTTGTATATTGCAAATGCAACAAGAATAAAAAATGTCGGTCGGGCATTTTGTCGGGGGAGAGAAATATGCGAGGAGATCCATATGAGCCTCCTCGCATAAGTTCGAATCAATATTTTTTTCTTTTTTTACAGTCCTTACGGATTTGTTTCATTTCACCTTTGCTGCCGAACATCCGCTTGATCTTTTCTTCTTCCAATTGGCGGGAATTGAGATCGGCATAAACGGTTTCTCTTTGCAGTTTGGCATAGTTCTCCAGCCGTTCGGCGGAGATTTCTCCCGCAGCTAGTGCGGCTTGCACCGCGCATCCCGGTTCCGTTTGGTGGGTGCAATCGCGATACTTACAGAAAGCTGCCAAAGCCTCGATATCGCTAAAGGTTTTCTCGAGATCGGCTGTATCGAGATGCAATTCCCGCATGCCGGGATTATCGATGATATTGCTGCCTTGGGGTAAAAGCAGTAATTGGCGTTGGGTTGTTGTATGGCGTCCCTTGCCGTCTGACCGGAGCCCTCCCGTGGGCAGGAACTCTTTTCCCAATAGGCCATTGATGATCGTCGATTTTCCTACGCCGGAGGAGCCGATTAAGGCGACGGTTTCCCCGAATTGGATAAAGGGGAGGAGCCCGGCATATCCTCCATCCTCCTGGGAAGATACGGTGACGACATCTGCACCCAGGGCGATTTGTTCCACTTCCGCAATGCGCTCAGAAAGATCGGTGCAAAGATCTGCTTTGGTGAGCACTACGACAGGCCTTGCTCCGCTATCCCAGGCGATGGCGAGGTATCTCTCCAGCCGACGCAGATTATAATCTTCCTGCAAAGCCATGCAGATAAAAACCGTATCGATATTGGCTGCTACGATTTGGGTCTCTTGACTTTTGCCCGGAGCTTTTCTGGCAAAGATACTTTTGCGTGTCAAGATATGATGGATGACGGCTGTTCCCGCGTCCGTTTCTGTGCGGTCGATCAAGACCCAGTCCCCGACGGCGGGAAAATCCCAAGCATCCACAGCTTCATATTGCATTTTCCCGGAAATGACGGCGGTACTTTCGCCTTCTTCCCCCAATACCCGATAGATTGTTCTGTTTTGGGTGATGACGCGGGCGGGAAAAAACATTGGATATTTTAGTGCTTGTGCTTTAAAAAAATCATGATAACCCAATTGGCATAATGTATGGTTTGTATTTTCTTTCATGCTAGCCTCCAATTTGTTTTTTTTCATGAACTGGAGGGCAAAAAAGGTTATGGAGTCTTTTTACCCTCCGGTAAAAAGACCCGATCCATCCAGTGATTTTGCAGTAACATACAAGCGTTCCCCTTTCTTCTTTGATGCCAAAAGTATACCATAAAAGTAATTTAATTAAAAGTGCCACTGTTTTTTAAGGAAATAGGTTCGGGCCGTTTCTTGCAAAACCATATATGTATATGTATTTTCCGTGTTTAAATGTTGGGATTGACAAACACAGCGGTATCCTATAAAATTTATATGCACATCCGTAGATGCTTCAAGCTGCTGTGATGAAACGAATGTTTTCCTATATTTGTCGTTTAAGATGTTACTATTGATTTTTAGGTTTTGAGCATGGTTTTGAGGTGGATGAAAATACGCAATCATTTTAAACTTTTGGGGGAACCCGGAAAGGATAGGAGGCCAGGATCATTAGGGCGGCTGTGATCAGGATGGTGAATGATGATGCATAAATTAACATTTACGATGGAGAATTATTTAGAAGCTGTTTATGAACTATCGCGAGAAGGGGTTGGCGCCAGGGTATCCGATATCGCAGAGTGGATGGGCGTTACCAAGGCCAGCACCAATAGCGCGATGATAACGTTAGCGGATAAAGGATTGATCATTAAGGAAAAGTATCGGGAGATTTTTCTTACCCCCGTGGGGCGGAAGAAGGCGGAAGCAATTGCCAAAAAACATCGGACTGTCCGGCGCTTTTTTATTGACATTCTTCATATCGAACCCCAAATCGCAGATATAGATGCTTGTGCTATTGAGCATGTGATCAGTAATGAAGCAATTTCGGCAATGCAGGAGTATATGAAAAAGAAATAAGGGAATGTGTTTGGCTTTTTCGGGATAGCGAAGCGTTATCCCTATCGATAGAACCAGTACCGTTTGCCTTCGGGATTTTTCCGGTGGCGGCGGTATTTTATTTTTAGGTGATGATTCCGTTGGGATCTTGCCCTGCCTTCTTGACAAAGGGGCGAATATCTTCGATACTAAATTCATAATCAAAATTACGAAGCAAAGATAATCCCAAGTGCAATCTGGGGGTGGCGATTTGGAACCATACGGCGCTGGAATAAAAAGCGTGCGGATTGTCTATTTTT
>JAXGQI010000038.1:0-6379 GCA_040766525.1 Clostridiales bacterium | reverse complement strand
ATCGTCAATGTGAAAGTACCGGAATACCTGACGAAAAAGATGCGGGCCTCCAATTTGATTTGGGGTGCTTTGATGGGCCGCTTCAAAGAAGCCTCCATCCCAATGCCCGGCGGTTGTTTGATCGGCAGCAGGCCAATGGATTATCATATCAAAGGGATGCGGCAATTGGGCGTGATCGTCCATGAACATTACGGGCAGATCGACAGTTGGACTCCCCATTTGAAGGGGGCCGAGATATATTTGGATTTCCCCAGTGTCGGCGCTACGGAGAATTTGATCATGGCAGCGGTAAAGGCGGAGGGCCAAACGGTGATTCGCAATGTTGCCAAAGAACCGGAGATCGTCGATCTATGTAATTTCTTATGTCGAGCCGGAGCGAAGATTTCCGGCGTCGGGAATGATACGTTGTATGTAGAAGCGGTGGAAAAATTACAGGGGATCGAGTATTCGGTAATCCCGGACCGGATCGTGGCGGGGACGGTGCTTTTGGGTGCTGCCATCACCAAGGGAGACGTCGTCATTGCCGATTGTTGCCCCGATCATTTGGAACCTCTTTTGGCGAAAATGCGGGAAGCCGGTGTGAAGATCAGCCGCAAGGGTGCGGAACTACGCTTGAAAGGCAGCAGCCGCATTAAGCCCATTGATTTGAAAACTTTGCCTTATCCCGGGTTCCCCACGGATATACAGCCCCAATTCATGTCTTTATTGACTTTGGCTGAGGGAACTTCCATCATCTGTGAGAGTATCTTTGAAAACCGTTTTAATCATTGCGATGAACTGCGGCGGATGGGCGCCGATATTCGGGTGGAAGGTCGTCTGGCGATCGTTAAAGGTGTGCGGGAAATCGAAGGGACGCAAGTGGAGGCCTTTGATTTACGGGGCGGCGCGGCTTTGCTCTTAGCGGGTATGGCAGCCGGCGGTGAGACGCGGTTGCAAAATGTGCAGCATATCGACAGGGGCTATAGTAATATCGAAGAATTGTTTAATACATTGGGCGCCAATATCAGCCGCGTGGAGATTTGAGAACGGAGCAGCGCAAAAGCACAGTTCGGCTTTAGGTTGAACTGGCTTTTTGCCTCGCTTATGAAAGTTCAGCGGTAGCGTGGTGTAGCTTTTTTGAAATCCTGTCGATTATAGGAAAAAGCGGCAGCTACCTTTACGCCGGGGCGAAAAGCCTTTATATTAAGGGTGGCATACTTGCCGGAGAGCGAATGCGGCAAAGAATGCGATACAGTAGAGACGGATGGGAACCAATGAGGAAAAGTGGTGATATGATGGCGGGGGATGAAGGCCGCAATAGCAGCTTTAGCCGCGACGGCAAAGAGACAAGGCTGAAAACCGAATAGAAAAAAAATCATGCGGAGCAAAAAGAAACGGCAGAATAAGCAGTGGAAAGTCAGCCGAGGCGGTTGCATCGGTAGGGTTGTTCTTCTTCTTGTCATCGTTCTTGGTTGCTATCTTTTCTTGCAAACATCGATTTTTCAATTGCAGGAAATTGAAGTGCGGGGCCTGCAAACCATCAAAGAGGATGAGATTATTACTTATCCGGTATCAGTTAGGAGAGAATATTTTTCAGGTGGACAGGTCCAAGGCGGAAGAGCAGATCATGCTCCATGCCCTTGTTGCCGATGTGCAGATTAAAACACGGCCGCCTAAAAAAATCCTGATTGAGGTCAATGAGCGTGTCGGCGTCGGCAGTATCCTGTTTGAAGGCGATTATTTTTCTGTGGATGAAGAAGGGGTTGTTTTACTCGCTTCTACCCAGCTCGACGAGGATCTGCCTCTCTTTACCGGTCTTGATTTGCCGGATACCGTTTCCATGGGGATGAAGCTGGAAGGGGACGCTGTAGCGGATGTTATCTTGATCGCAACTAAAGTGAAAGACCGCTATCCGGGGCTACAAAAAGAAATTAAAGTAGCGGGGGTAGATAGTTATAGTCTCTATTTAGACCGCATGGAAGTAAAACTGGGGGATGCCCATGATCTTACCGCAAAGTTGACGGCCTTGGATGATCTTTTGGCAACGCTCCCGGCGAAATCTAAAGAAAATGTGGAGTATATCGATGTGAGCGCGCCGAAGAAGCCGGCGGTTAAGGAAAAAAGCCAATAACTTTCCGTGAGGGAAAGAAGCCCGATCAATTGCGGCAAAATTCGCCGCTATCTTAGAAAAAATACGGAAAATGAAAAAAAGTTTTAATATTGAGCAGGGATTGCTTGTTTTATGTGGAAGTTTAAAATTTGATGTTTTGTTTCTTTATGTATGTGGCATACTTGTGATAATTGATTGAAATGAATATGATGTGTGATAGGGAGGAAATGGCATGGCATTGGAATTTGATGATATGGATTATAACCAATTTGCAAAAATCAGGGTGATCGGTGTTGGCGGCGGCGGTAACAATGCTGTTAACCGGATGATCGAAAGCAATGTCCAAGGCGTCGAATTTATTGCATTAAATACGGATCTGCAAGTGCTGCATAAATCACATGCGGATGAGAAATTGCAGGTTGGATCGAAACTTACGAAGGGTTTAGGCTCCGGCGGTAATCCGGAAGTCGGCCGGAAATCGGCAGAAGAAAGCAGAGAAGATATTAAAGAGATTTTGACCGGCTCCGACATGGTCTTTGTGACTGCCGGTATGGGGGGCGGAACCGGGACCGGTGCAGCGCCTATCGTTGCTTCCGTTGCCAGAGAATTGGGAGCTTTGACCGTTGGTGTTGTAACGCGGCCTTTCGGTTTTGAAGGTCGTCGCCGGGCACAACAAGCAGAATATGGGATCAGTGAATTGCGCGACCAAGTCGATGCTTTGATCACGATTCCCAATGATAAATTATTGCAGATTATCGATACCCGCACGCCGATGGTGGAAGCATTTAGCGTGGTCGATGATGTGCTCCGTCAAGGGATTCAGAGTATTTCCGACTTGATCGGGATGCCTGCTTTGATTAATTTGGACTTTAATGACGTCAAATCGGTCATGAAGGACGCCGGTTCCGCTTTGATGGGTATCGGTGTCGGCAAAGGCGAAACCCGGGCGGTTGATGCTGCGACAGCGGCGATTTCCAGCCCCTTGTTGGAAACTTCGATTCATGGCGCGCAAGGTGTGATCCTCAATATTACCGGGTGCAGTAATTTGACCCTGTTCGAAGTGAATGAGGCTGCCGGGATTATTGAGCAAGCAGCGGATAAGGACGCCAATATCATCTTCGGTGCCGCCATTGATGAAAATATGGAGGATGAAGTTCGCGTGATTGTGATCGCCACAGGTTTTACCGGCCCGGGACAAGCCGGGGAAGCGCCTGCGGATGAAAGCAAAAAGGATAAGAGCTTCACTTCGAAAGTTGACGATTTGGAATTTGACGATTTGAACATCCCCTCTTTCTTGCGGAAAAAAGAAAATTAATCACACATCAAAAAAATAGATTGAGAATTATATGGGCGAGAGGATCATTCCTCTCGCCTTGAAACTGTCAATAAAGTGCTTATAGCTGTGTTCCAGCAAAACCGCAGACCGCTCATGTACGTTTATGTACACGTCGCGTCCTGCGGTTTTTCTGCGCCTTGCTCTAAACCCTTTCTTGGCAGTCTCTTGTTTTGTGGGAAAACGAGGGTTTTTCGACAAGCTGAGGCGAGAGGATCATTCCTCTCGCTTTTTCATTTGTTGCTTCCTTGCTTGTTCCCGGGATCTTTTTGTTCTTCAAGTTGTCTTTCGGTAATAGAATATAAAGACGAGCCGAGAAAAGGCTCTTTTGGGAAAGGGGAGTCCGATGGCGACCATCATAATTCTGGGAATCTGTACCGGTTTGGCCACGGTATTTGGGGCGCAACTGGTCTGGTTCTTCCCGATTCAGAATCGGCGCTGTTTGGCGCCGCTATTGGGGGCTGCGGCCGGAATCATGATCGGTCTCAGTCTTTTTGGGCTCCTCCCGGAAGGCAATGCTTTCTCCGGGGTGAAAATAACCGGAGCGGGTTTTGTTTGGGGTATTTTTATGATGCGGTTTTTTGATATGCTCGTTCATCGAAAAGAGGAAAATTCTGTTCAGGATTCGTATATCGGAATGGGGGTTTTGATCGCGGTCGGCATTGCCCTGCATAATTTCCCGGAAGGGCTTGCGATGGGCGCCGGTTTTAGAGGTGGGGAAAATTTGGGGTATTTGATTGCCTTCTCCCTGATGCTCCATAATATTCCGGAGGGAGCAACCATTGGGGCGCCGTTGAAAACAGGTGGGTTTTCTCTTGCGCGCATTTTATGGATTACAGCCTTAGCAGGAATCGTTACTCCTATGGGGGCGGCTTGCGGTTGGATCTTAGCGGATGTTTCCGCCCGGTTTCTGGGGGCGGCAATGGGCGTCGCCGCCGGGGCCATGGTTTATATCAGCTTTGATTCTTTGATCCCCGCTGCCCTTCGCCTTGACCGTGGTACCGGCAACGGCGGCGTATATTTGGGGATCTTGCTTACATTTATGCTGCAAAGTTTATAAAAGCGGCGACAGGAGCCGCGCCAAAGATTCCCGAGCTTTGAGCAAAGGGCTTCGCCGCATATAACCTTCCAAAGTCAATTCCGTAGAATCATAGAGATCATTGAAGAAGATTTCTTCCAACTGACCGGCGATCTCTTCGTCAAAAATAAAGGCATTGACTTCAAAATTCAGTTGGAAGCTGCGAATATCCATATTGGTGGTGCCGACGGTGGAATAAAAGCCGTCGATCACCGCCATTTTACTGTGCATAAAACCTTTGTGATAGCGGTAGACTTTGACGCCCGCATCCAAGAGTTCGCCGATATAAGCGCTGGCAGCAGCATAAACAAAAGGATGATCCGGCCGATCCGGCACCATGATGCGGATATCGATCCCCGATAAGGCCGAGGATTTCAGCGCTACCAAAAGGGCGGTATCCGGGATGAGATAAGGCGATTGGATATAGATATGATCCGTAGCGGAATGGACCATTTTGATGATCCCGGTATGGATATTGTTCCATTTGGAGTCCGGCCCGCTGGATACAATCTGTACCAATGATTTCCCCGGCGGATAAAAGGCATTCCGAATGTCATTGCCGGGATAATAGCGTTTAAGATCTGCCTCGGTCGTTGTATAATCCTTTTTCGCAGCGAAGCGCCAGTCTAAGAGAAAACGAAATTCCAGACTTTCCACCGCTTCCCCAATGATTTTCAAATGGGTGTCCCGCCAGTAACCCAAAAACGGGTCTTTCCCCAGGTATTCTTCGCCGACATTGAAGCCGCCGATATAGCCCACCAAACCGTCGATGACGCAGATCTTGCGGTGATTGCGGTAATTGAGTCGTAAGTTGACCAGCGGCACTTTGGCCGGATAAAAAACGGCGCATTCGCCGCCCGCGGCTTTCAAAATATCAAAGTAATCTTTGGGTAGTTTCATTCCGCCGATCCCGTCGACAATGACTTTTACTTCCAGCCCTTCCCGGGCTTTTTTGGCCAATATTTCCATAAAGCGGCGGCCGAGATCGTCATCCCTCAGGATGTAGTATTGGATATGGATAAAGGTTTTTGCCGCTGCGATATCTTGAAAGAGCTTGTCAAATTTATCGGCGCCGTCAATGAGGATTTCCAAGCTATTGTTCTCTTTTAATGGGGCATGGGCGGCGGTTAAGAAGAAGTTGACGTCGTCAAGATACTTTTTTAAACCAGGATATTTTTCATCGATCGCTTCGGTGACGAGGAAAGATTTCTGACGGTAGATCGTTTTCATCACATCGGCTTCTTCGTCCATTTTGACGTCAAAGAGTCGGCGCTTTTTCATGTCTTGCCCGACGAAAAGATAAAAAATAAAGCCAAAGACAGGGAAGAGCAACAGACCCATGATCCATACTAATGTACTGGAGGGTTTTTTTCTTTCAAAAAATACAACGATAATGATGAGGATGATATTTAACCCATAGAGAAAAGGGAGGAGATTTGCCATCACCGGAAGCCTCCTTTCGATGAAAATTTCTATATTCTAACTTTAGTATAGCTTTCCTCGATAGTCAATGATAAAATGCTTTTTTGAAAAAATATGTTCAAAACATTCTTTTCAAATTTATGCTAAGTCCGTGCGTTTCATGGACAAGTTTATTTTTTCGACATTTAATGCCGTCGTCCGGCAGTGATCCGCCGCGTTTCCGGTGCTATCCGATCAAGAGGGATGCGGTGGCGGCGATGATTTTTTGAGAAATTTACCAAATCATGGAACGAGATTTGATGTCTTGGCTCATTGGCCAGTTGCACTTTCCTGTGTGAACATTCAGTGATGAGGAAAAAATAATTCCCCAAATTGATAGGGCTTTTGTCCCTGCTATCGGCGTTTTGTTATTGAAATACCTGTTTAGACATGGTTTTACATTCTTTGGTAGTTTGTT
>JAXGQI010000037.1:0-7032 GCA_040766525.1 Clostridiales bacterium | reverse complement strand
GATAAAGCCCCAGGCGCATGGTGCCCCCCATATCTTCCACTTCCTTCTGCTCCGGCAAAAGGTCGATGACAGGATAGGGACCTTCGGGGTCAAACTCGGAGCTGTTGGCGCCGATGAGCCCCAAAGCATTCCGGGCATATTCCACAACCGCCAACTGCATCCCCAAGCAAATACCGAAGAAGGGAATCTGGTGCTCTCTCGCATAATGCACCGCCATGATCTTCCCTTCGATCCCCCGGTCGCCAAAACCACCGGGAACCAAAATACCGGCAACATCGCTCAATTCCGCCTCTATATTTTCTTCATTCAAGTATTCGGAATTGACCCACTTGATATTCACTTTTGCATCCTGGTGGAAACCGGCATGGCGCAGCGATTCGCAAATGCTCATATAGGCGTCGTGGAGCTCCACATATTTGCCGACGATGGCAATGGAAACCTCTTTGGAATAATTTTTGATTTTCTTGACCATTTCCCGCCAATCGGAAAGGGCCGCTTCTCCACAGTGGAGCTTCAATTTTTCAACGACAATGTCGTCCATATTTTCTTCTAACAGATTTAAGGGCACATCATAAATCGTATCCGCATCCACGGCTTGGATCACGGCTTCAGGGTCAATATCGCAGAAAAGGGCGATCTTGCCTTCCATTTCCGGGGAAATCCGATTCTCACTGCGGCAAACGATAATATCGGGCTGGATCCCGATACCCCTCAGTTCTTTGACACTATGCTGGGTTGGCTTGGTCTTTGCTTCACCGGAAGCCTTGAGATAAGGAACCAAAGTCACATGGATATAAAGAACATTGTCTCTTCCCACCTCGGTCTTCATCTGACGGATCGCTTCCAAAAACGGCAACGATTCGATATCGCCGACGGTGCCGCCCACCTCGGTGATGACCACATCGGGATTGCTTTCCTTCGCAGGGCGGAACAACCGCTCCTTAATTTCATTGGTCACATGGGGGATAACCTGCACGGTACCGCCCAAATAGTCGCCACGGCGTTCCTTTTTCAGGACCGCATCATAGATTTTGCCGCTGGTCACATTGGCATTTTTACTTAAATTAATATCAATAAACCTTTCGTAATGGCCCACGTCCAAGTCAGTTTCGGCGCCGTCGTCGGTCACAAACACTTCGCCATGCTGATACGGGCTCATCGTACCCGGATCGACATTGATATAGGGATCAAATTTCTGGCTTGCGATTTTTAAGCCTCTGCTTTTCAGAATACAGCCGAGCGAAGCGGCGGTTATACCTTTGCCCAGGGATGAGACGACACCTCCGGTAACAAAAATAAACTTGGTCATGGTTTTCCTCCTTCAAATCAAGAAATCACATTTCTTCCGGGGCAGATACACCCAACAGGGTGAGAACATTCTTAATGGTCAAAGCCGTAGCTTTCGCCAGAGCCAAACGGGGATTTCTTAATTCCTCCTCCGGTGTGTTGACCCTGCAATTCGTATAAAAAAGATGGAAAGCAGCCGCTAAATCGTGAAGATAAACGGTAAGACGATGCGGTTCTAAAGTGAGGGCGCTGTTAGCAACCTCCTCCGGAAGATCCGCCAATTTAGCTAAAAGTGCCAGCTCGGAATCGTCTTCCAAAACGGAATAATCGAGACTTAACGGATCCGGCAAGGAATACCCCAAGGATTTTGCCTGCCGTAAAATGCTACAGATCCGGGCGTGGGCATATTGGACATAGAAAACCGGGTTTTCCGATGTTTTCGATTTGGCCAATTCCAAATCAAAATCCATTTGGCTGTCGGGATTGCGCATTACAAAGAAATAACGGGCAGCATCATAGCCCACTTCTTCCAACAATTCTTCCAGCGTCAAATAGGTGCCTGCCCGTTTCGACATGCGCACGATCTCTTCCCCGCGCATGAGGCGAACCAGTTGCATTAAAATCACGATCAAACGATCGGGGTCCGTGCCGAAAAGGGAAACTGCCCGCTTCATCCTGGCCACATGGCCATGATGGTCGGCACCCCAAATATTGATAACCCGGTCGAAACCGCGCTGGAATTTATCACGATGATAAGCGATATCGGCGGCAAAATACGTGGGAAGGCCATTGGAACGGATCAAAACCTCATCTTTTTCCTCACTGCCTTCCGGTGCTTTAAGCCAAACCGCGCCTTCTTTTTCATAAGCCTGTCCCTCTTTGATGAGGCAATCAATGGTATCTTTGATCTTCCCGTTTTCATAAAGGGAACGCTCGCTGAACCAAACATCATATTCCACGCCAAAACTCTTTAAGGTGCTTTCGATATGGCTAAGCTTTTCTTTTAAAGCAAAATCCGCCAAGGTCTTGCAGCGAACTTCTTCCTCTTCTTTAAGAAGGGCGTCTCCGTACTGCTCCAGATAGCGTTTCGCGCTTAAAGCGATATCTTCGCCATGGTATCCGTCTTCGGGAAATTCGATGGTTTCCCCTAAAGCTTCCCGATAACGGGCGTCCAAAGATCTGCCGAAGAGATGGATCTGATTCCCGGCGTCATTCACATAAAATTCTCTTGTCACTTCATAACCCGCAAATTGGAGCAGATTGGCAAGAGAATCACCGATGGCAGCGCCTCTGGCATTGCCCATATGCAAAAGGCCGGTGGGATTGGCACTCACAAACTCCACCTGCACTTTTTCACCGCCTCCGAGAGGGACGGAACCGTATTGATCTCCCATTTGGAAAATAATTTTCGGCACCCGATAAAGCCAGTCCTTTTTCAAGAAAAAGTTGATGAAACCGGGGCCCGCAATCTCCACGCGCTCAATATTGCTGCCTAAAATCTCCATCTGGGCTACCAACAATTCGCCGATTTTCCGCGGCGGCATTTTCGCCTCTTTCGCCATGAGCATTGCCACATTGGCGGCAAAATCACCATGGGTTTTTTCCCGGGGGATCTCGATAATATACTCCGGCACTTTTGTATATTGTATCAGCCCGGCAGCTTTTGCGCTTTCCAGGCCGTTCATTAACACCTCTTTAATTTCGGTTTTCAGTTCTTCAATGATTCTCAATGTAACCCTCCGCCTTTGCCCTTCGGCTTTCTCCTTACTATTCTTCACTTGAGATATTTTTTCCCGCAAAAATAGATAACAAGACAAAGTTCGCCATAAAAAAACCACCCTATACATGCCCTCCTTCGGTCATCTATAGGGTGGGTTTTTTCTTGCCGTTTTTGCTTCGGATTCCCATAACCTGAAACAAAGGAAGTCGGCAAGCCCTTTTCCCCAGCGCGAAAAATTTCCTTTGCAATTTAATAAAACCGCATGCGCAATTTTCCGCATTTTTCTCAACATGATTATTTGAGCCATTAAATTTGGTAAAATCCATCGTTTTTACCAAGAAAGCGAAATTTCCCTCATTTTTTCTCTTTGCCGCAAAATGATCTTTACGCTGTAGTTTTCCATCGTCTTGGAGGAAAATTTTGTTCTCGTTGCGGTTTTCCGTCTACCGTGACTGCCGCCGTCTCGGAAGGGCCCGATCCTTCACTGTAGAAGGAAAACAGTAGCGGCTTTTGCCGTAGGTATAGTGGATTTGCCGCTATCTCCATCCGGGCAAAACCAGAGGGTGAAAAGTGATTTTCTTACCCGCCTTCTCCATCCCCAAAAGATCCTTGATGATGATGCGATAAAACCAGGAGGCGGCCCCAGTATACCAAGACCAGCCGCCGCGACCGGCATAGGGCGGCATCGAATAAATATCCGCCGCAACAACATAGGGTTCCAGCCGATAAATCTTTCGTTCCGCTTCGGTTTTCTTCAAAGGATTGAGATACTCCAATAAAAGCCCGGCCCGTTTCGGATTCCCAGCCTTGATATAGGCGGAAAGGAGCCATAAAGCCCCATGGGTATACTGCCCGCCGTTCTCGCGGATCCCCGGCGGATAGTCCCGGATATAACCGGGATTCGCCCCTTGGTCACTAAAGGGCGGGGTAAACAAACGCACCAAGCGGTGTTCGTGATCGACCAAGGCGTCCCAGGCGCTATCCAAAGCGAGCCGCGTTTTCTCTGCCTCGCCGCCGCCGGAGATCATGGCCCAGCTTTGGCTTAAAGAATCCAACATACAGGCTTCATTTTGATGGGAACCTAAAGGGCTACCATCATCAAAATATGCTCTTAAATACCAAGCGCCATCATACCCACCTTCATTTAAAGCGATGAATAATTGTTTACGCACGCTGGCATAATCCTGGCTTCGCCCCTCTTCACTGCGGAAGTGGCAAATGGCGGTAAAATGGCCCAAAATATCATAAAGGAAAAAGCCGAGCCAAACGCTTTCCCCCCGTCCTTCTCCACCTACGCGGTTCATTCCGTCATTCCAATCGCCGCCCCCCATCAAAGGCAAACCATGGCGACCGAAGGTCAAGCCGATATCAATGGCCTTGATGCAATGCTCGTATAGGCTCCCCTTCTTGTTCCCGGTTTCATAGATGCCGTAGTGTTCATCTTCCTCAATATCCAAAACCGCACCGTCAAGATAGGGGCATTCTTCATCCCAAATGCTGCGGTCTCCCGTGACGAGGGCATATTGCGCCGCCACATAAGGGAGCCATAACCTGTCGTCACTAAAGCGGGTGCGCACGCCTTTCAATTCTTTACCCTCATGCCACCAATGCAACACATCGCCTTCCCAAAACTGCCGGGAAGCATGGCGCAAGATCTGGGCTTTCGCCAAATCCGGCGCAGTATATAACAGCGCAAGGACATCCTGCAACTGATCGCGAAAACCAAAAGCACCGCCGCATTGGTAAAAAGAGGTACGCCCCCAAAGCCGCGCGGTAACGGTTTGGTATAATAAACTTTGGTTAAACAGCCGGTTCAAATCATCATCCGGGGTATCGACGGTGAGATCGCCACAAAGTTTTTGCCAAAAATCCCTTGTTTCTTCCAAGGCATTTGTGCCAAAATACCGCTCCTTATATTCCTGAACCTGCGCCGGCTCTCGATAAGCCCCCAAAATAAATTCAATCTCTTTCGTTTCTTCCGCTTCGAGGACAAGATCGGAACCAACGGTCAGCAATGGCTGGTCAACATAACCCAAAGATCCGCTCTGCTCAGGAGCGAAACAGGAAGTACCCGGCAAGAAAGCATCCGCCCGTTCCCCGCCGTAAAAAGCCAAGCGGGCAGGCTGGAAGTAAGGAAGATCCCTTGATGATTCCCGGCGATCAGTTTTTCCGCCAGCAAAGCCTCAGCGACTTCAATCCGGTCAAAATCCCCCGCTCCCTTCAGCCACGACGGGACGGATATAGAATAGATCCGAAGGCTCTGTTTCTCCCGGCTTTGATTACCGGAGCGTAATGCGGGTGATCTTCACCGGATCATCCAAGTGACGAAAACGGTGATCTTGGCTGCAATCGGGCCGAAATCCCCTTCGAACACCGTAAACCCATGACCATGGCCCACCGACACTTGGCCTGCCCAAGGTAAGAGCGGGAAGAGTTCGCCTTCTGAAATCATACAGCAGCCTTCATAATCTCATCTTCAACGGGATCGTTGCTCCAGGACTAACGGGATCTTCGTCATTTCCACCAGGCAGGATGCGCCGCTCTCACTAATCAAGGTCCCAAATTCCGATCTGCCATGATATTGATCCATGCCGGCAAAGGCGCTGCTTTTTGCGCTTGGATCCAGAAAACATCGTCCACAAACCCGGACGGCGATTCGGCAGGCAAACGCGATCCTTTGGTGGGAATCAAGGCAGGGCAGCGTGGAGCTTCCGCCTCCTTCGTAAAGAGGCTTTCATCAAGGATCAAATCGGCGCGGCCATAGTAAAAGCCCAATTCCCCATCGTTCAAAATCCGCCGATCGATAAACACAAGTTTGCAACCGCGCAGGATCGGTGCTTCCGCTTGCAGCCCGGCGGCATTATGATGATAGCGGCTCTCGCCTTCTTCCGTGAGGACGATGGCGTCTACCGGAAAATGGAGGCCATCCCAATAGCATAAAGCCTGATAAAGCGGGGCCAAGAGTTCTTCCCGCCCGCTGCTGTGGTCGAGGAGAACAATCGGCCGGTCACCGGAGACCCCGTAACGGTAAAGCAAATCTTGATGGTCATAGCCATTGGCAATGATATCTCCGTAGATCCCCTTATTGCCGCCGCCGTATAACAAGGAAGAAGTGAGGATATGAATGCGCTCGGAAGCGGACATATCCCCATCCCGGCAAGAAATCGCCCGCAAAGCCGTCAGATGCTTTGCCTCCTCCAAAGCAGGAAGGGATTGATATTGGTCAAGAACACCTTCGGCTTGGGCATGGGTTTCCCCGATCGCCAGCACAAAAGCAAGGGTGACGCTTTCCCCCGGTTTTAAGCGGAAGGACGCCCCCAAAGACAATAAAGGATCAAGAGAAGCCGATGCCGCTTCGTCCGGCAATTTAGGAGAAAAGAGATTCCTGCCCCGGCCGATAAAATCTTCCCGATCGCCATAATAGGCCCAATCCACGGCGGTTTTGCCGAAATGGCGGCCCTGAAGCGCCAGGGTCGGGGAGGAACAACCTTCCTTGCGGCGATAAAGAAACGCCCTGGTCTTTTCATCTTCGTATTTGCCGCGGAAAAAGAGCTTATAAAAACTCTTATGGGCCCGATAGGCCCGATCTTCCCCAAGCAACGGCTCCAGATATGAATAGACACGAAGAGAGCGTTCTTCCCGCCCATGATTGGACAAACTCAAAAGCCGCACTTCTCCGCCGCCGTCGGGCAGAAGGAAAACCGTCAAACGGGAAAAGATCGCCCGCTCTTCGCGCTCAAATACAATGCTATCATCCCAAATTTCATAGGTTACTTTCCCTTGTCCTTGGGGCGCTAAGGTAGGCGACCAGGGTTCGCCGCCCTTATCATCGCAAATATAAAAGAAGTGCCCGCCGGGATCGAGAAAATCCGTTGCCCGCCAAGGATTGAGCCGCAAGCCCTTGTAGGAACTGTACCCTTCGCCCCTTTCATTGATCAATAGGCAGTAACCGCCTTCCCGCAAAAAGTGGCAATAGGGTCTCTCCGTCAAAGACGCCGTCTCTTTGGCATAAAGATAGGGGCTTT
>JAXGQI010000036.1:0-9241 GCA_040766525.1 Clostridiales bacterium | reverse complement strand
CAACAGGGGTTCCAGGATTCACCATTTCTGCCAAAGTAATGCCCGTCAAAATCTCAGCGTTATTAACCAACACTGTGTCAAGGATGCCCATCGGAGAGGTCAAACCCATCATAGAACAGCATGTTAACACCAAGGGCTGACCTGCCTCGGCATAGACCATAATGGCATCCAGCATCTTTTCATCCCAAGCTAAGGGAGAGAGGCTGTTGCAAATACCCATGACAAATGGGTCCTTACTGCCATCCATTACCAAGGAAGCCATGGCAATTGAACGCTCTGCTGCCACCTTATCTTGCGCCTGACCCAATAGAGGCTTATCAGAATAGATGATCGCGTTGTACATTTGATGCAAAATACCTTCGATCCCCTTAAATTCTTTGGGAAAAACCGCAGGAGCGCAAGAGAGACCGGCAACCGGTGAAGTATGCGAAAGCTTCATCATGGTTTCATGGTCCTGGGTTGTGCTAAGACGGCGACCATGATCCGAGTCAATCACAAAAACGGATCCTACGGTAGAAGCATAAACCGGGGGCATGCTTACACCAATCACTCGATCATACTTGGCATTTCGCGCCCGGAGGGTAAAGGAAGAAGGCGCTACGGCAAGACTTTCTTCCACCAAAAAAGAAGGGATGCGTACGAGATCACCATCTATGGCGGCTCCGTGGTTGCGAAATATTTCTCTCGCCTCTGCATTGAGAATACGCAGCCCTGTCTTTTCCATTAAGACAAGCGTCATATCGTGCAGCTTTTCCGTATCCAATGCAGACAATGTTGTCATTTCCATAGTTATCTACTCCTAAAATAGTTGCTAATCATAAGAGCTGCAACAAGCATGCACCTGTCGCAGCTCTATTCTATAAATTGTAGGAAGAACTAACGAGAAAAATCAAATTGAGCAAAAAAACGATGATATATTCTTCCTACAGAGCACCATTACGGTTATGTCTTATTTTTCGGCAACCGGTTTGCTTTCCTCAATTTCACGGAATTCTTCAAATAAATCCATGGGAATATCGGAAGATTCGAAAACCATATCATATTTTTCCGGTTGATAGAAAATACGAAGCAAACCAATGAGAATAATAACGCTGAGGATCATGGTGGGCAAACCAACAATAACAGAAATCATTTTTACCCCGCCGATACCGGCAAAAGTAACCATCACCAGTCCAACACCGCCCATAATAAGGCCCCAAATAATTTTAAGGCGCGCCGGCGGTTCTTCTTCGCTCACAACATTGATTCCGCCTTTGGTGGACAGCGAAGCTACGCAGGTTGTCATGGAGTCTGCTAAAGTAGTGAAGGAAAGGAACGCCACAATGACGAAAATGAAGCTGAAGATTTTCCCCAAAGGCAATGCGGCAAAGAAGGAATAAATAGCGACTTCTAAGCCCTGGCTGGCAATCGCTTCTTGGATCCCTGCACCCTTGACGGCATCCAGATAAATTGCAGTGCCACCAAAAATGACAAACCAAACCAGACCAAAGATAGCGGGAGCTACCCAGTTATACAGTAAAATTTGGCGTATGGTACGGCCATAGGAAATTCGGGCGATCCACATACCGACGATCGGCGCAAAACCAAACCAGGTGCCCCAATAAAAGAGGCTCCACCACTGCGGCCACATATCTCCCGCTGCCGCTCCGGTCCAGCCTGTCCAAAGTGATAAGGATGCAAAATTGGTAAAGAAATAGCCAATGGAATTAACCCTAAGTTTAGTCAATATACCGTAGGCACGACAATAAATACATAGATCAATAGAACAAAGAATATTTTCGTATTTACATCGCTTAAGACCCGAATCCCTCGTTTAATCCCTGTGTAACTGGAAAGCGTGTAGGCAAAGATGATGACAAGCGCCAATATCGCCCATAAAATGTTGGAAACCGGAATACCCATCAGCGTATTCAGACCGGCGCCAAGCTGCATCACACCCATGCCAATGGAAGCCGCTACACAACCTGCAATGGAAAATAAGCAGATCGCATCCACCAACTGCCCGACCCAACCTTGCGAGTATTTCGAACCCAGAAGAGGCGCCAAGCCTGCGGAGACGGTAAACGGTTGATTCATATTATAAACGGCATAACCAATTGCAATCCCGGAAATTAAGTATAAGGCATAGGGGCTAAAGGTCCAAAACATAATACAAGATGCCATCGACCAAAGCCCTGCCATCCGGCTGCCAGATTCTATCCCCAATGATTCCGGAAGATTAAAAAAGTGATCTAAGGGTTGGGCAACACCCCAGAAGAGGATCCCGATGGCAATACCGGCACAAAGGGACATTGCAAAGTAATTCCAAGTTTTGATTTGCGGTCTGGCATTTTTTCCGCCCATGCGAATGCGCCCCATGGGACTAAATAGAACAATCGCGAGAAAAATGGTCATACTAAATACCGCTATCATAAATAACCAGCCAAACTTATCGGCCACAAGATAATATAAAGTGGTCATCATGGTAGCAAAGGCTTCTTCGTTAACCAGGCTAACGAGCATGATGATGCCCATTAGGATCGCAGGGGGCCAAAAAACCCAGGGGCGAATATTTTTTTTATCATTATTACTCATGGTTCCACCTCTTTATTATTAAAAACTTAAGAGTACCTAATATAGCAGATGCAATTTTTTGTGTACCTGCCCTTAGACATGACCGTAGTAATCTCTGTGATTTACAACGGAATAGGCATAGTCCAGCAGCGTACCCCAGCTAAAAACCGGTAAGTCGACAGCACGCTGGATCGCTCTGGCAAAAGGTTGAAAGCCGGTACATTCCAGCATAATTGCACCAATTTTCGGATATCGCTTGACCATATCTTTGACCGCATTTACCATGGCTTCTTCCACTTTCAGGTAAGATGCTGTCGGTATCTCCGGACGAACATTGGCATACCAAAGATTTTGCAGTTCCACAATGTTGTATTCATCCAAACCGCCACAAACAACAATGTTACTGTTGGGATCAACACCAACATTTATCAGATGTTCCGGCAATAATGCTTCCTTGGCGCCACAGAAAATACCAACTTGTTTTTGCGGTCCGATAATCTGCTGAATCAGCGGAATCTGCAATAAACTGGACATAAACACCGGTACGTCTACAGCTCCGGCTACTTCTTTTTGGAAGTAAGCAAAGTAGCCGCATTCTGCAGCAATAGCCCGGCAACCCATTTGTTCCAAATTCTTTGCGGCCTGAATAATCTGTGCGAGACAAGGACTTTTGTCTTCTTCAAAAACCAAGCGTTGAATATCTACATTGCGGATGATTTCATATTGAATGGGATAGGGAAAAGCACTGGCATTGCGCACATCTCCCGGGAAACCGGGATATACCTCGTCAAGGATCATTATTCCCAATCCCATGCCATAGCAGCTATGTTTTTTCCTGGCATAAATTCGGTCGCTACCTGGATCTCTGGGTAAATAATACATTTTCCTCCTCCTTTCTTGGTTTAATACAATTTAGGGTAAAGAGAAACCCGCGTTTGCTCTCAGTTAATCGCTTGAAATATCATGATCGATATTTGCCGCATTGGGCTTTGCTGCCCGTCTGAAAAAAACAAACATTTTTGTTCGAGGTCAAAGCTAAGTCAAGAGATACCTTCTCTTTAATCATGCCCCTATTTAACGAAGCTGTTGTCTGTGGATTACAGCAAGAAAATCCGCTTTACCATCGCACGGATATGTTCGGGCCTTGTGCCACAACAACCGCCAAGAAGCTGCACGCCACTATGGTAAACCGCTTCCATTCCCACCGCAAAAGCTTCCGGTGTCATATCATAGAAGGTTTTCCCTTGAACCATCCGAGGCAGACCTGCATTGGGACAAGCACACAATGGGATTTTTGCCGTTTTAGCTAATGGTTCCATCAACACAGCCAAATCTTCAGGCGTGATTTCTCCGCAATTATGACCAAAACAACTGATATCTAATGGCAAAAGCTTGTGATAGGATTCCTCCAAGCCATGCCCCATAAAGGTTTTTCCCCCTCGACCAAAAACCATAGATGCCAATATGGGCAGATCACTCACTTCCCGCACCGCGATAATTGCCTCAACAATTTCCGGTAACGAATAAAAGCTCTGGACAACAAAACCCATCGACGCCCGTTTCCACAAAATGTTGCGCCTGCGATCGAAAGGCCACTCGCGCTGCTTGTAAAGTTAGCGAACCTAATGGCTCAATAATTCTCCCGTGGGACCAATATTGCCCATAACATACGCATTTCCCGCCGCTGCTTTTTGTGCTATTTGAACACCCTTGCGGTTAATTGCGATATAATCGTAGTTTGGTGCATGAAAGCGGCATAAATTGGGTTCATGCTGAAAGTATTGGTTGAAATCAATTGAGCGCCAGCGGCAATATAATCTTTGTGGATCTCCTCAACCAGATGGGGGAATTCCAAATTGCTGATTCCTCCGGCACAATGCCACTCCGCCGTAGTAATTCACTACCCATTGCGCCGTCGATAATCATCGGCTTATTTTTTTGTATAAACAATTTCATATTCCTCTGTCTACTTTCAGATTATCCGTATCGTCACGGAAAAATAAGATACACAAAACCAGGCAGCGGCCTTTACCCCAAATATACAGCAAATCAATTTTTTCTCTTGCTTCCCAAGCATTACGATACTTGTTAATAATTGCCATTTAGCCGGCTCATTAAACGGTTCTGGGCTGTAGTTTTCGATCAGATCTTTGGCTTTAGCATTGATTCGTTCATTCGCATTTGGCACATTTTCCGAGCGATCATGATTAAACGTCCCAGATACAAACATCTTTATAATGTTCGAAAGTATGGTTATGAAGGAGATGGCCATACCCTGGGCCAATTTCTTTGATCACATCAAATGCGAGATGTTCGCCATCAACAATGACGCCGGTGCAGAAGCACGGTGCATATCCAAGATTTCATTTACCGGCGCCATCAATTCCGGAGAAACACCGACACCATGGCCAAACTCGCCAACATCATAGCATATGCGCATAACTTTCTATGCTGGCCAAGCAGCTTGTGGTACATTCCGCTACGGCCTGATAATCGAGCTCCTGCGAATCACGGGTTCCCGTTGTCCCATAAAGGGCATATTAAAATAGTGCGCAATTTCAGCGGCCGCAGCAACCTGCATGGTCTCAGGAGAACCATAGGTGCCTACGGTCGTTTCGTAATATCAACAGTAGCGGGCATACAACCAATAATAAATGGTGCGCCAAAGACATAGTTCTGATGGATTACCAGGCCGGCCAATACTTCAGCATAGCACTGCGCCAACTCCCCGGCAAATGCCATCGGTGCAGTTCCGCCCATCATCATATAGGGCATAAAAATAATCAGCACACCGGCATCGGCACAAAGGCACGGCAAGCTGTCCCCACTAATAACAAGCGGAGAAAGCCAGTTCCGCATAATGCACCAAGAAAGGTTTGCCGCAAGGCATCAGCGCACCCGCGAACTCTTGCGCAAATTCGATCAGCTTTACAGCTTTCCGCTTCATCAGTGGCAAAGTTAACCCGTTTTTTTCGTATTCAGCATTGCGAGAAGAAAAGCAATCTGTGCCGAAATTCTAGGATTACAATCCGCCAACGTAGCACCGAGTGAGCACAAAACTCATATTGGGCAAAGCATCTGCCAGCCGGGCCATGATGGACGATGTTCCATCGTTAAGTTTAATGCTTCTCCGGTATATGGATCCAAATACACCCAGCTAATAATCGGCCCAAAATAGATGTTTTCCCCACCGAGAACCATATTTTCCTCTCCATCCCGGGTATAGGTGGTCACAACATTTGGCGCCGTAGCGAAACCTTCTGAATGCATTCCGAGGAATTTTCACCAAAGATTCTCCTTCAATGCTGGCGCCGGCAGCTTTGAAATATCCAAACTTGTTTGGTCTTTGTTGATACCAATTTCTTCAAGTATACGGTAACTGGTATCTAAGATGGTCGTAATTTTCTCATCGCTTAGAATGCTTGATTTAACGCGATGTTCTAAAGTATTGTTCATTTTTCCACCCCATATCATGTTGTCAAAATTTAAAATATTGATATTTGCTCTGCAAGTTGAACGGTTTTCCCTTGGTTCTACTACTATCCCTCCTTTTATTTTTGATTAGAAAAAATACCGATTGCCTCATACTATACGCAAATATCATGCCAAAAACGAGTATCGGACAAAATTTTAACCAAACAAGGAGGACAGGGGTTTTTCGCCAACTTCCAGAATGCCGCAAGATACCATATTATTTTTTTTGAGGGTGGCACTAATGGTGCAACTTGTTTCCACATGGAATTAAATCGTTCCAAAAAAAGTACTCCACGATAATGGAGTACAAAGAAAACTATAATGCTGATTATATTTATTTACCGATTAAATGTTCAAGCCCGTATTTATGAATGCGGCGCAATACGACCGTATGGGAGAGGCCCAATTCTTTGGCTGTTCCACGCGCACTGCCCGTTTTTTTCAAAGATGCCTCGATCGTTACCCGCTCCAAGTCGCCTACCGCGTTTTTTAATCCATGGTCTACGATGGGAACAATCTTATTGTCATCCAACATCAAATCTTTTTTCTTAATGATATTTCCATTTGCCAAATGCACCGAGCGAAGAAGTGTATTTTGAAGTTCCCGCACATTGCCGGGCCAAGGTCGATTACACAAACAATCCATTGCCCCACTATCTAAAACGAAATCACGCTTTAAATCCCCTCCATAAACATCAAGAAAATGATGAATCAAGAAGGGAATATCTTCGGGACTCTCACGAAGCGGCGGTACGCGGATAGGAATAACATTAAGACGGTAGTAGAGATCCTCCCGGAAAGTTTTCTCCCGCACCATTTCCTCCAAATTACGATTGGTAGCAGCAATGATACGGACATCAACACTGATCGGCTTGCGACCGCCGAGGCGCATAATCTGCCCCTCCTGCAAAGCCCTGAGGAGCTTGCTCTGTAGCACAATAGACAGTTCACCAACCTCATCGAGAAACAACGTCCCCTCATGGGCAGTTTCAAACAGCCCCATTTTTCCACCGCGCTGTGCTCCGCTGAAAGCACCCTCTTCATAGCCAAAAAGCTCGCTTTCCAATAAAGTTTCCGGAATAGCCGCGCAGTTGATCGTGACAAAGGCTTTATTATTGCGGTTACTGGCATTATAAATCGCCCGGGCAAAAAGTTCCTTGCCGGTACCGCTTTCTCCTCGAATTAATACCGTACATTTACTGTCAGCAATCTTTTTTGCCAAATAGATTGCCTGTTCAAGAGAACTACTGGTATGAATAATTTCTTCAAACGCAACGGTTTTGCTTTTTGTCAAAGATGTAATTAGCTTTCGCGTATCTTCAATACTTTTGATCGTGGCCACTGCTCCGCTGATCATACCCTGCTCGTTCTTAATGGGCCGCCCAGAGGAAAGGTAGCGGAACCGATCTTTTGTTGAATCAACTGAGATTTCGACAAGATCGTAGCTTTCTCCGGTTTGCAAGGTTTTAAAAATCGGCAACTTTCCGGGAATCACACTATTTGCATGTAGCCCAACGGCTTCTTCTGCAGAAGTGCGCATCAGTTGCGCCGCCTGATCGTTCAAATATCGAACAATCCCATTATTATCCAACGCCACCACGCCCTCGGACACAGACCCCAATATCGCCTGCAACTCAAATTCCCGCTGTTCCTGAGGCATCAAGTCAATTTCATCAATATGGTGAACATAATCCTTTTGCAGAAAATCATTTTTCAGTCTCCCCAAAGCCTCCTGTAAATATTGGCCATCGGAAAACACAAATTTCAAGTATATTACCCCGCAATATACCTCCAACGCAGAAAAAGGGATGTGGTTAAAAGCAAGATCCCGCGTTACATCTTCCATAATTCCAATACGATTTTCCACTGATAGTTTCCAACGAATAATTGACACGACTGCATCACCTCGGTTTTTTTGGATTATGTGGATAGTATTCTTCAACACATCGGATAATCCTGCCCAAGATTCGTATTTTCCCCATAAATTTGGAACCATTTCATTCCATTCCGGTACATATCGTTCCACCCTGATAACAAAAAAACATTTTTCTATTTGAAAAAACTATGGACAATTACGCTTATGCAGGTAATTATATTTTGTGAATATTTTAACATCGTTTTGGTATGGAATTCGCTTTAGTCACAATAGAAAACAATTGTGCAAACTTGAAAGGAGAAAATGTAATATGGCAAACATGGAATATCTTAAAAACAAGCCCATCGCAGTTTTAGGCGCTGGTGGCGTTGGCAAGGCCTGCGCCGCCGACTGTGCAATGGCAGGAAACACGGTTCGCATTTGCGACCTGCCCCCCTTTTCCGAAAAAACTCTATGGGGGATCAAAGAACAGGGCATTCGGCTTTTTGGCAATCAAGACTCACTCTATGGCTTTGAACGCTCCGGCGTTGGGCATATGTCGATGGTTACGGAAGATGTGGCGGAATGCGTCAAGGATGCGGGGATCATCATCGTTGCAACTACTGCGACCGGTCACAAAAGCTTTTTTGAAAAACTGATCCCTGCCCTGGAAGACGGCATGGTTATCCATATTATTCCGGATAATTATGGTTCTTTGCTGCTCAGAAAAATGATGCGAGAAGCAGGTTGCACGAAAAAGGTCATCGTTGGCGGTTGGTCCAGCGCGCCGTATGGTAGCCGCGTTTCCATGCAAGGAGGCCTAACCTTACCGAAAACCCAGGTGATCTATCGCGCGATTAATTTGCGTTGCGCCACACTGCCGTCTCTGGATCAGGAGGCATTTATTGAATCTGCAAATTATATGGGGTGCATGGATGCGGTAACCCAAGGGGACGGAGCAGAAGGCGGCGACACCGTACTGGATATCGGTTTCAGTAATATCAATCCCATTCTTCATGTTCCCGGTACGCTTTTAGGGGTTAGCACCATGGAAAACTGGGGCAAAGTTTTGGGTACATACGACAAAAAGGACTTCTCAATTTATTCCCATGCGTATTGCCCCTCTATTTCTAAGGTTCAATATGCAGTCTACCTGGAAGAAGTTGCTCTCGCTGAAGCAGTAGGGGTTGGAATCCAATCTTTTGAAAAACGGCATTTCTTCACGCGCCGCAACCTCCTCGGACCGGAAATGATGGGCCCCGACTTTATTTTGCCCTTTGAAGAGCAAGATTATATGGCAATGGGCACCGGCCCCCATTCTATTTACAATCGCTATGTTACAGAGGATATACCGGTTGG
>JAXGQI010000035.1:0-9272 GCA_040766525.1 Clostridiales bacterium | reverse complement strand
ACCAGAGACTGCCAAGAAAGGGTTTAGAGCAAGGCGCAAAAAAACCGCAGGACGCGATGTGTACAGTGACGTACATGAGCGGTCTGCGGTTTTGTTGGAACACAGCACTAAGCACTTTATTGACAGTCCCCTTTTCTTATTTCTCGCTGCGACGGCCTCTCCTGCTTAATTGTATCACTTTCACGATGAGAAAGACGAATAAGCCCACGCAGCCGATGGCGATAACCGCATTCATGATCGCTAAAAAAACTTCCAAACCGTTAATAGCCATATTTTCTCCCACACTTTCCTTGCCGCAAAGAGCGGCGACGGTTCTTGGTTCCTATTTTATCAGAAACGCCCAATACCGTCAACATGAACGATGGAATTTTATTTCGTTTTTATGGGTAAATAATTTCTCCGTAGATATAAAAATATTGACTAAACCCTCGTTTTAGTGGCGAAAAGCGAGATGCAAACCTACATCACAAAAACGAACCTTAAAAAAAGATTTGCCAAACATTGTCGCATCGTATATAATGGAGGCGAGAAAAGTAAATTGTACGGCATCCGAACGGTGTTGACGCACCGGTCGGACTGCGCAGGTGCAAAGGACGCACCATACACTGTGGCTTTCGCCACGCCGTACCCGATCATTATAGCTTATTTTGTGATTTTTCACAAGACCCCCTATAATCTCGGTACCGGTTTTCGCGTACACAAATCTGTGATTTGGCGCTGTGTGTGGGTGTTCCCATACGCAGCGTTTTTACTTTTCTCCTTCCGGCGCATCAATTGATGAACCTCCCGCCCAGCCAATGTACCAGTTCCTTCTGCGTCGGTAAAAACAACGGCAAGGGCCGGAAACCTGCCATCCGATTCTCCCGACTCTTTTTGCAGGCTCCCGGCCCGCTCCCGTTATGTCATCACGAATCAATAACAAAAAACCGCAGGACGTGACATGTACAGCGACGTACAGGTGCGGTCTGCGGTTTTGCTGGAACACAGCTATAGGCCCTTTATTGACAGGCTCAAAATTTTATTCTTCCGTTATTGTGACCGTTTTGATCCGCTGATCTTCTTTCGGTTTATCACTCCAATTCACCGGGGTTTCCGCAATTTCGTCCACGACGTCCATCCCGTCGACGACCTTACCGAAAGCGGCATATTGGCCGTCAAGATGGGGAGAATCTTGATGCATGATAAAGAATTGGGAACCGGCAGAATTGGGGTTTTGGGCTCTCGCCATGGAAATAACGCCCCGTTTATGTTCCAAAGGATTAGCAAAACCATTGGACTTGAATTCCCCTTCGATCTGATAGCCGGGGCTGCCCATACCGGTACCGTCAGGGCAGCCGCCCTGAATCATAAAGCCTTTGATGACCTGATGGAAGATCAGCCCGTCATAGAAGCCTTTTTCACCAGGCTTTCAAAATTCTCCACCGTTTTGGGGGCTGCTTTCGCATCCAGTTCCAATGTGATTTTCTTACCGTTTTCCATCTCGATAATAATCATTTTTTCTCCTCCATTTTTCATTTCTTCCAGGAGCTCCTGAAAGGAATGAATAAACTTTTCACAATATTTTCCGTCAAATCGCTCGGATATTCATGGATCGGATCATAAACCGCATAGATCGGGAATCCGGCAGCGCCGGCGGTAGCGATGGCATAGGCGCATCCTCAAAAACGAGACGGTCTCCCTTTCTGTTACCCTCAAAAGACGGGCGCTTTCAATAGATCAAAGCGGTTATCCTTGAGGCAGCCCACATCTTCCGTCGGGAGGATAAAGGAAAAGTAGTCATAGACGCCCAAACGCTCCAGCGCCGCACGGGCATTGGCCCTTTCCGTCAAAGTAGCGATCCCCATTTTCAGCCACCCCGGCGCTGTAGCTGGTCATATTCCTGAACATATGGCTTTAACTGAGCTAGGACCGGTATTGATCATCAAGATGATCCCGCCACAAATCCAGTAATTCCTCTTTCGTTTTCTGAACCGGCAAATATGTCGCGGCATATTCTGCCGCCTCCTGGAAACTCATCATTTCCACCTTGGCGATCTCGTCCTCTACGTTCTCGATTTCCAAACCGCGCAAATAACTTGGCAGTAATTGCCGCCACATATCCATCGAATCCAGCAAAGTACCGTCCATATCAAAGATAGCTGCCCTCATATCCTCTCTCCACATTTCTCTGATCTAATAATCCATAAAAAAGGGCTGCGACCCCAAAGCCGCAGCTCCCTTTCCGAACCGTTTATTAATTGTATCCCTTGTACCTTTGCTCTTACATCATGCCCGGGGCAGCCAGGTGGGAGCAGCCGGTGCTTCTTTGCGGAATGTCCGCCACCAAAGTTTCGGTGGTCAAGAGCAAGGCGCCGCAATGGAGGAAGCATTCTGCAAGCGGAACGAGTCATTTCAGGATCAACGATACCGGCGTCAAACATGGGCCAATTCTGCCACAGGCAGCATTGTAACCAACAGCGCCTTCCAATTCTTTCACTTTTTCTACGATGACAGCACCTTCGGCGCTTCTGCATTGTAAGCAATCTGTTTTACCGGTTCTTCCAAAGCTTTTTTCACGATTTCAATACCGGTCTTCACATCGCCTCAGCTTCCAAAGCTTCGAGAGCGGGAAGAGTTTTGACGATGGCGGTACCGCCACCGGCAACGATGCCTTCTTCAACAGCGGCACGGGTCGCTGCCAAAGCGTCTTCGATCCGGAGTTTCTTTTCTTTCAATTCAGTTTCGGTTGCAGCGCCGACTTTGATAACGGCAACGCCGCCGGCCAATTTGGCCAACCGTTCCTGCAATTTTTCTTTATCAAATTCCGAGGTGGAATCTTCATGCTGACGGCGAATCTGCTGAACGCGTTCTTCAATCGCTTCGCTGCTGCCATAACCGTCAACGATGGTGGTATTGTCTTTGTTGACTTTGATCTGGCGGGCTTTACCCAGCATATCCAAGGAAACGCTTTCCATTTTGATGCCGACGTCTTCGGAGATGACTTCGCCGCCGGTGAGGATAGCGATATCCTGGAGCATCGCTTTTCTGCGATCGCCAAAACCGGGAGCTTTTACCGCAACGCAAGTGAAGATGCCGCGGAGTTTATTCAAGACCAAAGTGGTCAAAGCTTCGCCTTCCAAATCTTCGCAAACGATGAAGAGCTGTTTGCCGGTCTGCATGACTTTTTCCAAAATGGGCAGAATTTCATGGATGCTGCTGATCTTCTTATCGGTAATCATGATATAAGGTTCGGACAAGATGGCTTCCATTTTGTCGGTATCGGTAATCATATAAGGAGAAAGATAACCGCGGTCGAACTGCATCCCTTCAACAACTTCCTGGGTGGTTTCAAAACCTTGGCTTTCTTCAACGGTGATAACGCCGTCATTCCCGACGCGATCCATCGCATCGGCAATCAATTGACCGATCGCGGAATCATTAGCAGATACCGAAGCGACCTGGGCAATGCTTTCAGTGGAATCAACGATTTTGGAACCTTTTTTCAGTTCTTCAACTGCGCAAGCAACTGCCATTTCGATCCCCTTCTTCAAGGACATCGGATTGGCGCCGGCAGCAACATTTTTCAAACCTTCGCGAATGATCGCTTGGGCCAACAGGCAAGCGGTGGTGGTGCCGTCACCGGCAACATCGTTGGTTTTGGTGGCAACTTCTTTAACAAGTTGTGCACCCATGTTTTCCAAGGCATCTTCCAATTCGATTTCCTTGGCAATGGTAACACCGTCATTGGTGATCAACGGAGAACCATATTTCTTGTCTAATACGACATTGCGGCCTTTGGGCCCCAAAGTAACTTTTACCGCATTGGCCAAAGAGTTCACGCCTCTTTCCAAGGCATAGCGGGCATCTTCTTTAAAAACAATCTGTTTCGGCATTCTAAAACTTACCTCCTATCAATGATGATTTCAAACAATTACGGCTAAAATGTCGCGGCTTTCGATGATGAGATATTCGACATCGTCTATCTTCACTTCAGAACCGGCATATTTGGAATAGATCACTGTGTCGCCAACTGCAACATCAACCGGCGCATAGTTGCCATTATCCAAAAGTTTCCCTTTACCTACGGCGACGACTTCGGCCTTTTGAGGCTTTTCCTTCGCGATGTCCGGCAAAACGATACCGCTCTTCGTCTTTTCTTCGCTGGCAAGGACCTTAATGATGATCCGATCCCCCATGGGTTTGAGATTCATGTGATTACCTCCTTCTATTTCTTAGCTTAATTTTGTCTATTGTTAGCACTCACCCATTCCGAGTGCTAATAATCATTATACAGATAATATTTCCAATGTCAACATTTCCAGGAAATTTTTTTTGAAAATTTTCCCTCCCCGGCAGCCCCGAATTCCACCGTTTTGAAGACTTTCCTATCCTTGCCATACAGGAGAAAACGGCCCCTTCCGCCGGAAGCAACCGCTTAACGCATTTCCATGTTTCTATTATTCAAAAAGCCTTCGCACCTTCTTTATTTCCTTCTGGTGTCTAAAAAGGACTCTAAGCGGTTCATCCCTTCGGCGATATTCTCTAAAGAATTGGCATAAGAGATCCGGAGATACCCCTCGGCATTGGAGCCGAACTCGATTCCGGGGCTCATTGCGACTTTGGCATGCTCCAAAACTTCATAAGCAAAAGCCAAGGAATCATCGGTATAGGCCTTCACATTGGCAAGGGCATAAAAGGCCCCTTGCGGCGCGCAAAGCGGAGCAAAGCCCATCTCTTCCAAACGGGCGATGAGGAAACGCCGCCGCTCGGCATAGGTCTTTACCATTTCGGCCACATAGTCCCCTTCTTCCGCCAGCACCCGAATGGCTGCCTCCTGGATAAAGGAACCGGCACAGATAAAGAAGTTCTGCTGCAATTTCTGGACGGCACGCAGCAACGGTTTGGGAACGATCATATAGCCGAGGCGAAATCCCGTCATCGCATACAATTTGGAAAAACCGTTTAAAACAATGGCCTGATCCGTATATTCCAAAATCGTATGCTCTTCCCCGTCATAGATCAAGCCGTTGTAGATCTCGTCGGAAATAATCAGCGGCCCCAATTCGGCCAGAGCCCGCATTTCGCTGCCGCTGTAAACCGCACCTGTAGGATTGGCCGGGGAATTGACGATGATCGCCTTGGTTTTTTCCCCGATCGCCGCTTTCACCGCTTCGGGATCATATTTAAAACCGTCTTTATCTTCCACATCCACCGGGCGAGAGACGCCGTCGAACATCTTGATAAAATTGGGATAACAGCAATAATAGGGATTGGGCATGATGATCTCATCCCCCGGATCCAAAATGGCGGCAAAGGCCATCACCATCCCGGGAGAAGTGCCGGAAGTGATCACGATCTGCTCCGGATTGACATTGACTTTGTACTTTTGCCCATAAAAATCAGCGATAGCACGCCGTAATTCAATCTTCCCCAGGCTATGGGTATAATGGGTTTCCCCTTCTTCCAGTTCGGCCACGACAGAAGCTTTGGCGGACGCCGGTGCCTCAAAATCCGGCTCACCGACCTCCAAATGGATGACATGGTCCCCCCCCGCCTCCATTTCTTTGGCTTTATCCAAAATATCCATCACGATAAAAGAAGAAATTCCCTGGGCACGCTTGCTGATCATTTTACCTCTCCCTCGATTCTTTCTTTTTATATTTCCTGCCCCGCCGAAATATACCGGTCAATTCTCTCCAAAAGCGCATCTTTGTTCATCCCGTTCAGCGCGGAAAAGACCATCAACTGGCTTTCATCAAGTTCCAATTCCCGCAGGATCACTCTCTTTTGTTTGGCAAGCTCATTTTTACTGAGCTTATCCGCTTTTGTCGCTACGATCAAATAGGGAATGCCGACGCTCCGCAAATAAGCGCTCATCTGGCAATCCAAATCCGTGGGCTTATGCCTTGCGTCGATCAACTGCCATATTTCCCGCGGCCGGGGCGTCTCCAGATAGGTATCCACCATTTTTTTAAAGGCGTCCCGCTCACTGTGGGACACTTTGGCATAGCCATAACCGGGCAAATCCACAAAATACCAAGCGTCATTGACGCTGTAAAAATTGAGAGTCCTGGTTTTCCCCGGGCTGGAACTCGTCCGGGCCAATGCCTTACGGTTCACCAAACGGTTGATCAAAGACGATTTCCCCACATTGGAACGGCCGGCCAACACGATGTCGATCGTAAGCTCCGGTGGGTATTGACTTTTCCAGGCCGCCATTGCCGCCAGTTCCGCTTTTTATCTTCATCTTTTCCTCCATTTTTCCTCAAGAATAAGTATACCACAATTATTGGGAAAATCATCTTTTAGCAAAAGGTTATTTCCTCTTTTCTCTCTTTTATTGCCAAAACAAGGTTCCCGAATTATAATGGTTGTAGAATGCAACTTACAAGCAATACTTAAGAAAGGAATGAAAACACATGAAAACGATTCGCCGCGTACTTCGCAACACCTACTTCCTCCTTTTCCTCCTGATTCTTCCCTTGGTATTCTTTGGAGGTTGCACAACCGATGAAACGAAGGAAGAACCGCAAAGCGCAGAAGAAGAGTATATGGCATACTTTATGGACCACCCTGCCCGCTTCATCCCGTGGATGCGGTTTGATTCCACAGCGGAAATCTCCAATGGTGACCTGCTCTACTTCGTATTCAGAGAAAGCAATGCCACCACCGCCGATCAAGAAACCATCGATCAGCTAACGGAACAATTCTTTGGGATCACACCCGACAATTATCTTTCCGGGATCAACGATTATGATGAGGACACGCTGACCGCAACCGTAAACGACAACTGGTTAGACCATGTCAACAGCAGTGAAAACAAACCTATTGTGCTGTTAAAAACGCTGGAGACAACGGGTGACAATACTTATCAAGGCGTTTTTCGCTATTATTATATTTACGGGGATGAGGAAGACGAGGAGATTTCCTCCGACCCGGAAACCGCCGCCACGGAGATTCTTGCCGGCAATACCGAACCCTATGAAAAATACGGCACCAACATTGAGATGGAGTTCGAGAGAGTGGAAACGGCAGACGGATTTTATCTTCGCTATATCAGCTGCCAACCGGCAGGCTTTGCCTCCGCCAAGCCGCCGGAAACCTTGCCGGAAATGCCCGCCTTATCCGATCTGCCGGCAGGTGGGGATGCTAACTTCAGCGAAGCAGAAATTCTTGACGCCTATCAAGTTGTTTGCGATTATTTTAATGGACTGAACAGCTGGAATCGAAAGGCAGCGATTGAAGCCCTGTCCGTTAACCGTGATACCCCCAACATGATCATTGCGGAAAAGGGCGCCTCCTATTTAGTGAAAACGATCCGCTATCAAGGCTCCGGTAAAGGCGCCAATCAGGAAGACCTCATTCGCATGACCGTTGACTACGAGCTGATTTGCGACGAAACGCTGCCCACCTTGTCCCCCCAATCAAGCGGAGACTATGACGGCTGGGGCATTGAGCTAGAACGGGAAAATGATGACGCCCCTTGGCGGATCTACACCCAAGGGTATGCTTGATTGTTCCGACTTCAAAAGATAAATAAAGGTTCCCGGCCGTGATGACATACGGTTCGGGAACCTATTTTTATGGTTTTAAATAATTGATTGTTTTAGTTTTTGATCTTTTCCAAAAGAGCAATCGCCAAGACCTGATCCATCCGGTCGCAGAGGTGGAATTTCATCTTTTTGGCAATGGATTCCGGAATTTTCTCCAGATCCTTTTCATTATCTTTGGGTAAGAGGATTTCCCGAATCCCGGCGCTATAGGCCGCCAAGACCTTTTCTTTGATCCCGCCTACCGGCAAAACCCGGCCTAAGAGGGTGATTTCCCCGGTCATCGCGATATCCGAACGCACTGGCCGCCCGCTGATTTGGGAAGCGAGCGCCGTCGCCATGGTCACACCGGCAGAAGGACCGTCTTTCGGGATCGCGCCTTCCGGCACATGGATATGGATATCGTGTTCCTCATGGAAATTATCATCCATGCCGACCTTATCGGCAATGGAACGGATATAAGTGAGGCCGCCTGGGCGCTCTCTTTCATCACATCTCCCAATTTCCCGGTGAGATTCAATTTGCCGCTGCCCTTCAAGACCTGGGCCTCCACCTGGAGGATATCGCCACCGGCTTCGGTCCAGGCAAGCCCCGTTACAACGCCCAATTCCGGCGTTCTTTGGGCCCTTCCCGGCAAATAGCGGGGGATGCCCAAATAGTCCTTCAGGTTTTTCATCGTGATCCGCACGCTGTCCGCATTGCCCTGCACGATATCTTTGGCAACTTTTCGGCAGAGGGAAGCAATATTACGGTCAAGATTCCGCACCCCGGCTTCTCTGGTATATTCTCTGATGATACCGCGAAGGGCATTTTCGGAAATCGAGATCTGCTTTTTATTTAGGGCATGCTTCTCCATCTGCTGGGGAATCAAATGCCGTTGGGCAATCGCAAGCTTTTCCTCTTCCGTATAACCGCTGATTTCGATTACCTCCATTCTGTCCAAAAGGGGCCTCGGAATATTATATTTCACATTGGCCGTCGTTATGAACATCACTTTGGACAAATCGAAAGGAACTTCGATATAATGATCGCTAAAGGTATTATTCTGTTCCGGGTCCAACACTTCCAATAAAGCGGAAGAAGGATCGCCCTTATAATCATTCCCCAATTTATCCACCTCATCCAGGAGGAAAACCGGGTTGCGGCTCTTGGCATTCTTGATATTTTGGATGATCCGTCCGGGCATCGAACCAACATAGGTACGGCGGTGCCCACGGATTTCCGCCTCATCCTTCACGCCGCCCAAAGACATCCGGACGAAGTTCCGATTCATCGCCCGTGCTACCGACCGGGCCAAAGAGGTTTTGCCGACGCCGGGAGGTCCGGTGAGGCAGATGATCGGGCCCTTCATTTTTTTGGCCAATTGGCGGACGGCGAGGTATTCCAAAATACGCTCTTTCACTTCTTCAAGACCGTAATGATCTTCTTCCAATATTCTTTCGGCTTCCTTCAAGTCGAGGCGGCTCCGGGTTTCCTTCCGCCAGGGAAGGTCCAAAAGCCATTCGATATAATTGCGGGAAACCATCGCTTCCGCAACCATCGGCGGCATTTTTTCCAGCCGCTCCACCTCTTTTAAGGCCTTATCTTCCGTTTCCTTCGGCATCTTGGCCTTTTTGATCTTTTGCCGGTACTCTTCACATTCCGTCTGGCGATCTTCTTTTTCACCCAATTCCTTGTTGATCGCCTTGATCTGTTCCCTGAGATAATATTCTTTCTGATTCTTCTCCATCTGGCGGCGCACTT
>JAXGQI010000034.1:0-10862 GCA_040766525.1 Clostridiales bacterium | reverse complement strand
TCCGGTTCTTGTCCCAAAAAGAGTTGGACGCCTTCCGCTTCCATTTCGGCTAAATCTGCCCGTAATGTCGCATTCTGATCGTAAAGAGAAACGGTCGGCACGCCGCATTTCTGCAAAAACCGAACGGCACTGCAGCCGCTTTTCCCCGCACCCATGACCAAAACATTGTTATAATGTAATTTCTTCATTGTTTTACCTCTACCATATGCTCTATTCATAAACCTTTACATGTACTGATGATTGCGCTGCTTATTATATGAGGAAATAGATCATCAAAGCCAATAAAACGAACACCAGGCCGGCGAACCAGAAAACATGCACCACTTTCCGTTCACTCCAACCGCTAATCTCAAAATGGTGATGCAACGGGGCCATGCGGAAGACCCTCTTCCCTGTCAATTTAAAGCTAACAACCTGGATCATCACGGAAATCGTCTCGATGACAAAAACGCCGCCCAAAACGATCAGCAACAACTCCGTACCGGTCAAAAGCGCAAGCACAGCCAAACCGCCCCCTAAGAAGAGGGAGCCGGTATCACCCATAAAAACTTTGGCAGGATAATGGTTGAAAAAGAGGAACGCCAAACAAATCCCAGCCATCACACCGGCAAAGATCGCAAGCGTCACATAATCCACCTGTGCGAAGGGAGGATTTTCCACACAATTTAAGGCAATCAGGCCGTAGCCGAGATAAGCAAAAAAACAAGTCCCCGCAGCTAAACCGTCCAATCCGTCCGTCAGGTTCACCCCATTGGTCGCTCCTGCGGCAAGAATGAAGGCAATAATATAGTAGAACACACCCGCATCCCAAACAACATCGGAAAAAAGCAAGTGCAATTCGGTTCCCCGCCCTAAGATCGTGGTGGTGATAAAGATCAAAGCAACGGCGATGAGGATCTCCCCGGACAATTTCTGCCAGGCACGCAAACCAAGAGAGCGCTTTTTCACCGTTTTGATCAAATCATCCGCAAAACCCAAGAGACCGTAAAGCGTGGTAATGCCGATCGCCAAATACAGCGTGGGGGTTTGATCTGCCCAAAAAGCTGCGGTAATCAGCAGATTTACGATAAAAATGATACCGCCCATCGTGGGCGTACCACTTTTCTTCAAATGTTCTTTCGGCCCTTCCCGCCGAATCCTTTGCCCAAAACGGAGCCAGCGCAAAAGCGGAATCAGGATCGGTGCTAAAATCATCCCGACAATCCAAGCGCTGACCAATGCATATACCAATAGTTTCTCCATTTTCCACCCTCAATATGACTTTTGTTGATTAAACTTTCTGATAGCGGTCTTTTAAGGCAGCTAAAGCCTCTTCAAAATCATCAAAGTGATGCTTCACTTTACCGACGATCTGATAATCCTCATGGCCTTTACCGGCGATGACCACCAGATCTTCCTCTTTTGCCTGGCGAATCGCTTCTTTGATCGCTTCTCTGCGATCCGCAATGATGATATATTCCCCATCGGTTTCCTTCATTCCTGCTTCCACCATTGCGATGATCGCATGGGGGTCCTCTGTCCTGGGATTGTCCGAAGTGATGATAGCAAAATCCGACGCTTCGCCCCCGATTTTACCCATTATGGGGCGTTTCGTTTTATCCCGGTCACCACCGCAGCCGAATACCAAGATGAGGCGACCTTTTTTGATCTCATTGGCAGTTTTCAAAATATTGATCAATCCATCCGGGCTATGGGCATAATCCACCAGCACTACCGGACCTTTGGGGAAATCAACTTTTTGAAAACGGCCCCGCACCTGTTCCACCCGGGACAGGGAATCGATAATGAAAGGTAACGGCAAATTCTCGCCGTGCAAAAGTGCGATAGCCGCCAAAGCATTATAAACATTAAAGTTGCCGAGTAAAGGAATTTTTACCCGATATTTTTTCTCATCATACTCCAAATCAAACAGGGTTCCACCGGGAGACATGGAGATTGCGGAACCATAGAAATCCGCCCCGGGATTTAACCCAAAAGTGAAGACCGGCGCTTTGGAAGCGGCAATAAAATCTTTACCGTAAGGATCGTCAAAATTGACGACGCCAAAGGCGCTCCGCCCACTTTGGGACAAGGAACGAAACAAAATCAATTTAGCCTGTAAATAATCGGCAAAATCCTTATGATAATCGAGATGATCCTGGGTGAGATTCGTAAAAACCGCACCACGAAAATCGAGGGGCGAAACACGACCTTGAAAGCGAACCATGAGTGACCTCCATCACTGCATATTCATAACCGGTATCCACCATATCCTTTAAATACGCTGAAATCTCCAAAGATTCCGGCGTCGTATGTGTAGAGGGAATGATGCGGTCACCGATCAAAATATGATTCGTGCCGATCAGCCCGGTTTTCTTCCCATAGGCCTCTAAAACATGTTTGATCAGATGGGTCGTGGTCGTTTTACCGTTTGTACCCGGTTATCCCCAGTATCTTCAATTTT
This sequence comes from Clostridiales bacterium, assembly GCA_040766525.1. Classification (GTDB taxonomy): domain Bacteria; phylum Bacillota; class Dehalobacteriia; order UBA7702; family UBA7702; genus JAXGQJ01. Next base: position 8,419 of record JAXGQI010000034.1, on the reverse strand, counting down.
TGGCTTGGATATCCATAAAAAGCTTCCGCAACAAAGGCCAACGCTTTACGGCTATCTTCCACCTTGATCTGGGGAACGTCCAATTCCGGTAAAAATTCTTCCACCAGGAGCGCTCCAGCCCCTGCTGCTACCGCTTTGGCGGCAAAAATCATGGCCGTCCGCCGCAACACCGCGCAAACAAACAAACAAATCCCCTTGTTCCACTTTTCGGGAATCGTATTGGATACCGGTGATCTCACCGGTCCAACTATTTTCATAATAGCCCAAAAGATTGGCTATATCCGCAATTTTCATTGTATTGCCTCCTTCATTTCGCCTCATGGCGCAAAGTTTCAATGGGATCCCCATTTTGAACATCAAATTGCACCGTGATCTTATCTCCCCGTTCCACAACCGTATTCCCCGCCGGACTTTGGCTGATCACCGTACCGTATCCAACCGGCACAAACTCAAGACCCAGTGCGGAAAGGATTTCGCTGCATTCCAATATCCTACGCCCGGTGAGATCCGGCAAGGTCACACTGGTCGATGCGGAAACGCCCATTTCGATCATCACTTCCGTCCCCGTGCATTGCTGAACCAATGCAGCGGGCACACCTGCTTTACGACAACAGCACCGTCTCCCTTGACAGTAACATCAAATCCCGCTTCCTCAGGATCTTTTTCCGCCTCCGCCTTTTCAATCCGATGACGGATGGAATACGCACGGTTTTTTCTTCTTCCGATTCTTTGATACTATCGCCATCCTCGCTCTTTCCACTTCTGAAAGCTGCGGTTCTACACCGAGATAATGCAAAGTATCTTCTACGACTTTCTTAAATACGGGAGCGGCAATGGTGCCGCCGTACCAAGGATAGCCGCTGGGTTCGTCGATGATAACGAGACAAACGACTTCGGGATCATTCGCGGGAGCGGCCCCGATAAAGGAAGCTACATATTTGGAATTGGAATAAGTGCCATCAATAAATTCTGTGCGGTTCCTGTTTTTCCTCCCACACGGTACCCTTCGATATAGGCTTTATTACCGGTGCCGTTGGCGACGACACTTTCCAGAATCGCGCATAAACGCTCGGAGATCTCCTCGCTGATGACTCTGCGAACTTCTACCGGCTCAAAGGCATCACCACATCACCGTTCTCATCCAATACCTCTTTGACGATTTGAGGTTCCATCAATATACCGCCATTCACGGCGGAAACAGCGGTGATCAACTGGATCGGCGTTACCGCCAAAGCCTGCCCGATACATATTGGCAGGATCAAAGGCACGCAGGCTTCAATATCGCAGCGATACCTTCGGCTTCACCGGGTAATTCGATCCCGGTTTTCGCACCATAGCCAAAGCTCTGCAAATATTCATAAAAGGTCGATGAATCCTGGGCGTCGATCCGCTGGCCGATTTCCACAAATCCCGGATTGCGGGGTGTCCGCCACCTCCACCAAGGTTTGGGATCCATGGGGCGTCGTACTCCAACAGCGAATCCGCTCTTTACCGACATTGATATAGCCGGGATCATGAAGGTATCGGTCTCTTTGACCACGCCTTCTTCAAAGCCGCTGACAAAGTCATGATCTTCGAGGTGGAACCGGGTTCATATACATCACTCACCGCTTGATTCCGCCAGAGGAAGAATCATATTCCTGGAAATCGTTGGGATCATAATCCGGCCAGAATTGGCTAACCCCAAAATCTCCCCGGTCTCGGGCCGCATCACAATAATGGTGGCCGCAGCGGAGCAACATTACTGTTCATCAGATTATCAATTCCCGCTCGCAAAAATATTGGATCGTTTCATCGATCGTAAGCACAAGGCTATTGCCGTCCTCCAGCTCCACATAAGTCCTGGAACTGCCTTCAATCTCTTGTCCATGGCTGTCATACTGCGCCAAAACGAAACCGTTATCCCCTGTCAGGTCTTCGTCCCGAATGACTTCGATCCCTTCAAGACCTTGATTGTCAATACCGACGAAACCCAAAATATGGCTGGCCAAATTATCCTTCGGATAACTGCGTTTCGTCTCCGTCGTCGTCTCGATCCCCTGATAATCCAAGGCCAGGATCTCCTCGGCAACCTCATCGGAAACCTTCCGTTTCAACCATTCAAAGGAACGGCCGGAAGTCAATTTCCCCAAGATGGTCGCCTCCTCCATATCGAGGGTGCTTGCCAAAACCTTAGCAATGGCAGGGGCTTCCTCGCTGGAAATTTCCGTAGGTATCGCATAAACAGAAGCAGCGGAAACACTCACGGCCAATACTTTCATTTGCGAATCATAGATCACCCCGCGGGCAGCTTCCACCGGAATCTGCCGCATTTGCTGGCTTTGCGCCTTCGCTTTAAGGTTATCGTCCGCAATTACCTGCAAATAAAATAAACGCAGAATCACAGCGAGAAAAAGAAAAGACATCATTACAAGAATAAAAAGCATCCTTTTCTTTAAAAAACTGGAAGTTCTGCCCGTGTTCAATCGCTTTTTTATCTCGATCCCCGTCCTTTCAATTTATGCTTATGAAAGGTTCGGAAAAAACTTGCTTGTACCTAATTTTTTCCCCTTATTCCCTTTGGAATAATTGCCGAACCATGACAAAAAAGCCCGCCTCTTCTTGGGTTTCAACGGCCGCGCTCTCTTCTTCTTCGGTACCACCGATCGCATTAACCGATTGATAATACACCATATCATCTTGGGTGGCTTTTTTCATTCCCAGGCTTTCCAAGGCAATGGATTCGATCCGCTCCGGCGCTTTCAGCTCCGATATCGTCAAATTCAGGTGGCCGATGTCATCGTTCAAAACGCCGATCTCCTCTTTCAACTCACCGATCTCGAACCCTTTTTCCATAACGATATTTTGGGTACCCACATAAAGGATACCGACAACAAAGATCACCGCGGCAATCAGCAACAACAAAGTGTGCTCACCGGAGACCTTCTTTACTCTGACGCCGCTCTTGGCGGGAGTTTTTCTGCCGGAAGCCACAGCGCTTTCGCTTTGATGATATTTTTGATTTCTTGTTTTTATCGCTGTTGCCATACTATCACCCAAAATCTTTACTCTATACGCGCACACCTACCCTCAACTTTGCGCTTCTTGCCCGTGGATTTTCTTCTAATTCCTCTGGGGAAGCAACAATCGGCTTCCTGCTCAAAAGCTGTAAAGTACGCACCTTATCGCAAGTACAAATGACCTGCCCCGGCGGGCACACACATTCCTTTGTCATTTCCTGGAAGGTCTCTTTGACGATCCGATCCTCCAAGGAGTGGAAACTGATCACGGCGATGCGGCCGCCGACCGCCAAATGATCTACCGCCACATTGAGGGCCGGGGCAATGATCCCCAGCTCATTATTGACGGCGATACGAAGCGCCTGGAAAGTCCGTTTAGCGGGATGAGGGCCCCCCTCCCGGGCTTTTTTCGGCACCGCCGCCTTGATGATATCTACCAATTCCATCGTGGTTTCGATGGGTTTTTCCTCTCTGGCGGTAACAATAAACTCGGCGATCCGCTTGGCCCAGCGCTCTTCCCCATAACGGTAGATGATCTGTGCCAATTCGTCCAAGGGCAATTGATTGACGATCTCTTTCGCCGTCAAAACGCCGTTATGCCGATTCATCCGCATATCCAGCGGGGCGTCGGCCTGATAGGAAAATCCACGCTCTCCCCTGTCCAACTGAGGAGAAGAAATCCCCAGGTCAAATAGAAAACCGTCGGCCTTTTCAACGCCCGACGCTTGTAAAATACGCTCTAAATTCTTGAAATTATCCCAGACGATCTTTACCCGCTCTCCGAAGGGCGCCAAGCGTTCCTCCGCTGCGGCCACGGCATCTTTATCCTGGTCGATGCCAAGAATGCGGCAATTGGGACTTCTTTGCAAGATCGCTTCGCTGTGGCCTGCTCCCCCCAAAGTACAGTCGCCAGACAAGCCGTCCTCTTTGGTGAAAAGCCGGTCTATGGTCTCCTCCAGCAGAACAGGTTGATGCAGAAATTTTGCTGCCATAGACGCCCCCATCTATCCTAATTTATCTTTTAATCAATATCGAAGCTCTCTATATCTTCCACAATACCCGACAGATCCGAATTATCCTCACAATATCTTGCCCACGCATCCTTATTCCAAATTTCCATCCGATCAACAACACCAACAATGATCGTAAATTTCTCATCCTTGATGGACGCATATTCCCGCAAATTGGCGGGAATCAAGATCCGGCCCAAGCTATCAACTTCACACTCGGAAGCTCCTGCAAAAAAAGAACGAAGGAATGCCCGATCCTTTGCTTTGGAAAAGGAGAGGTTCGCCTTCATCTTCTTTGCTAATTCATTCCATTCTTCTACTGAATACACAAAGAGACAGCGGTCCATCCCCTTGGTAATCATAAAACGGTCGCCTAATTCTTCCCTGTACTTTGCGGGGATGATGAGCCGGCCTTTTTTATCGATATTATGTTGGTATTCGCCGGTCAGCATCTTTGCTTCCCCCTTTGGAAAAAAAATCCTGCACAATCAAGATTGGGCAGGCGAAGGGTGAAACCTCGGGCAGCTCCACCCTCGCGAAAGTGGCCTTATTTTTATGTTTGGCCGATTGCAGTTTTTTTCATTCTCTCTCCCGTAGGAGTATATGGCAGTTTCACATTTTAATCGTATTCGTTTGTAACTTCTAATGGTTCCCTTTTGCTTTTACAAATTTTCTTCTTCTCATTTTTGCTTCCGAATTTTTTATTTATGTTGGAAGCTGCAGTTTTTTCATTTCACAACGCTTTGCTTTTACCACTTACTAACACTTTTTACTACTTATTACCACTTTTACCTAATTCTACAACAGAAAAAACGAAATGTAAACCCCTATTTATAATTTTTTTATTTTATGGAAGAAAGTTCGTCCCGGCCAAGCAGGCAGCCACTTTTACCCCCGCTAACACGCCAATACTTCCCATGGTTTTTTCCATATTGTTTTTTTTCTTCTTTCCATGTACAATATAATAATATTGAAGCAGAAATGCGTCTATTTTGTCTTTAGAAGGAGAGGAACCTTGAATAAAGAAATGGTGGTTTTGCTGGACTTCGGCGCCCAGTACAATCTATTGATCGCCCGCCGTGTGCGGGAAGCCGGCGTATATTGTGAGCTGATCCCTTACGATACGGATATTGAAACGATTCGGGCCAAAAATCCCCGCGGCATCATTCTCACCGGCGGCCCTAACAGCGCCTATGGAGAAGACGCCCCTCTACCGGACCCTGCCATATTTGAATTGGGCCTGCCGGTTCTCGGCATCTGCTACGGCTTACAGGCCATGGCCCAAGTCGCGGGAGGGAAAGTCGGCCCGGCAGAAAAGCGGGAATATGGCGAGCAGGAGATCACCCTGGTGGATTCTCCCCTCTTTCGCAATATAGAACTTAAAAACCGTTGTTGGATGAGCCATACCGACATGGTGCAGGAATTGCCCCCGGGCTTCGTCTCCATCGCCCAGACGGGAAGCTGCCCCACGGCGGCCATCATGGCGGAAGAAAAGCGCCTGTTCGGCGTGCAATTCCACCCGGAAGTGGCCCATACCCCCTTCGGGCAACAGATGATGAAAAATTTCCTTTATGAGATTTGCGGTTTGAAGGGTGATTGGAAGATGGCCGCTTTCGCCGAAGAAAGCATCAAGCAGCTGAAAGCAAGAATGAGCGGGAAGAAGGCGATCTGCGCCCTCTCCGGCGGCGTTGATTCTTCCGTTGCCGCCGTTTTGGCCCACAAAGCCATCGGCGCTGATTTGACCTGTATTTTCGTAGATCACGGCCTCCTTCGGAAAAATGAAGGCGACGATGTGGAAAGAATATTCAGAGAGCAGTTTTCCATGAATTTGATTCGTGTCGACGCGAAAAAGCGTTTCCTCGATAAGCTGGAAAATGTGAGTGATCCGGAGCAAAAACGGAAGATCATCGGCAGCGAGTTTATCAAAGTCTTTGAAGATGAAGCTAAAAAACTCGGCCATTGCGATATTTTGATCCAAGGGACGATCTATCCCGATGTGATCGAGAGCGGCTCCAAGAATGCTCAAGTCATCAAGAGCCATCACAATGTCGGCGGCTTGCCGGAACTGATGGATTTCACTGATATTGTGGAACCCCTTCGGGAACTATTTAAGGATGAAGTGCGGCAATTAGGGTTAGAGCTCGGCATTCCCGGCTATCTCGTCTTCCGCCAACCCTTCCCCGGCCCCGGTCTTGCGGTGCGGATCATCGGCAATATCACCGAAGATAAGATCCAAATTTTGCAAGAAGCCGACGCCATCTTCCGGGAAGAATTGGAAAAGGAAGGCCTCGACAAAGAGATCAATCAATATTTTGCCGTCCTCACCGATATGCGGAGCGTCGGCGTAATGGGCGACGGCCGCACCTATGACTATACTTTGGCTTTGCGTGCTGTAACCACCAGCGACTTCATGACTGCGGACTGGGCGAAAATCCCCTACCCGACCCTCGTCAAGGTCTCAAACCGCATCACCAATGAAGTGCGCCATATCAACCGGGTGGTCTACGATATCACCCAAAAGCCACCGTCGACCATCGAGTGGGAATAAAAATATCCGGCTAAGTGCGCCGTCAATAGAATATAGAAGATTTTGGGATGAAGGAAATAAGTGAATATGCGAATTGGAACAACCGTTAAGAACAGATACCTGATACTTGCAACAGGGATGATCATGCAGCTTTGCGCAGGGATTATCTACATGTGGAGCGTATTTAAAGGCCCTGTATCGGAACATCTTTCATGGGACCCGGCCCAAGCGGCCATTACCTCCTCTATCATGCTGGCGGTATTTGTTCTCGGGATCGTCATCGGCGGGCGGATGCAGGATAAATACACGCCTTCCCCTGTAGCGCTGGCAGGAAGCATCCTCTTAGGGTTGGGGATGATTTTAAGCGCCTTTACTCCCCCGTCAATGCCGTGGCTGATTTATATTTTTTATGGACTCATCGGCGGTTTTGGCGTGGGATGTGTTTATACCACCACCGTATCCGTGGTACAGAAATGGTTCCCCGACAAACGGGGATTCGCAACCGGCATGCTGGTCGGTGCCTTTGGCTGTTCCCTGGTGCTCTTTGCGCCCACAACGAAATTTTTACTTGCAAATTGGGGGGTACCGAAAACTTTCCTGTTTCTGGGGATTTTGTTCCTACTGATCTGTTCCGCTTGTTCGCTGTTTCTTTCTAATCCGGGAACAAAAGGACCTGCGAACGCCGGTGCAAGTACGCAAAAGCAGTTCACAACAACGGAAATGCTCAAAACAAAAGAGTATTATCTTCTGACTTTTGCCCTGTTCTTTATCTTGCCAACCTATTTCATTTTAAATCCATTGTTCATCTCCTTGGGCGTTGAACGCGGACTGGCAGAAAATATGGCGGCCTTCGGCGTTATGCTTACGGGTATCGCCAGCGCAAGCGGGCGGCTTCTTACATCCTGGTTTTCGGACTTTGCCGGAAGGAAAGCAGCTATTATGACAATTACGGCGATCACGCTGGCGGCTGCCCTCGCAATGATCCTTGCCCAGGGTGTGGCATTCTTAGTCTGCATTACCGCAATCGCCTTCTGTTTCGGCGGTGCGGCAAGCGTGTTTGCAGCCACAACTGCCGACTTGTTCGGCACAAAGCACATGGGGCTGAATTACGGATTGGTAATGATCGGATTCGGTGCATCCGCCTTGGTCTTCCCGCTTTTGTCCAATGCGCTCGCAGCTACAGGAGTATATACTTATTCCTTTATGGTGGCGGCAGCGGCGTGCGTAGCCACACTGGTCATAACCGTCTTTTTGAAAATACCCAAAAAGGCAAAAAAGAGCGCATAAGGCCAACCCTTTGTTTATACTACAGGAACAAACGAATTTACGCGTAGAAAAACCAAAGCCCTGAACCTTAGGTTCAGGGCTTTTTATATTACTATAATACCAATATGCAATTATGGTTTTTCTCATAATTTCATTTAGACAAAAATATCCGTTGAATATTAAGTCTTCACAGGAATTTTTGGTCATATTGATGACTTTATGATTTTAGTCAATACATTCATCGTGCGGTTGAAAAACACATATCTAATCATTAATATATTACTTGACAAATAGGTCTGACCTATTTTATAATTTGGTCAGACCTATTTTAAAGGAGGTGTTAAACTGAAAGTAGGAAAAAGAGGTCCTAAAACCGACAATCCCAAAACATATAAGATTACTATTAAATTAGATCAAGAATCCAAAGATATTCTTGATAGTTACAGTGAGCAAGAATCTGTGTCGATCTCTGAATCAGCACGACGAGGGATTAAAAAGTTGAAAAACGACCTCATAAAATGAAAGGAAGGGGCGCTCTCTCGCAAAAGAATCACGCCACCTCCAATACGGCAACCATCAAAAGACAGTCACAGCGTAAATATTATATCATGCGCTGT